>JASMLX010000090.1 GCA_030748495.1 Candidatus Poribacteria bacterium | reverse complement strand
ATTAACGACGGCTGCCAACTGGTATCTGGGCATCGTTTTCTTCAATTCGGATCTAGTCTTTTCTATCAGCAACGTCGTGGCTCACGGCGTACCCTATCTGGTTTTGATCAACTGGTACGTGATTCGCAAAAAGAGGATTCTAGCTACAGGAGAAAAACCTTATACTTTTAGGTGGCAATAGGTAGGTTGGATTTTCGGTGGCAGCCTGTTTTTGGCATTTATTGAAGAATATGGTTGGGATGTTCTAATAAACCGTGAAAAGCAAGCATTTTTTGCTATCTTCTTACCCTATACGCTGTCTCTGACAGTAATTCCAACTATTCAGGCAGCGGTCTTATTCGTACTGATTTTACCCCAAGTTACCCACTACGTCATCGATGGCGTGATCTGGAAAAACAACGAGAAAAATCCCCATTTGAACCAAATACTGAGCATTGACAGAAGTTAAGGGAAAGCCGTTAGATTGGTGACCAGATTAAAAAGCAGGACAAGAAATACCAAAAAGTTATATAAAGATCGCCGATGATCCTTATTCTAATACCTCGTTTGCTGGTGGCAAGGAAGTTTATTACGATGGATATCATAGTTGCTGGGTAGGTTATCCGAAATAGTGTGTACTACGCAGGCGACATTCATTCTTCTGCCTATTATCGTCTTTATTGGTTGTGGACTCCCTTCTCCATAATAATCACGGAAATCAAACGAATCACTATTCAGACCTTTTATTTCATGCTTACCAATGATGGAATTCCATCGTTAAATACCTCCTGATCATTGTAAGGATATGCGCCTGGGACTCCCGAACCATTTCGCCTTATCCATCTTGGGCTACTCCCCACACATCAGCAAAGGTGAAGATTAATTTGATTTAACCCTGAGAAGAAAATACGATTCAAATGCGCAGTTTCATTGCCCCACTAGTCCCTGTGTTAGTGGGGTTTTTATTACGGGAACATTGCCCGTTGTGCCCGCTTTGGCTTGATAATAAAAACGCCGATAAATAACCTTATCGGTCGCTCTTGAAGATACGGATACTTTAGGATCATGAAAATAACTGGAGGGCAATCAAGGTGACGGTTACACCTAAAAGGAATGCAAGTAAAGAGTATCCGTTCAGCCCTAATTTTCTTAGTAACCAGTACCTTGCGTTGAACCAAGGAGTGAATAGCCCCTTATCAGTAAATTTCTTTTCGAATTCGAATTTCCTGTTTATTTCCATTGTTTCACCTTTAAGATAATGGTCAAAGCAGATATTAACCGCTTCCAACAACGCCTATGGCAGTTGGTTCTGTTCAGCTAATCGATCTGATTTTCTCTGTTGCATAGCCATAAAAAGTCATTATAGGAAGAACGAAAGTAAAAATCAATCAACTAGAGAATGTCCATAAGCGTGCGAAATAGTGTCGGTGACTTAGATCCATTTCATCACAGGGCTAACAGCTAAGAGATAATTGTCACCCTTTTCATGGCTCAGCTAATCCACAACAGACAAAGGCATGAACACCATATAAACTAGTCTACAAGTTGCCGATGAGATTACTTCCATCGATCAAACGCCAACTCTTTACCATTGAGGCTTACATTCCCACCCAAGCACTCTATTCTTGACGCTGACAGTCGTTATCAATCTAACTTACGTTTAAGTATCTGGGTATTCCTCATTATAGACTGTTATCAGTTCCCAACCTTGTCTACCCAAAATATTTAATATTTCAGTTCAGTCTACCTTTGGCTCTTTCACTTTAATTGTCATTATTTAATTTATAGTTGAATAAATCTTCATATACCTGAAATTTATTGTTCAGCTCAAGTTTTTGATTGTTCATCTCTACATACTCCTCTTGAGCTTGAGAATCAAAATGGTAGGTAATTATTTTCTCTGAGGAGATAAAGCGGAAGAGGTTTCTTCGAACCGGATGAGCACCAACGTACTACTTTGTATTCGGCATATTCCCATCCTTGAGTTTTATTTTGCGCTTAAAACCTACAAATAGACCAATGCTAATTCAAGCTAATAAACTAGTTCCAAAAACCTGTTTAATATTCATTAACTACTTACTCTTTTAATCTGAAACAGAGAGGCAGATGCCAACATATCGCTTATTCTGCAACACATTTCGTCCTTGACTGACTGTCATTAAAAACGGGGCTACCTCTTGAGACATAGTAGCATCACAACCTAAACTTTTGCGCATCAAGCACATTTTGGCTTATTAGCCTGTTGTCTTGCCATCTTCAGCGTTGCATCCGGTCTGTTGTTGAAAACATCGAGACTGTCAATAAAAGTTAGCCAAGAATACTGTGCCACCATTGAAAATAGAGCCAATCGAGGTGACCTCTCTATCTCGGCCTACATCCGTTACAGTTTGGATAATATCGGACCAAAGTCCGATCTGAGTTCGACTGACACGACACTGCGAAGAACACCACTAGAGCAGTTAGAAATCAAAGACAACCAAATAGAACGCCTGCCGTCGGCACTCGACGGAGCCTGGAACGGGGAACTCGAACAGCACCGCGCTCTGCTGCGCCAATGGTGTGTGCACCAAGACGATTCCTTCGCCAATCTGGTTGCATGAGCGGTTGCATGAGACACGGGCTGCTGACTCCGCTCAGGAATTATTCATCTTAGCGGGCCATGATGGTTGGCTAATCTCCGCCGTATCTAGCCCGGATGAGTCAAGAATAGCGACATCTGGTAGTGATCAAACAATCCCATACCGCTGACATAAATGAGTTACTTCAAATCTCAGCCAGCTGAGTTAGCCGCTAACTTGTCTTGTCCGGTGGAGCTTTCACCGCCACCCCCCCGAGGGTATTCGACTCTTCCGCCAGCCAATTCGCGAACTCCAAATTTTACATACCCATACCCTCCTCATGAACAGATCATACCCTGAAGTTAGGGCTTGACCGTCAAGCTGTTTTTACCAACCTGGCCGGACAAGCTAGCGTAGGTTCTGGCAAATCTGGCTATCGACACCTCTTGGGATCTAGTCAATATCCGTATCGAGTTTGAGGTACAAGATACTGAATCCCTTGGGACGATTATTCGTGGACATTACTCTGTCTATCTAACAGTAGTGGGGTGACCTTTACCTGATTGACCGCGGTCGATCGTGATTAGTGGTAAACCGCTTTATTGATAAAAGCATTTGTTGTTGGTTCAAACCAACAACCCTTGTTAGGAGTTTCAACATGACCCAAACCAGTTCGTCCTCCAATTTATATCCACAGGCTACGACTAGACTGTCTATGGCTAAGCAAGACCTGCCAGAGCCTGGCTCTGGTACATGCCGGGGGTTGTGGGGTGGTCATTAGGTCAGCAACACTTACGACCTGCGGGTGGCTGCCCGAAACTACAACTCTCCGGATAGTAGGAACATCAGCAGCGGATTTGGTTGTGTGTCAAGATCCTATTAACACTCAGCCACACGAAGTGCGGTCTTTACCAGCGACGAAGTTGTCTCTTCATCAGCAGAGGTGGCTTCACCACTGGTTAGAGTTAGCCAGACCGGGGTACTTGCAGGACGTTATCGCTCAAGATACTAAAGTGGACAATAGGCAATTTCCCCTATTTATTGACCGAAAATATTCAGGTTACATACGGAACGACTCTTACAATTGGATCGGGAGTTATGTTGTCGGAAATAATTATAAATTACAAATTTTTGGTGATCTGCGCCGTTGGTTAGGACCAATTCTATTATGCAGGCAAACTTCCATCATTGCAATGACAGTCGTTGCTGCGGGGGCTGTTATCCATCAGTTCCGAGCCAGAGACTGGATTTTCCACTGTATATAGCATAAAATTGGGGGGGCGTGGATCGTTATTACTTCCTTTATTAGCGTTACTAAGTTTTTCGAGAAGCAAGCTGCAGTGGAGGTGTACAAAGATGGCAAGAACTGGACGGGCCGTGATTGCGCACGGTCAAGATTTTGAGATTCGAGAGTATCCTGTCCCCGATCCTGAACCCAATACCGTTTTGCTCAAGCAAGAGATGGCCGGTATTTGTGGAACGGATCTGCACAATTGGCAAAAACCCGGTGAAAAAGAAAAAGGAGAAACCCTCCCAAATGGTTTCCAAAAGGAGATCCTGTTAGGCCACGAAAATGTGGGGGTTATCGAAGCAATTGGTACTGGAGTTGAAACTGATTATGTTGGCCAACCAATTCAGGAAGGCGACCGTATCGTCTTTGCTCCTGGTGTCAGAGGTTATGACGCATACGGTTTTCGGACAGAACCCGATAATTTGCCCCATTTTAGCGGTGGGTTCGGCGACTATATCTACCTCAACTATCCCAATACTTGTCTGCTAAAAACCGAAGTCTCACCCGAGGTGGCCGTTTTGACTGAACCGTTCACCATTGGTGTCCATGCTGCTATGCGGGGCGGTATAAAGATCGGTGATACAGTGGTGATTCAAGGTTCTGGAGCCATCGGGTTGGTTACTCTTATCAGTGCCAAAATTAGCGGGGCTGGCAAGTTGATTATGGTAGGCGGTCCCAAGCGCCGGTTGGAATTAGCAAAAAGGATGGGCGCTGATATTACGATTAATATCGACGAAGTAACGTCTGTCGAAGAACGTACTGACTTGGTCAAGTCGCATACCACCAACGGGGAGGGAGCTGAGGTCGTACTGGAATGTGCCGGTTTCCTACCGGCGACCCCTGAAGGTTTAGGTTATGTTCGGTATGGTGGCACTTTCGTAGAGGTGGGGCACTTCGTCGATATGGGGTCAATTGATTTCAACATCAACCAACTGTTGATGCGTAAAAATCTCCGTTTGGAAGCCGTTTGGGGTAGTACATACGAACACTTTGTTCGGGGCCTACCAATTCTGGAGAAGAACGAATTTCCATTCGCTGACATGGTCAGTCACCTACTTCCGCTGTCCCGAGTAAGAGAAGGGTTTGAAGCTTTGAATGGCAATTATCAGTTAGACGACAAAACCGCGATTAAGATCGTACTGCAAGCGGATGCCGACTAGCCACCAGCGAAAAGCAACAGCGGACGAGTGGCCGATCTGGTAGTGGAGATTGTTGATCACAACCAGATCAGCCACTCTGTATTGGATGATTGAAAATGCTTTTATATAAAAATATTACGATGTTGGGGGGAGTATGGAAAATATCAGCTTGGATGCTAATGAGATAGAGAAATTCAGGTTGCAGGGATATCTGGGGCCTTATTCCCTTTGTTCTGTTGATGAGATGAGTCAAATTGCAGCACAGATCGAACGATTACTGCACACTGATCCTCCGGACCATAAGAATCGAGTTCATAACCGCCATCTTGATGATCAATTGATACATCAGTTATCAACGGATCCACAGATTGTTAAACGTATGACTTGTTTATATGGTCATGACCTTTTATTATGGCGCACAAATTTCTTCGTCAAGCAATCTGGTGCCAAGGAAATCCCATGGCATCAGGACTTCAACTACTGGCTCTTAGAGCCACCTATCATCGTTTCAGCTTGGATTGCGATTGATCCTAGTACTGTTGAAAATGGTTGCCTTCAAATCATCCCGG
Source organism: Candidatus Poribacteria bacterium (assembly GCA_030748495.1). Lineage (GTDB taxonomy): Bacteria > Poribacteria > WGA-4E > WGA-4E > UBA9662. The sequence continues at coordinate 21,054 of JASMLX010000090.1, read as the reverse complement.
GTTCTCATCGCCGAGTGATCCCTCATGTTGAGTCGCCCCCAGAAGTTCAGTTCAATCGGATGGGCGATCCTGATTACATTGATCTCAGTGAGATTGTTACTTTGGAGATGGAGCCCGGCCAATTTATTCTTTTTAATGAAAGAACGTTGCACCAATCTGATCCCAACCATTCCAATACGCGTCGAACAGGCTTAGCTGTTCGCGTGATTATCCCGATTGTTAAAGTGCTGGATTGGGATTCGCCAGAGCATACGCTTATCACAATTAGTGGAAAAGATCGGCTTGGAATTAACGATCGAAGCGAAAATAGCACAGTGTTCACCAGTAGGCAGCTCCGCCCCTAACTCCTACGGCTTATACGACATAGTTGGCAATGTGTCTGGATAGTTGCCGACTGGTATGATAGCAATTATTATAACCATCCACTGCTAAAAACCCACTCGGCCTACAACAGTCAACATCTCGTGTTTGGGTGTTGCGCGGAGGATCATGATTCTTCGCGCAACACCCGCACGTTGCAAGACGTGGAAACCTTAGCCCGCTAAATGGGGTTAATAACAACCTTGGATTTCGTTGTGTTGTATCTGTGAATTAACCACCCTTGAGCCGCGCGCAACATGGTCTTTACCATTAGCCTTAGTTGGCCACGAAGCCGATCCAGCAATGGCTCCAAAAATATCGATATGACAAGCAAGGTGCTAAGATGTGCTTGGTTAAAGGGTTAGCCACTAGAACCGTCGTTAGCCGGTGCAACAACGAGCGAGAGTGGATTTCGGCTAATTGTGGGCGTTCCGATCGATGAACTGTCACTTACATTGATTGCCACAACCAGAGATGGCCTGATTCCAGTCTTGAGGGCGTGCCATCTGGGATTATGACTATATTTCACTGCCACCATCTATGGCTGGTTAAACTATGCAAGATTCCACTTACTAATTGGATGGCTTGTTCAGAAAACGGGAGTACCTCTTTTAATCCTCCCTCATAATATACCACTTGACGAGATGGCATCGTTTTCTGTTGGAGGATCATATATGATGACGAACACCGTCAAGCTGAGCGACCAACAGGTTGCCGAATGCCACGAGGACGGTTACCTGATTATCCGCAATGTCCTATCCACTAACGAAATTGCCGAATTTCGCCAATACGTTCAACAACAGATCGAAGCCAATGCTTATCCGCTTCATTGAAATATGCGTCCCCGGAAAGTATGCCATCAGTGGGAATCAGACAAATGTCCGCCTCAGCCTGTAATTCGTTGGCCATGTTTTACCTGGAATGGGACTACCGTTTGGGTGACGCCTTCGCTTTGGCCAAGAGGACAGTTAAGTTTAAACCAATTTCCTCCTACTGGGATGCCTTCGCATATAGCCTGTATAAAAACAGAAATATGAAGAAGCAGACAAAGCAATTAAAAAGCACTTGAACTGCAACCGGATCAACCTGACTATTTGGCTTGGCACGCCAGCAAGCTATTCAACAGGGCTTTGTCGATTAGCAGGGGTCGATCGCAACCTAGATGAAATGCTCGGAATATCACCATATTGAATCCCCGAAAGGAAGACCAAGGAAAGATAAGACGATGGACGAAACGAATATAAAACAGAATATCGATACCGATGCTATTCCTGTAATGCCGCAGAATCCATTTCTGAGTTGGGAGGCATTGGATCCCGTCTTGTCCCAACTTCTGTCGCAGCCGAGTGATGGATTAGCCCAAGCCACTCGGCCCGATTTCATGCACAACTCGCACTCTCCGGTTTTGTGGTCCGACGATAACTGGGACCAACTGGAAACCAACCGTTCGGACATCTTCGATATGTCAACGCTGGTGGAACAGTTCGACTATGACCGTTTTTTGGTGGATGGGTACGCTGTCCTAGAAAGGGTTATGACCCCAGAAGCCATTCATGAGTGGACAACTGCGCTAAAGTACGGTCAGCAACTTAACGACAGACTATTGCTATCGGATTGGAGACAGATCGACTGGCAGGCACTGGGTCGGACTCCACCGACGGAATCTCTGACTGCCGATGAAATTAACCACGCGTTGGGGGGAAGTCAAATATTGCCTCAGTCGGACGATCGGGCTGGAGTAAAAACCCTGCGGCAACATAGCGTTTTAGCTGAATATTTCCCGGCTGGGCACGTTTCGTTTTTGATGAATGTGCTGACTCACCCACAGATGCTCCAATTACAACAAATGTGCCTCAGAACAGACCGTATCTATTTTGATCACAATCAGTTATTAACACGAACTGCAGGTTATGCCGGTGGTGCTTGGCACAGTCACCAAATCGGTGGAGGTGTTGACGATCAAGGGGTGACTAGTGTGTTGGAGTACCAACTTCAGCCAAACCTCAACCTTACCTTGTGCTATCCTCAAGGGTTTGAAGCTGCAAACGATGGTGGGCTGAAACTGATTCGAGGTAGCCACCTCTTCCGCGACCCAACCGGTTGCCGAGCTTCCAATGATGATAGAATGCGAAAAGGATGGCTGGCTAAACGTCTACATCCGGTTACCGAACAACTACTGAAAATTGAACATCTGTCACTACCTCCAGGCTCGGTTGTCTGTTGTCTGTCTCATGCGGCGCACGCGGTAGCTGCCAAGGGCTTGAATAAGGACACCCGTTGGTGTTCAATCTACTGCTACAAAAAAGCGGATGATCGGAGTGGGTACGTTCTGCCAGCGCACTCTGTCCCACCAATTTGGGCGATGAAGGCTAAGCGAGGCGAACTGCCGTCCGTGTTGGGCCAACTGTTCCGTTCGAGTTTTGACCAGACGTTGACAGGTGGACGTACTACCGCCTACTGCGTCTGATAGATAGAAGAGGCTGCTTCGTAAAAATAAGGCCGTTTTGCGAACGAGGAGGACACACCGGGGAGGGCTTTCCAAGTGTGCCTTACTCTACCGGAAGAGGAATATTAACCATACTTATGATGCGTGGATGATGGTTGTTGACGAATGCCGGGTCGGGTTTCAATGCCTACAACCAGCGTTGAAGAGAGCACATATGCGATTCAGCTGTTGGTTGAGCGGTGAATTTGAGGGCCAGATAACGTCGGCCAACCCAAACAGGCGGTGCTAAAGACAGTGGTTGAAAAATATAATATCTCCGGGAGCGGATTCCGGAGTGAAATAGGGTTGTTCACCCCCGCCAACCCCAAAAGCCTGAGGGTGAGAATGCGCTTTCTGGGCGATTAACGGTTGAAGACCAGTATGGAGTGGCAGTTGGTGTGAACCGGGCTCACACGCAAACAACCCGCTCACTGGTCACCGTGTCTAAGTAAATCATTATCTTAATCCGCCTGTAATCGACTTCAACGGTTCCTTGTCGATCGGTATGCTAGCAACGCTCCTGGTGCACCGTCAAATTTCCTTCCGAGCCGAACCAGATGAACTCGCCCGGCATCAACTCTCAATTACCTTGTATATGCGGTCACTCACAACCAGTTGGGTGAAAAACGGGCTCTGCTATACAATGGTAGTTGCTTGCTCTCCCTTACCTTTGAATGGATCTCTATTGCGCTCCTTGTTAAGCACACTATCGGACTGACGGCTAATTTCTTCCATTTCTGGGGCGGAAAAATACTGTTTCATCATTAGAAAGCCAAAAGTTTCGAAGTATGATTCTTTTGGGTTGTCAACATAGAGTTTTTCCTTTTTGTAATTTGCTAGTGGTTGGCCTGACTCATTTGTCCACTATAACCAAATATTTACACGTGTGAAGGTGAGAGGCTGAGGGGAGTTAAAGACTGTATCGGTCCATGTCGGCAGTGGTAACAACGTTTCTGTCCATCGATACGTTGAGTTGTTCAGCACACTGGCAAATCTGCTGATAGATAGTATCAGGTAATTGAATCCCATGTACCAAACGTTGGCGACGTGAAGACTGTTCAAAATCACCCGGCACTAGGACTTCCTCAAAACCTAGCGCAGGAGGGGTAGATTTAATGCCATCCAAGAATGATCGCACTCCGCGTTGATAAGTCTCTAGAGGTGTGAAGGCATTGACGTCGATCACCTGCATAAAGGTACCACCCATACGGCCTTTCTCAACATCAAAGTTTCCAGACAAACCACCCAGCAGACAGGTTAATAGAGAAATAGCGTAGCCCTTGTGCTGCCCAAACGGCAGTAGGAATCCACCGTCGTAGAAGTCACTAGTTTTGACACTAGGATTACCTTGTTGATCCACGATGGTGCCTGGGGGTAGATCCGCATTCATACTTCGGGCAACCTGTATCTTGCCTTCGGCAATTACGCTAGTTGCCATATCAATGATAAACGGCACCTGATCACCTGTTGGAACACCAATGGCTATTGGATTGGTGCCGAGACGCCCCCCAACTCCGCCGAAGGGCGTGATGCGGCCACCTTCTTTCCCCCCACTGCCGAGAGTGATCAGGCCGATACAACCTTCGATTGCAGCCGCTTCCGCGTATTCTCCCAGGCGACCGATATGACCGATACGAATCAAGTTTGCACAATAGACACCAGTCTCCTTTGCTTTCAAAATGGCGTGTTTCATCGCCCATCGAGCGGTATAGTGTCCGAAGCCGTTAGCACCGTCGATTTGTGATCTGTTGCCAGTTTCGAGAGTTACTTTTGGTTCAACTGAAGGGGCAATTCCACCACTTTCGATACTTTTGAGATAAGTAGGGACGCGAAGCACTCCATGTGAATCGTGGCCAGACAGGTTTGCCTTGACCAGAATCTCAGCTACATCATCGGCGATATGATGGAACGTGCCTGCTGCGACTAACAGATTACGAGTGATAGAGTGAAGATGACCGGCGTGAAAGCGGTGAGAGGTTGCCATTTATTTGCTCCTTAATATCCAGGTACAGTGAAACATGCTAAGAGCAGATGTATAAACACGATACATCTACCCATCATCCATTAGCGTCTCCAGTGCCGAAATTCAGTACAGCGCCAATATTTGGTTAATCGACGCAGGTGTATAGGGTTATACATCTGCTGATGGTCACCAGTGACCACTTTGCTGAAATTGCCTGCTGCTAATGTAACCCATTTTGTCCGACAAGTCTAAGTTCTTAGCTGTTTTTTCGACTGAGGTTGATCTCGGTGTTGAATTGGCCTATAATGATCCTATCAGTAACCAGATCTAATCACATCAGGTGCCATATCCCGTTCGTGATATATTAGAGGAGGTCTAAAACGATGAAACTCGGTGCGTTTATGATACCGATTCACCCCCCTGAGAAGGAGCGTCCCCTCTGTTTTGAAGAAGATATCGATTTTACCATTAAGGCAGATCAGCTGGGATTTACGGAAGCCTGGATTGGTCAACACCACACCGTGGCATGGGAACCTATTCCTTCCAATGATCTCTTTATCGCCAATGTTTTACCCCCGCACCAAACAGATCCGCCTGGGAAGTGGGGTGTCGATTCTACCACAACACCACCCGGTCAACGTGGCGGTACGACTGGCTTATCTGGATCATCTTTCGCGGGGACGAATCAATTGTGGCTTTGGTCAGGGTAGTGTCCCTCGACTGGGGCTTGTTCGACCTGCCTGACCCACAAACACAGGGATTGATGACGGTTGAAAGTATCGACCTGATTCTCAAATTGTAGCAGACAGGTCCCCCTTTTGATTTTCAAGGCGACTTCTATCATATCAAACTTGAAGACCTAAAGCACGATCCCGACATGCCCGATGAAGACATCACCCTGGAATATCTACTCAAGACACTATGCATCATCGGTGACCGTGATGAATGCCTGCGTCAATTGCAACTGCTATGGGATAAAACGGGCGGATTCGGTACGCTTTTAATGATCGCGCACGACTGGGACGATAAAGCTAAATGGTTGCATTGTATGGAAACCCTAGCTACAGAAGTGGTACCCGAGTTACCGACCGTTTAGCAACTGTAAAAATCGCTATAGTCAATTTGGGTTGGTGAAGACACAATAACTGTCCCTCCTTGACTGTGCTGCTAGTGAACAAATGAATCAACCCTCAAGCGTGCATTCAAACCTCCAAAGCGGCCCTATGACTGGCGCTTCCTGGCGGGCTGATCAGCATTGGACTGATCTGTGCCGCCGGGGAGTGTTTAATTGCCCCCTACAACGACTATGTAATTCGTAGCGTCTTTCTGTCTGGTGGCCATTTCCCGGTGGGGCCGTTCTTTGTCCTGACCATTTTGGTACTGATCGGCAACCGCCTGCTGACTGCTGTCTCGCCCAAACTGGCATTGTCTGCCGCAGAACTGGTGACCATCTGGTGCATTATGGCGGCTGCCTCCGGTATTCCATCCACCGGTATGATGAGGCACGCGCTGCGTCCGCTGGTTGCTTACCAGTATTTCGCCACCGCTGAGAATGATTGGACGGCGTTGTTCCATCAACACATTCCCCACTGGCGGGTGGTTCGAGATAACAGTGCCATCAAATCGTTTTATGAAGGCATTTCCTCCGGTGAATCCATTCCGTGGACGGCCTGGTGGGTGCCACTCTCCGCCTGGACACTTTACGTGTTTGTCCTTTATCTGGTGGTGATCTGTCTGTCGGCGTTGTTACGTCGGCAATGGGTTGAGATTGAGCGGTGTAGCTTTCCTCTCATCGTGTTACCGGTAGAGATGGCATCTCACCCTCCGGGTAGCAAAAATTCACTCTTTAGCCGTAAAACCTTATGGATTGGATTTTCCCTTCCTCTGCTGCTCCACACCTTAAACGGCCTACATCAATTTTTCCCCTTTATCCCAGACTTTCCCCTCCGTTTCAGACCGGATCCCTATTTAATTGAGAGGCCCTGGAGTGCCCTCAGACCTTTGCAACTCAATCTGTATTTGTCGATGGTGGGATTTAGTTATTTATTACCTCTGGAGATTTCCTTCAGCCTCTGGTTTTTCTTTCTGTTCTTTAAATTCCAATCCTTGATCGGTTCAATGCTAGGCTTTCAAATCACCAAAGGGCCCGGTGTGCAGTGGAACGCTTATTCGTTCAGCGCTTCACAGGAAATTGGCGCCAGCTTAACCTTCGTCATCTATACTCTCTTCCAGGCCCGGCCTTACCTCAAGAATGTATTTTTCAGTACCTTTAGCTCTAGCCGAGACTCGAACGAGTCCGGGCGGGGTCGTGGTTTAATATCTCCACCGCTCGCCATTACCGGACTGACTGGTGGCATACTGCTGCTAGTGTGGGGCAACCATCTGATGGGTATGTCGCCTGGCTTCGCTTTTCTGTTTGTGGTGGTGCTTCTAGGGATATACATGTCCTTGACCTGGCAAGTAATTAACGGTGGGATCCCCTTTGTCAACCCCTCCTACTCCTCGCACTATATCCTTTTGACTATCTTGGGTTCAGCTCGGATTAACCCTGCGAGTATGACCTCGCTGTTTATGCATCCGGTTTCCCTGACGCGTGACCTAAGGGAAATCATGATGCCCTACGTGGCCAACGGTCTGAAAGCAGCAGATGAAGTTAGAATCAGCCGCCGTAGCCTGTTACTCGGTATGGCAGCAGCGATGGTCATCGGGACTTTCGTCTCCTACTATTCGGTGCTAAAAATCAGTTATACCTATCGGGCACCGTATACCGGTGGGGCAGGTGACATGCGCTGGCTGACTTCAGTACTGGTTGGTGGCGAAAGCGGAACCGATTGGACCAACACTGGTTTTATGATGGCCGGCAGCCTGTCGATGATGCTGTTGATATGGTTGAGGAAGATTTTTCTCTGGTGGCCGCTGCATCCTATCGGTTACACCATGCTCAGTTCCTGGGCTTCACTAAAGCTATGGCCTTCAATCTTTTTAGGCTGGATAATCAAACATCTGCTGGTGAAATACGGCGGGTTAAGCACCTATCGACAGGCCAGACCGGTATTCCTAGGCTTGGTTCTGGGTGAAATGACCAGCGCCGGTATCTGGGCCATTGTCGGTATGGTAACCGGTGTCAGCACTAGTTATCGAATCTTGCTCAGCTGAGTGATGTGATACTCAAGACAACTGAAGGGGTTAATCATGCCTTTAACCGGTCCTCAAGCATAAGGGAAACCTGAAATCGACTCAAACCGATCAGGCCCCCATGCAACAACTACCAAACGGCAAGAACTTTGGCGTCAGAATCCAAAAAGGTCCTATTTTTGGTAGGTTAATCCTAGAGCTTGGAAGAATTGCAATTCGGATCTTCTGCTTGCAGAGGAATGGGTATATATCGCCGTAACTTATGACACAAAGCAAAGTCCATTTTACGTTAACGGAGAAAAAGTTGCCGAAAATATTTTTAGCCCTTGCTGACATTCTCCTCTGAATCCAAACTCTCTTGCCACCTTCATTCCAAATGGCCCTCCCTTGTTTGGCGTTAATCAGATATAGGCCATGGGAACTTGTATAGGATCTCAATCCATGATAGCCTCGGGGAACTCTGTGTATTTAGCAGTGTAACCCAATAAGCAAATAGAAAATGTCAGATTGACGAAGGAGAAACTACAATGATGAAAGTACTAGTGGTAAAGGTCAGAGTTTGCGCCTCTCTAGTTTTTTAAAATGAAGTGGAACGATTGTTCAGCAGGCGGAAGGGATTTGGTAGGACCTTCTCTCTTGGACCAGCTGGATCGGATGTTTCCTGCTTTCTGGTTCTTGGTGCTGATTGTCGATTCGCTTAGATAATGTTAACAAGCCCTAATTTATTCGGGTCTGATTACCTACTATTGCCGCCATAATCTACAGGCTGACAACTAGCCAAACCATCTTCTTCGTCAAAAAGTAAATCTCAACAACCTGGTCATGGTGACCATTCCTGCCGCCTGTAGTGTCATCTGTGATTTAGTGTTATTGTATCTGCATCCGATCAGGGGCAGCATGTCGCAATTGTGACAAATATACTTCAAATAAAGCACTGTTTGAGTACCAATGCCTTGTCGACGATACGCTTCGTGCGTGAACATACCTATGCTGGCTTGATTAGCCCATAGTTGGCTCTTAATGATCAGACCAATTGCTATGATCTGGCTATTCAAGTAGCCCACATGAATTTCTTGTCTACTAATTCTATCCGCTAGATCATCAATGAAGTTGCCACTGATCGCCTGGATGGTAGAGGCATCTGATTGCTCCGCCAGCCGACACGCAACTTTTAGACTGTTACCTTTCAATTTGATCGGTTGTTTACTATCCATAAAGAATAGGGCTTGTTTCTTTAGATTAACGTACTTGTCCAATACATGGCTAAGGAAGAATTCATCGCATGTCGGTACAAAGGCCATCCTAAGCTGATTTTGCCCTAAGATATCAGCCAAAACTTCCTGACCGTAACGCCTTTCTCCTGCAACAAGGTGGAACTGAGTCAGTAACGAGCCATGGTGAGCCGCAAAGAAGCCAATTTCTCGTCCCTTAGTGACAATACGATAAAATTGGGACTCAAGAATGCGCCTCGAGGAAAGAATCTATGGGTGATGACAAGAAGGCCAGATAAGCCTCAAACGATTCTAATTCTGAGTATTTACACAATTCGTGTTTCATCTTGGCTCGTATGCGGTCAAATAAAAAGTAGGAATGGAGAAACGAAAAAGTTTAACATGAGAAGAAAGAAGTGTTGATTACTTATGGCTCATTGAGCAGTACAAACAGTAGATCAATAAAGGCAGGCTAGGTTAAAAGGAAAGAAAGGCTACTAACTGGCTGCTGATACCCGCCTCCTGTAGGGGCAATGTCCCCCGTGCGGGTTGCTTTCAACTACGTTCATACTTGGCAGTATATTCCACTTTCTACTAGAGATTAATACTCTATTTTAGAATCACCACCTTCCGTGTTTCTGTATAATCCCCAGCCTCAATCTGATAGAAGTATGTTCCTTGAGACAAAAAGCCTAATTTTACTGCTTCTAACCCAATAAATTGCCTCTTTATATTCTAGTAACTTTCTACCATTAAAGTGAAAAAACTAAACCATACACTGTGACTTCTCAATTCACATAATTTCTCGTAATTATTGGCAAGGTCCACCACTTTGATCAACAAGGATATCGCTGATCGTATTCCCCTCCATATCCAGAATTGGATGATAGAATTTGGCTAGTTGCTCCGTCATACTGTCGACGTAATGACCAATGAAGGTTCGTCGACTACGGGTTAATGACTTGTTTGGTTCCGAACCGTGAATCAATTGGCCATTGAAGAACAGGGTTTGCCCTCGCTGCATACGGATAGGAATAACTTTCGACTTTTCTACCATCTCGGCGATCGGATTTGCTTGACCTTCTTTTGGCGGACATAGAATCTCAGTTCTCTGTGAGCCCCGGACGACCCTGAGGCAACCATTTTCCTCGTCAGTGTCATCAATCGGTGTCCACGCAGCGATGCAGGTGGCCGGTTTCGATAACAGGTAAAAGTTATCCTGATGCATGCCTTGCCCCACCGATTGAGGCGGTTTATAATAGTACATCGTCTGGGCTCCTAGCGCGGGACATCCCAGTAGTGCAGCTAGTATCAGCCCGATTCTGGGATGTAAGTACCACTGTTGCACCTGTCGACTAAAACGGTGTGGATGCATGGCTCGTAGCAGTTCTTTTGATGGGTCGATATCATCAAACCTAAAGGTGTAGTTTTCCTTCCAACCCTCATCTGTACTGATGGCATTACCGAAGGCTTTATGCTCCTGGTTCTTAAAATCTTCGAAGAAGGACTCCATTTCGTCCAATTCCGTCACTGAATAGACGTTGGCTACCAGGCAATATCCTTCTTGCTCATAGCTTTCCCGAATGTCTGCTAAGCTCTGATCGTCGATATGATCTGCGGTTAATGAGTAATACATACCGTGTCTGCTCCCCTACTCGTCATGATACTCTGACTAACAATCTTGAATGTCTTCTGATAATCGATTTACCGTATCGTTGCCCATCAAAAACTGATTGACCGATGCCTTCGGTTCGCCTTCAAAGAGCATAGTCAGTACTAGTGAGGATGTCAACTAAAACGCTATTACCGATATACGCTCGACCTTGGAGACGCACTTTCCCACACTTGAAAAGGCCTATAATGGTGACGGTCGAACCCGGCAGCTAGTCCGAAGCCGACCTACATGGCCCTACGGCTGAAAGACGTTGTATGGTATGTGTTAAGTTTTATCGTTGCCACCGATACGCGAGATGGCAAAGGTGATAAAGAAGCCCAATACGATCCCACCAATCGACCCGCCGATCTGAGCAGTAGCCGGCGTGAAGTACTGTGTGGGGTAATCCTCCGGCTCCAGTTGGGCAATTGATGCCTTCGTCATCGTTTCTCCTCTGACAACATCGCCGATGGCTGGTACCACGCCGACCTGGAAAGGCCAAAGTCCCATCACCGAGCCTAAAAGTAAACCGATCAGAACTCCCAGCGTTGCTTTCTGAAATTTTTTGAGTAGTAGTCGGAGCAGGTTGCTAACGCTGACCACCCCGACCACAACGCCCAATCCGACCGGGATTCCGACCTGTAGCGCAATCTGGATGGCCTTGCTCACCTCCCCACCTTTTAGTGCCAGCTTGAAGGTGTCGACGGCGGATAGGATCGGGATATACTGACCGAGTACGAGGAGTAGGTAACCGCCACTAACCCCCGGCAGTATCATGGCACTGGCACCAGCCACGCCAGCCAAAAACAGCATGATTATCCCGGAACTGCTGGCGTCTGCGCTAGCCTGCCTCTGTTGTGAATACGCCAGAAGTGCCATCATGAAAAAACCGGCCAGGACTCCGCTCCATGTTGACGCCCGAGCAGGCTTTACCATTTTCCAAACGATCGGGATACCACCAAGCGAGAGACCAATGAACAAGCTGTACATTATCCAGCGGTGGTCAACAACAAGTTCTTTGACCACTCCGGCAAAAAGTAAGATCGCCACAGAGGCAGCCCCTACCACTGATCCGAGTACAGCGATTGACGCAACACGCAGCCTCAGTGTTGTGACTTCGGCAATAGCGTTGATAAAGCGGGGGTAGATGCCTGCGGCCAATAACATCGTACCGCCGCTGATACCGGGAACCAGATTAGCAAGCCCCATCAGTATGCCCCCGATTATGGAGCGTACCGCGAGCAGTGGTACGTTATCTGTCTTACTCACGTTGGCACTTCTCTTTCTAACAGAAGGTGTCTTTCACTAGATAGAGATTTTTGCTTGTAGATAATTAATATAACGAACGTCGATTCGAGCTAAATCGACGACGGTTTCGACCGGTTCACCACCATATTCACTATGGAAACTGACGGGACCGTTAAAGCCGATTCGTTGCAGTGATTGAAGCGTCGTCTCCCAGTCTACAAAACCGTGGCCCATGTGAACCACCTGTCCTCCACGATCGCCAGGGCCTCTGGCCAGATCCTTGAAAGCAATGACGGCCAGGTATTCTTTAACGATGTCCAAGGCCATATCAATTGGTTCGCCCACAATCGAAAGATGTCCGGTATCAGCAAAAACGCCGATGTAAGCTGGATCAAATCCTTGCATTAAAGCCATTATCGCCGAAGCGTTCAAACCCATAGTAGTACCGGAGTGGTTATGAATACAGGTCCGAACTCCGGTTCTTTCGGACAACGTCTGAAACTTATCCAGCAGTCTACGCAGCCGGTCAACCTCCTGCCAGTAGTCGATACCAATATCCCATTTCCAATATCCAAGTTTAATATTTTCTACACTGGCTTGCTGGCAGGCTTCATACACTCGAACTGTAACGTCGGCTTCCGGGTCTAAGAAATCACCAGGAGCAGTCACCAAAGGAATCGATAAATTATGGTCAGCAAAACTTTGTGCCGCAGCCGGTAAAGCCACTGTCACATTATCGGGGTTAACTGGATAACCAGACCGAACACATAGATCTGCCCCCTCAACTCCAACTGACAGAAGTGTCTGAATGACCTGGTCAATATCCAAGCCTTCTAGATGTTTCGTAAACATGATGTACTTCATCGTATAATCACTCCTACGAATGAGAATTTAACTGTTAATCCAGTTTTTCAATGAATTCAGGTGTTGATAGTCGGTCAAATCGACCGTAATTGGTGTCACTGACACCTGATTCTGTTGAAGTGCGTAAATATCGGTGTCGTGACCGATATCGGATCTGGCCCGTTCCCCACCGATCCAGTAATAAGGGGTACCGTAGCGATCAGCCTTTTTAATGGCCAGGGCACTATAGCCTCCCCGATCTTGTCGCGTAACAGAAAAATCGCCGATCTCGGTCAGAGGAACATTGGGAATATTCACGTTCAACAGGGAGCCGTTCGGAATCCCTTCCGACAAAACCTTTTTGACCAATCGGTAAGCAATTTGACCGGCCGGCTGGTAGGCCTCTGGTGTGTCGTCAATAGCGGCTTTGATCAGGTCTTGGGACGAAGATTGGTCTTGCTCGTAATCTGTAGACACCGATTCCTGAGATCGGTTTCCACGCCAACCCACGAGCGAAACGGCAATCGAAGGAATGCCGAGTAGGACACCTCTTCGAGCCGCTGCCAACGTTCCTGAAAAATGAACATCATGGCCGAGGTTCTCCCCTTTATTAATACCAGAAACGATCAGGGTCGGCGGCTGTGGCATCAGGGAAGCAATGGCCAGGTCCACACAATCAACCGGAGTCCCGTCAACCGTATAGATATCAGTAGATACTTGAGTGGAACGAAGTGGGTGATGAAGCGTAATCGCCATACCGATCGAACTTCGTTCCCGATCAGGAGCAACGACAAAAACAGAATCGAGATCCGCTAGCGCGGTGCGGAGCGCCAAAATCCCGGGAGAAGAGATACCATCATCGTTGGTAATTAAAATCATATATTTTGTAAACTCTTAATCAATAATTTGGTGAATAACCACATCTCTCTTCCCGTTTGAATATCGCTGGTTTCACTACCGTAAATAGTAGCGATCGATAGGGTTTCGATTCTAAATCCGAGTCTCCCCGCTTTGATCAACAACTCGGATTCGGTTTCGTATCGGCTGGTTTCCAGTTGAACTGCTTGTAAAACGGTAGATCGAATCAGTCGGAATCCAGATTGAAAATCGGGTACCCGCTGTCCGCACAATGAACTTCCAACGGCAGAAACCAACCAATTATTCAGTTGCCTGTGCAGCGGCATTGATGACCGCTGATCCGACGAAATACGACCCCCAATCAGAATATCAGGGGCGTAACAATGAAAATGGTTCAAAAGACGGGGAAGTTCCTTTGGCTGGTGTTGACCATCGGTATCCATAGTAGCGATCAATTCGAATCGGTTGGACAGGGCATAGTCAAAACCGGTTCGTAATGCCATACCTTTGCCTTGATTCCAACAATGTCGTAGAACCGTAACCGTCGATTTACAAATCCTGGCGACCTCTATGGCTCGCGCTGCCGTTTGATCGGTCGATCCGTCGTCGATGACGACGATGTTCGGAATAAATTGACGCACTTCCCCGATAATAGTAGCCACGGTTTTGGCCTCGTTGTAGGCAGGTAGCAACAGACAGGTCTTCATCAAGGTCTAATGTTAACGATTCAACCAATTTTGATTTGGGCAAATCGCCGTTTGCCAACTTGTAGAATCAGGTCATCTTGGAGTTGAATCAGAGTTGCAGGGTCAACTACCTTTTCTCCATCGAAACGAACGCCACCTTGTTGAACCAATCGGCGAGCCTCACTTGTGCTTTTGGCAAAACCGGCCTGGGTTAGTAGATGCCCAACCCAGATTTTTCCATCGGTCAGATCTTCATTTGAAATTGAAACCGATGGGATTTCCGATGGTAGTTGGCGATGTCTATGGATACGGTCAAACTCCGCCTGGGCAGACGTAGCCACAGTTTCGCCATGATAGATCGTTACTACTTCACGTGCCAATCGTTGCTTAATCGTTTTCGGGTGTACGCTTCCATCGACCAGATCTCGCTGTAGTTGCGCAACTTCATCCATCGGGACGTCAGTTGTCAACTCGAAATAGGTCTCCATCAATTCATCCGGTATCGACATCAGTTTGGCGAACATCTCGTTAGCAGGTTCGTAAATGCCGACGTAGTTGCCCAACGATTTACTCATTTTATCGGTACCATCAAGACCAACTAGTAAAGGCATCAAGAGAACCACTTGTGGATCTTGCCCATCAGCACGTTGCAAATCGCGTCCCATCAGGTTATTAAATTTTTGGTCAGTCCCTCCCATCTCGATGTCGGATTTTAGTACGACTGAATCATAGCCTTGACAAATCGGATATAAGATCTCGTGGATCCCGATCGGCGTGTTAGCAGCAAACCGGTTGGCAAAATCGTCTCGTTCTAGGATACGGGCGACCGTCGTTTGGGCCGAAAGTTTGATGACATCGGAAAAATTCATCTGGTTTAGCCATTGGCTGTTGAAAACAATTCGGGTTTTATCCGGATCTAGAATCTGGCAATACTGGTCCTGGTAGGTCTTAGCGTTGGCTTGGACCTCTTCGGCAGTCAGTTGAGGACGTGTTTTCGACTTACCACTCGGATCACCGATTGTAGCCGTAAAATCACCGATAATAATAGTGACTTCGTGACCGAGATCTTGAAATAGGCGGAGTTTGCGCAAAACCACCGCGATACCTAAATGGATGTCGGGGGCGGTTGGGTCTAGCCCCAATTTAACGCGTAACGGGCGTTTCTCCTCCTGGGCTGTTTCCAGTTTGCGTCTCAGTTCAGCATCGGAGATAATCTCCGATGTGCCACGCTGAATCAGGGCAACCTGTTCGTCAATACTTAAATTATCTACAGTGTGGTGTTGGTTTGGACTCAATCTCAAAATCCTTCTCTATTTATGCGTATCATCTGGTTTAATTTTGGCAAAAATCAGTGTGTCTCGATATTTTTTTGCAGGGTTGGTCGAAAGAGTTTCTTGTTTCAGCTTTCCCTCTAATTGGTAACCCAATTTTTCCGCTACTCGATAGCTGCGTACATTTTCGGCATCACAACGGATCTCGATTCGGATGGCATCCAGTTTTTCAAAAGCTAAATCTGTTAAGCATCTGACGGCTTCAGTTGTATATCCGCGATTTTGATGATGTCGGTGACACCAGTAGCCAATTTCGAACTTGGGCAATCGCCAATCCTTCGGAGTTAAACTGACCACACCCACAAAGGTCTCCTGTTCCCTTGAGAAAAGCAGATATACCATTTCTTCACGGGCAATAAATCGCACCTGAAATTCGCGCATGGTTGCTTCGGATTGCTCAACGGTCGGTTTAGATTCTGCCCAATCCATCCACCGATGTAGATCGTTAAAAGTCGCACAGATAGCGACGTTGACTATTTTACCATCTCCAGACCTCGGACACCGCAAAACCAGCCGTTCAGTCATCAATTTTTCCGGTATCTCAATTAAAATCGGTTCCAAAATTTTTCTATCTCTAATCTTCTATCTCCAGTGTAGGTCTTGATGGATATAGCGCGTCTGGGTAATTTGTTCCAGTTGGCCTGTTGTCGCATCCATAACAAAAATCTCTTGACTCCGACGGCCATGTTGATCTGAAGAAACAAAGGCAATTTGGGTACCATCTGGACTCCAGGTGGCGCTACTACCAGATCTCATACTCAGGTCAACTACTTGAGTGAACTTTCCGTCTTCCACCGTCGCTAGGCAAATATCCCGGCCTGCATAGAACAAGAGTTGAGTGCCATCCAGCGACCATTTTTCGATCTGACGGCAAGGTGGTTCTGTTCTTTGCAGATACCAATTTCCCGTAATACTGACAGAATCAACCTCCGCCAGCGCTAACACCCCATCCGTGACAAAGGCGATATACTTTTGGTCTGGCGACCATACAGGCCAGGTGACATCTGGTGGTAAACTCTGAAGCAATCGATCTCTTGGTTCTTTAACCGTCCAGCTCCCATCTCGCTTTTGTGACCAGTGATACCACCCTTTGGCCCATTTGTGCATCCGGCGTTGGGTTTTAGATCTACCCTTAACCGAGACCACCCAATTTTCCATTGGATCCTGTGAGCGTTCGGTTTCAACCGAAACCAGAACGGCAGTGCTATCTGGCGACCACCAAAAATCGTGGATCTGGTATTGTCGGCTGAGCAGTTTCTTCTTTTCACTACCGTCAGCATTCATTACCATCAGAGATTCAGCCCGATCTAACCCCGAAATGTAAGCAATCTGTTCCCCGTCAAAAGACCATCGGGGTCGCTGGCTAATCCCGTCAGTCGTTAGCTGTTGTCGGTCAGAACCATCAGGATGAAGTGTAAAAATATCGAATTGAAATAGATTCCACCAGGCCTTGGCGGTGGTATTTCGGCGTTGCCGATCGTCGATGATGGCGCGAAAGCCATCCAAGCTATCCAATGGGCGGCGGACGGTAAAAACCAGACGACCCCGATCACTGTCAATACTTTCACTGCTCCAACTAAGTGGTGATAACATCATTAACCACACAAAAAGGACATAGATAAAGCTAACGCTGCAAATACGATCGACCGGATTTCTACGAACCACAGATGTTTGCATCATTGTTTTCCTATTAACTTAACTGTATTTAGTGATTGACAACTTGTCTAAGTCGTTCCTTTTTTGCTCATACTTAGCACCCGGCTTGGCTGATGGATATCCTCGTTCGTCGCTGTGTCTGACTAGAGGATATGTGGATCTTCCTCGACTTGGAGGAACCAACTACTGAACGATCTGAACGGCACGAATCCGTTTTTGCAAAACCCAGAGACTGGAGACCATAATACCTAGGCAGATCAACAAAGCCAAGTACCACGGATACGAGTAAGGCGGAGAGAGGTCAAAAAGGTAAGATCCAAGCAGGTCATAATTGGCCCAGATTGATAACAGGTGAAAGGCCTCTTTACGGGTAACAAAAGATAGCACCTCTGATAATACCGGGGTACCGACCAGTAGTGCTGCAAATCCAACGGCAGCATAGCGAGAATTAGTGGTTAAAGACGACAAGGCCAAGATGAGTAGACTCGTTGGCAAAATAATCAGTAAGGAAAAGAGGGGGATGGCCAACAACAATCCGTAATTCTTTTTCAGGAAGATAATGCTATCAGCCAGTAATAGATGTTCGGACAGGAGGAGTAGGCCGGGTACTACGGTAATCAACCCTAACCACATCAGCATAACTGTTATTTTCCCCAACAGATAGTCCCACCACGAAATCGGTTTTGAAAGGTAGAGCTGCAGCGCATTATACCGCAGATCGTTGGCGATTAATCCGGCCCCGCTGAAGATGGCAATCAGGCAGATGAACAAACCGGGTAGCGCTGGACCGCGAAGCAGAAATTTTTTGAAAAATGCGGGATCTATTCGCCAGAAAACTCGCGCCTCCGGGATTCGGTTGGCGACGTAAATTTGAACCCCATGAACTAAAAAATAGAGCAGGGGCGGTACTAATACCACTAACCGAACAAACTTTCGCTGCAATAATAAACGGAACTCCATCGACGCAATAACCCACCAACTCGACCACCGGGTCTGTCTGAAGTGTCCATTCCAATGTTGATAGCTTTGGTCGTAGATCGGCATCCTGACCTATCCCAGCCAACCAATCAACTGTTCGTGTAGCTCCGTTTGATAGGCGTCGCCTAGTTGTTGGATGCGTAGTTCCGCCTGTCGCCAGAAATCTAAGGCACGTCCATGTTGCCGTTGCTTAAACTCGCCCAGCATAATATTCAACACATGTGGGTTGAAAACATCAAATACGGATAATGGGAAAATGATATTTAGATCTTCTTTCAGAAATCCAGCAAACTGAACTTCCATCGATTGTTCGGTAGTAAAAGGACGATATTGTACCTTTTCTGAGGTTGGCGAATCTGGCTGACAGGATAGATCTGCCAGGTCGACGGCTTGTTCTTGATCGGTGGCAGTTCGGATGCGAACCTGTTTGGGTGGGGTGTGTCGCCCACTAGTTGGTGAAACCTGTAACAGTGCGTTATATCCAGACAGGATCTCCTCTATTAAGCGAATTAGCGTTCGGTAGGATTCGCTTAGCACTACATTGGCCTGATTGGTTTTCCAGTCAGCTTCCTGATACTTTTGGCAGCTTTCGATGTGTCGAATCTCATCGAAAAATGTCTGTAGCAGATGTATTACATCCAAAATATAGATGGCGGGTCTATCCGGTGTCCGTAGATGGTCAGCCAGGTGCCGGGTGTAAAACTGGTTATAGCGGAGAATCTGCTCATGTTTTTCAGATTTATCTGCCGTCAATCGGTAGGTGAGGTAGATGTCTCCATAATTGATTGGAAACGCGGAGAAGGGACTTTGGGGTTGAACTGTTTGCGCGGTCGGGCGAGTTGGTAAAGCCGGCTTTTCCTTTTTTTTCAGGTTGTCAACCAGTCGATTCAGAATTTGGTTGTACTGAGTTTGTGTCTGATCATGTGAATGATAGTGTTGTTCTTCAATGGTCTGCTGTTTTTTTTGGTTGAGAGTCTCCTTTTGCAAGCTCAGGTCAGAGATAGTGGAGTCGATCTTTTTTTCTTGCCGGTCAATCTCTAGAACTGTCTCGTCTAGGGCTCGATCCAGTTTTTGTGTCAAGATCTCAATGAAATCTTTCATGGAGAGGATACTGTTGGCAAAATGACAGGTCGTAGATTGACCGGTATCAGGAAGGTTTGCGAACTAAAGTCCGTAGACCTCCAAGGAGCGGGTGTAAATACGGGCGCGAGTGATGGTATCGGTAAATGGCCCCTGTTTTTCAGTCCTGATAGTTACGGTTAGAATCCCACGTTGTGTGTCTCGCTCTCGATCTTCATCAATCATCACGTGAGGAATTTCACCCGCCAAAATACGGGTATCAGTACCGATGATACGGGACCACCGTAGGTTGTATAACTGGCCGGAGAAAACCTGTTTGTGCTTTTCGCCGTTTTGGAGCGAGTGAATTTCAGCCTCGGTTATAATTTCAGATGGGTGTAAGGCACTTAGTCCAACTTCTGGAGATAGAATACTGCTTCCCCATATCAGAGGTTGTTGATTCCCATCGACCAGTACGATTCTCACACCGACATAACTGACACGAAGATCCGATTCAATCCTGATCCCCTCAAAATTATCGATCTCACCTGTTGAACAGGTGCAACAAAGGAAGATCAAGAACAAAAAAAGTCCACCTAATAGCCTCGAAGTCTGTCGGGAAATCAATACTGATCCTCTCTGATTAGAACATTAGAGTGATTGGACCGGGGAATTTAGCAATAGTATCACCTGCCAAAATGCGTGTCAATGACAAATCCGAACTCTGGACTGTAGATTTACCTTCGGCTCCGACTGGGGGAATTTATCTTCGCCCGCTTCAATTTCTACTGAGTTCCAAAACCCGTCATCGTAAGCGACTCGGCGGAAAGCACAAAATTAACTGCGATTGCCTCGGGAGTTGTATTAAATCTATTCTGTGTCTGGATAATACGAAAAATGTGGAGCATGGTTTCCTGTAGATGATTATTATCTTCCTCGCCATTTAGGGCGAAGAAAGTTGCATATTAACAGTGTGAATACGGCCTAAAGATGAGACTGAGATGAAAATTCAGTCTAATAAAAAGGGTTCTAGTTTTGGCGAAAGCAGTTTATTATTTCTGGAATGAAGGCTTTCAGCCCCAGAATGTCACTCATGGGCTTAGTTAGTCGGAAATTAGGCTAAAGCACTCGAGGAACGTTGACCCTGAACCAAGACAGCTTTAGAGCATTGGTGAGAGGAACTTCTTCGATGTTTCTCAAATCTTTCCGGCCCCAGCACTGCTTGGCATGGCGGAAGTCGAACTTGGATTTGGAATCTCAAGCAGTAATAATCGACGATCTTCTCAGAGGGGCGTTTTAGCTCGCTCCTATAATATGGTATTAGAAGTCGAAGGTTCACTAGTCATTCTGATGAAGAGCATCCTCGACAGCCCCCACGAAAGCGGGAATCATGGGCGGGGACTAGTTGATTTCGTATCACTTTCTAATTTTATCTAAATATTACTTTACCTGAAAAGTGATATCTGATAAACTCTCCTTAGCCTTTTGATTCAACTGATCAGCGCAACGATTAATTGTATAATTGTAATTGGCCAAAAGATTACTCGAGTTTGTGCGAGGCTACTTTATTCGTTATCGAATGTTTTT
>JASMLX010000008.1 GCA_030748495.1 Candidatus Poribacteria bacterium | reverse complement strand
TCCTTGGGAGTCTGACCAAGAGCACGACCAAAAGAGAAATGAAGTAGAACGATTGTTCAGCAGGCGGAAGGGATTTGACCGGATCTTCTCTGGCTTGGACCAGCTGGATCGGATGTTTTCTGCGTTCTGGTTCTTGGTGCTGATTGTCGATTCGCTTAGATCGTGTTAACTAGCCCTAAAATCGCAGGTTCATTACCTGCCTAGTTTACTTTTCCGTATCATGCCATCAGTTAGTTTCATATCACAAAAATGGCGGAATTTTGTTGCGGATCGCCTTTCATGACCAAGACTGTTTCTTGCACTGCACCGATCAATCGATCTATATCATCGAGATTCAGATCACCAATGGTACCGATCCGAAAGGTGTCGTGGTCAGAAACCTTACCGGGGTAGATGACAAACAGTCTCTGTTTAAGCAGTTGGTAGAAGATTGAAAAATCGAACCACGCTTCTTGTGGAAAGAAGAAAGCCGTAATGATAGGCGAGTGGAAATCATCGTCAAGCAGAGGGGCAAAGCCGAGCGAGCGCATACCTTGCACCAGAGCTTTCTGACAAGCTGAATAGCGTTGGTATCTGGCCTGAATCCCCCCTTCATCGGCCAATTCTTCCAAAGCCTGGTGAAAGGCTAACAGCGTATGCGTTGGCGATGTATAACGCCACTTTCCATTATACGCCTCCATCGTTTGCCATTGATCGTAGAGATCCAGGCTCAAGGATCGCGCGTATCCCCGCGTCTTCTCAAAGGTCTCCCGGTGACAGATGACAAACCCAAAACCGGGCACGCCCTGAACGCATTTGTTGGCCGAAGAGATAAGATAATCAGCGCCAATTTCGTCCACCATAAACGGAATGCCACCAAAACTGGACATGGCATCCAAAATTAACACCCGGTCATACCTTTTGACAATTTGCCCCAATTCTCTGATCGGGTTCAGGATGCCGGTTGTGGTTTCACAATGAACCATCGCAACATGGGTGATAGACGAATCCATCGATAGTATCTGATCGAGTCGCTGCGGGTCGGGGCACGCCGTTTCACTACATATCATTTCGACAAATGGTATGTTGAGCCTGGCGGCGATTAAGCTGATCCGTTTGCCGTATGCGCCGTTACTGACAACCAGTAATCTCCCTTCCGCAGGAACTACAGATCCGATAGTCGCTTCGACAGCAAAAGTGCCACTACCCTGCACCAAGACGCTGGTATATGCGTTGGTAGAAGTTGCCAGTTGAACAATACGGGAGCGTACCTGCTGCACGATGTTATTGTAATCTTGGTCCCAGGTGGAGAGGTCAACTAGCATGGCCTCTTTTACCGAGCGGGTAGTGGTCAGTGGTCCAGGCGTTAATAACAGGTAGGGTCTATCTTCTATTATCGGTTCCATCTTGTTCAAATACTTGACTGATATTTATTAAAGAATTCCCAGACCTGAATAAACGATCTTCGAGTGGCCATCTTCGGGTAGGGCCAGATAGATTTCAGTGGTACCGACATCGATACTGAGGCCACATTGGAGTGGAGGAACTGAACAGATTTGACCGTTTCGATTTTTCTTTGCGGTCTTTTAGTCCTACATTTTCTCCAGATGAAACGGTGGTTGCCGGGCTATGACCAAAAAGAGCGGTTAGGCTTGCAGGGGGTAGTGTTCTTGTAATCGACGCAAGGCTCGCTTTTCAATCTGACGAACCCGTTCTCTGGAAATCCCAAATTGGTCACCTACCTCTTGCAAGCTATGGGTAAGATCGTCGTTGAGGCCGTAGCGCAGTTGTAGAATTTTCTGCTCATGTGGCGGGAGCGTTTCCAACGCCTGTTGTAGGTGCTGAACCAGATCTGCTTGCTCCAGTCGTTGGAGTGGAGTGGCTGTCGATTCATCTGCGATCTGGTCAATCAAACAAGTACGATTGGTATCGCTATTCTCAGCATGAGTTGGGGAATTATCGATGGCGGATAAGCTGACCTGACACAAAGCCTGCACCTTTTCTAACGGTAGATCTACGACTTCTGCGATCTGGTCAGTTGTTGGTGATT
Source organism: Candidatus Poribacteria bacterium (assembly GCA_030748495.1). Classification (GTDB taxonomy): domain Bacteria; phylum Poribacteria; class WGA-4E; order WGA-4E; family UBA9662. The sequence continues at coordinate 81,471 of JASMLX010000008.1, read as the reverse complement.
GATCCCCTTGCTGTTCCAAACGGTGCTTGGCTTTGTTGATTTTCTGCAACCTGTTGACAATATGAGCAGGTAGGCGAACAGTGCGACCTGTATTGACCAAACCTAGACCAATTACCTGTTGAATCCACCATGAAGCGTAAGCACCGAATCTAACCCCCCGTTGCCAATCAAATTTATCTACTGCTCTGATCAGGCCTATGTTAGCTTCTTGAATCAGGTCAGCTAGATCCAGACCTCTCCCTTGATACTTTTTGGCGATATAAATAGAGAGGCGAAGGTTGGCCTTAACGATCCGTTCTTTGGTCTGCGCTATTTTGTCTTGCAGGTGTGCGGTCAGGCTGGAAAAGATGTCAACAAAACCGGGACTGGTCTCGCAGGAGGCTTGATAATCCTCAATTTGTTGGTTGTCGGTGTCGATCTGCTTAAATAACTTTAGCTCCTCGCCGGGGGACAGCATCGGATATCGACCAACCTGATAAAAATAGATGTCCAGAATCCCATCGCCTGTGCCGATATAGTTGCTAGATCTGAAAGTGTCAGCGGGATCGGCGATAGTTTCAGCGCAATCCAGAGAAAATGAATGGAGATCCGTTGGTGCAGATAGAAACGGTAAATCGCCGATATCATCGGACTTGCCAGCTGGTAGATCGCGGTCAACTGAGTCGACAGTGTCCAGTAAATCTACGAGTTCCACAAAAGTCTGAGGAGGATAGGTGTCTGCCATATAGTGCGTGTGAGCAGATAATATGCCAACCAAACAAGAGGACAGGTGAAGTTAGGGGTGTGAAACGAGGATGGTTGGGCTGTTTTCAAACTTCTCCCTTCAAACTTCAATGCAGGCAAGGACCGAAGCTATAGGTGGATACTTTAGCAAGAGCTAATCCTTTACCTGTAATAAACCAGCTGATTAAGTCGGAGGCAGGTTGTATGAACGGAAACTTCTGCAAATCTCGGTCGCAACATATCGAAGAGGCTTCCACTGGGGCGAAAGATTTCTCACCCTTACCAGGAACAGGATAGTTGGACTGAGAGATACTTATGGGTGACAGTGTCACTCCTGGGTGTCAGGTGTGAGGCCTAACCGATTCATCTTGCGGTGCAAAGATTGTCGGTGGATACCGATCTGTTCGGCTGTAGCCCGGATGTTCCAACTGTTTTCTGCCAACTTATGTTGAAGAAATAAGCGCTCAAAGTTTTCGGTTGCAGACTGAATGTTGTCCTGTTGTAGGATGGTAGCTAACCGTTGGTCTAAGTCACTAATCACAGATGGCATCTCGGTGTGGGAAGCTTTATTTAGTAACCAGGGCGGTAAATCATCAACTGTAATCTGGCTACCCTGACAGGTCACCGTCGCGTACTCAATCACCTTCTCTAACTCACGGACATTCCCGATCCAATCGTTGTTCTCAAGTCGTTCAATCACCTGATTGGAGAGCACTAGGTTTTTGGTTGAATTGCGCTGGCTGGAGGCATATTTTTTTAAGAAATGTTCAGCCAGCAGTAGAATATCAGTTGGTCTATCTCTAAGCGGAGGCAACTCAATCATGAAGTTGAGTCGATAAAAGAGATCTCGTCTAAATTGTCCTTTTTCAACAGCCTGTACCAGGTTGCGATTGGTCGCAGCGATCACACGCACATCTACCTGCCGCGTTTCTAGACCCACTCCTTGTATCTCTTTATAGTCTAGTACCCGCAGCAGTTTGGGTTGCATTTCTAAGCTGAGATCACCAATCTCGTCTAAAAAGATACTGCCGCCGTTAGCCTGCTCAAACTTTCCTTGCCGTTGGTCAACTGAGGTAGCCACTCGTCTACCGATCCCAAACAGTTCAGATTCCAACATTTCGGATGGGATGGCACTGCAATTGACGATAATGAACGGCCCATGACGGCGAGGACTGTACCGGTGGATGGCCTGAGCGATGAGATCTTTACCCGTTCCCGTTTCACCGTAGATCAAGACGTCGGATTCGGAGTTGGCAATCCGCCCGACCTTCTTCATAACTTCAATCATATCCTGACTTTGACCGATGATCTCATTGTCGATGACTGTGGGTTGGGGGGTGGAATCTTTGCCACGCCCAGCACGCTCAGACAAGACTTGATACGTCAGTTCCATCAAATGAGCGAAGTCTATCGGCTTACTAATATAGTCGTAGACGCCTAATCCGGTGGTTTCTAAAGCTGTTTGAACAGAACTGTTAGCCGTGATGGTGATGGCATCTGGGGACGTTGCCTCTTTTCCGGACTGTTTCAGATTAAAAGCGTGTTTTAGCACTTTGATACCTGCCTCTTTGTCCAATACACCATCGGCATTCGGCATCCAGAGATCGACAAAGAGCAGGTCGTAAGCAAGATTGGTTCCGAGTTGCGCCACTGCGGTTTCTGCATTGTGAGCGAAATCGCAAGTCACATCCAGCCTCTCCTCCAGTTGCAGATGACGGGCGATATACTGACACGTCATCTCCTCGTCATCAACAATCAAAATGCGGGCAGCGAACCGTTGGTCTGACATTTCAAAGTGGTTGTGCGAGTGGGAGCCTGATTGTAAACTCGGTTCCCCTCCCCGTCTGGCTATCAACGACAATCTGACCGCCGTGTGCTTCAATAACATTTTTCACGTTCAGTAAACCGAGTCCTAAGCCCTTGGGTTTGGTAGTGTAAAAGGCGTCAAAAATCTGGCTTTGTTCTTCGGCGGGAATCCCGATCCCGGTATCTTTGATTGAGATAACGAGCCTATCGACATCGACTTGTGTGAATGATTGAACCAACGATCGGTTGGTGTGGCAGGCTTCAATAAAGACTAAGATGGTTATGGTGCCACCGGTAGGCATGGCCTGGCAGGCATTTCGGATTAAATTAATAAAGGCCAGTTTCATCTGGTCTTCGTCTATCGCAATGGCTGGTAGGTTAGGGTTAGCATTCAAAAGTTTTTGCTCAATCTCGACTCCATTGGCCAAACTCAAGGGTCGTATCGATTCGACTGCCACCTTGATAACAGATTCGATGGAACCGCGTTTCAGATTGAGTTGCCGGTCCTGGAAAAAGCTAAGATCTCTATCAATCATCTGATCCAGTTTAGCGATGGCATTGATCGCTGACTCCATCTCGGCGATGATTAAGTTCGGTTCCTTTTGAAGGTTTAAGGGATCACCTTTACGGAAATTATTGCGAACCATTTCAACCGGTGCCCGGACGAGATTTAGCACGTTACGAAGTTCGTGTCTTACTCGTGCCGCCATGATACCAAAGGCCGCTTCTTTTTCTGATCGAATGAGTTGTTTTTGTGTGGTTTGTAGTTGAGCCAGTGTAGTGTGTAACCGTAAGTGATCAAGGAGAAAACCAGTCATTAGCCCTGTCGATAAAATCGCTAGCGAAGTGGCGGTTATATTAATCCAGATCTTGAAAGCGACAAAAATCAAGAAGGAAACCACCAAATGGCCTCCCAACAATCCAAGTGTCCCGAGTAGAAATAGGTGCTGTTGATTACGGTGGTAAGCGATTCCCGCAATAGCGAGCAGAACTAGTGCTAAAAACAAAAAATAAACTGCAGTTGCTATTGGTGTAGGATGCCAAACGTACCGTTGAAATAAAAGCGCATTTACCAGATTAGCACGCAATCCCAAAGCAGAAAGAGTTCCCACGGCGGTTTGTGCCTTCGGCTGGTTGGTAGAGGTGACACCGACCAGCACAATTTTGTTAGCGAAACTAGGTAGATCTGAAGCCTGCAAAACCTCAATAAAACTGTCAGATGGATACCGGTGATGGTTGCCCAGGTAAGGAAAAAAACATCGGCCTCGCTGGTCAATCGGAATCTTTATCACACGGTTGTGCTTATCAGGCTGCGGTGACGAAAACTCTAAAAAATATCCGCTCCAGAAACTCCGCTTAAGTGCGATCTGTTCTGGTGTCAACCCTAGCATACGGCAAAGCATTTTTATTTCCAGTGAATAGTGGTAGAGGGGTGATTTCTTTTCTGTAATAACCAATTGTGCCGACCGGTAAATTCCATCAGCAGATCCAGAATGAAAACGACTGAAACTGGAAGATACAGTCGAGGCTAAGCGAGAAAAAGCAGACGGAAGTTGGGTCCATTCTTGAACCGCCGGCAGTCTGTTGGTCGATAGATTTTGACTGATATAGGTTTGAATTACAAATAGATTTTCGGCGGGAAATAGATCGTATTCACCCTCCGCTTCCCATTCTCGGTTGAATCTCATGATTAGGCCAACCGCTGTTGCTTCATGTAGAAGGCTAACTAGCGAATCGTACACATAGGCCTCCCAAGGTAATGGGCCAATTCCTTTCTCTGACTGACTTTGATCATCGATGGTAATCAGTCGAAGTTGTGGCTTTACCTGTTTTGGTACGATTAGTCTCAGTCGGGTATCGAGCGTCTTTAACTCAATTAAGTGAAATAGATCAAAATTACGAAGGAGAAAAAAGAATAGAAATGGTGATAGACAAATCAGTTGAAGATAAGCCCACCTCTTGAGATGGGCTCGCATCGGTTGGTCTACCGGATCAGTGATTGCCATTTGCTTCGGAAGCAGTGTACCAGGCTGTGGTAAAGTTCCATTTAGGCGAAAACTGGATTGCCAACCAAATTTGATTTCCCTCTGATACTCTTAGCTGATTAGTTTCGCCTTGATCTGCTTTATTGCCATCATTGCCTAAACGTGAAACTAAAGTGGAGGTAACAAAACCCGGCAGTCGGGAGAGGCTTGTGTTAGCTGAAAGTCTTTCCGCTTCTGAAGCGATCATGCCACTATTAAACAGTACCAGTAGGTCTCCACTTTTATTGAGAGCTAAGTCAGTCGGAATCTTAAAGTGATGGAGCAACTGTGCGTAAAGCAGGCCTAACCTTTGGTCTGCCGAAGTTACAGGTCCCGATCTGCCGGCGTCAGTTGGTTGGGGCCTCGAGGCTATTTGGGTACAAAATGGGTATAAGATCTGTGCTAGGTAGATGTTGGTGGAAGGATATCTGTTCGTCTGGTTATCGACTTTTGGTGCCGGAAACTGGGCCACAATATGGTCGGGTAAAGCATCCAACTGACGGCGAAACTGCACCAATTCAGCATCGCTGATCCGTCGATACATGTCCGGAGGCATTGGTCTACTCTTAGATCTGACCCCGGTAGGTTTACTTTCCAACGGTAAAACGTCGATAGCAGGTTGTTCATTCAAATTTTGATTGACGTATCGCCCCTGTTTTTTACGGGCCAGTCCTGCTTGAATCAAATTGGAAACCTTGTTTTCCTGTCCACCAGGTAGTGTCGGAAGCAATTCCTGATCGTTCCGCTTTAGGCGGAGCAACCCTCTTGGAGGAATCCGAATCAGATCGTTATCATTCACCAATTCCTTTTTGGTCAGAAAGGTCCAAACTTGGTTTCCATCCTGGCTGTCGGTTTTGAGAATCTCGACTTTACCGAAGGTGAACAAGATACGGTGGGCAGCCTCAACTTGGCAAGCCATTAAGAGCAGACATATCCACCGGGCAATTGTGGTATAATGTTTAAGAGGGTTAGACTTCATCATTTTTTCTCCGCCTTAATCAAAGCGACTCCTTACTTGACCTGCAATTTGCTAAAGTGATCAATTAATTGATGGGTGAAATCCGTTTGGATACGATTGTGAATCGTGGCCGTGTCGAGTTGAAAAGACATTTCTGCATGATGTAGTGCGTTAGCACCATATTTACGCCAAGCCTCCTCTACCGTCACTGAGTTGGTGACTTCCATGCGTTGTAGTTGTTCCAATGCGCTTTCCCAGGCGGTTATAAATCCAGACTTGACTTGCGTGGTTTCAATTGGAATCCAAACCTGACCGTTAATCGGTAGATAGATATCTGGTAGATTCATCATTTGTGCAATATCGATGGATATATTGCCAACTTGAAACGCCATCAGCACATGATTCGGTAGCTGAATTAGAGCAGTCTTGATACCCGCTGATTCCAGCAAGGCGCAATAGAGGGCAGTACTATCATCACAGTCGCCAAAAACAGTATCAGTTCCATCAGAGGTACTGGTCGAGGTATCCACATCAGCATTTTTTGCTGACAATCGCGTTAACATTTCATGCGGATAGGTAATCTCGTCCACTGTTCCGCTTTCAAACGGGATATTTGGATCTGATGTATAGGCTAAACCGTACAAGGCTTCGAACAGGACCACGGCTAACGATAGATCTGCCGGTAAATCGGCCGATTCGATTTCCGACCCAAAATCCTGTCTTACCTGCTGGATAAAACTCCGAACTGCCGGATCATCAAATGAGATGAACGATCCTAGCTTAGCAATGTCATCCAACCGTGTCGAATGGTTACCGTAAAATACCAATTGCGTCGATTTGAGCCGATGGGCAGTACCGCCAACCTGAGTGACTTTGACTTTGGCCTCCGCAGTTTGCATTTGTCGCAGGTAGATTGCCTTACGGGCCAACACCATCTGTCGTAACGGAACCGAGACCCGTTTCATCGGCGGCAACACAACCTCACTAGCAACTTCTGTGCCGTTCTTGTCCACTAAATCGGCCATGTACAGCTCGATCCGAACTGTGATCGTTTTTTGGCTCTCATTTTTTAGCCAAATTCGCCCGATGGTGTCTTGCGGCGCCAGCGGATAGTAGCGATTTAGATCCGCAGTTGTCAGCATTGTTGGTGTGTTTGGATTCTGGAGGATCTCTGTTTCTGCCTCCCGATTTGGTTGTGCATAAAAGTTGTAATGCACTGGATACAGGTTTTCTAGCCGGATCTGCTCAATCCGAACTGGCAGTGTACGCCGGTCGAGATTCAGCGAAAACCGAGCATAGGTGGTGTCGGGTAGATTTGGTGGTGAGACATAGGCAACATCAAAACCTAAAGTTTTGTATTTGATGCTGGCCCCCAAGGTTACGGTTGACCGTAGTGGCACTTCAACTCCAAGTAGCCGATAGAGCCCAGTGCGGATGGATAGTCCTCTGTAGGGGCGAAACTCTAGCCCGAAATTCAACCGATCCGAGAGATCGGCACTCAATTGCCACTTAGACGAGGGACGACAACTAATACCAAACAGTAGTTGAGTCGGCTGATATTTCTCGACCACGCCTGTATCGTGCCGGATCCAAGTTCCACTATTGAGTCCAGGTTTTATTCCTAAATCGACTAGATCCTGCATGACTAAGCCGAATGTCCAACTTGGCTTCGATCGCCATTGCGATCGTCTTTTAGACTGGACACTATCAAACAATTCTCTTTTCGGCCAGAGGGGAAAGTCAAAATTACGAAGATGAACCAAGACACCAACATCCGCTCCCCAACCGATTTCAGAACCACGCAACATACCATCCAGACTGGAGCTACTCATTAGGTGCTTCAGGTTAGTACCAACCGAAAGCCAACCTAAAAGCAGGTAACTATAAGAAAAGCAAAATAGGTTCTTTGAAACTAATAACTCACTATCGTCTAACCCGATCTGGCTCCAGCTAAGCCCGACAGCCAATTTATCGGAAAGTGGAAAGGTGGTGCTGAGATGATTGGTCTCCAGTATTTGAAATAGGTGAGAGGGAGATCGTTCAAATCCAAGATGGTATTGCCCAAATTCTGCTAAACCAGCTGGATTTTTGAGACTGTTGGCATCCTCGAAAATGGCAATACCGGTTTCCCCTTTGCCGATAGTTTGTGTTTGAGTAGGGAAACTAGCGAGGGCCGTTGGACCGAAAAGACAAAAATAAATTAGAAATTCAGTCCAAATGATATGGTAAATAGACCGATGCATATACATCGGTAGGGTCAACGGCCCTCGCTTAAAGGGCTGACAATACGCGATCCGCGACTTTGATCGTCGTATCAATATCCGTTTCAGAATGAGCGGTGGAAACAAATGCAGCTTCAAATTGGGAAGGTGCGATATAGATGCCCTGGTTTAATAAGCCCCAGAAGTAACCGGCAAATAGCTCTGTGTCCGATGTCTTGGCTGTTGCAAAATCGGTTACGGTTTTATCGGTAAAAAAGCAACTCAACATTGAACCGACGCGACTATGGTGGCATGGAATCTGGTATTTTTGAGTTATCGCCTGAATTCCCTCAGCCAATGCTGCTGACGTCACTTCTAACTGTTGGTAGACGGTTGAATCCTTAAGTGTGTTTAGGGTAGCAATCCCGGCCGACATGGCCAGCGGATTACCCGATAAGGTGCCCGCTTGGTAGACCTCTCCCCCAGGAGCAACACACGACATAATCTCTCGTCGACCACCGTAAGCACCAACAGGTAAACCTCCACCGATGATTTTGCCCAAACAGGTTATGTCCGGGGTTACACCGTATAATTCCTGAGCCCCACCGGGGGCGACTCTAAACCCTGTCATCACCTCATCAAAAATCAGCACTACTCCATACTCGGCCGTTATCTCCTTCAACTGCTCTAGGTAACCGTCCTGTGGTGGAATTACCCCCATGTTTCCCGCGATCGGTTCCAAGATCAAGCAGGCCACTTGATCGGCGTTGGCTACGATGGTCCTTCTCGCCGCTTCAGCATTATTAAATGGGATTGTCAGCGTCAGTCGAGCAAAATCTTCCGGAACCCCCGCACTATCTGATAGACCAAAGGTGGTAATCCCAGACCCAGCTTTAGCGAGGAGGTAATCGGCATGGCCGTGATAACAACCTTCAACTTTAATAATCTTCTCCCTTTCGGTATAGCCACGCGCCAAACGGATAGCACTCATGGTAGCCTCAGTTCCAGAATTGACCATCCGAACCATTTCTATAGATGGAACAGCCTCAATAACCAGATCCGCTAACTCGATTTCCAACTCGGTTGGTGCGCCATAGCTAGTTCCATTTTGCATGGCGGATTGTAAAGCGGCTATCACCTCAGAGGCGGCGTGCCCTAGAATCATCGGCCCCCAAGAGCCAACATAGTCGATATAGCTATTTCCGTCAATATCGTTAACTCGTGAACCTTGAGCGCTTGAAATAAAAGGTGGGCTTCCACCGACTGACCGAAAGGCTCGAACTGGACTATTGACGCCACCTGGAATAATTTGTTGAGCCTTATTCCAAGCTTGAGTAGATGTTGCGGTTTGCCGAACCGGTTGATTCATGGTTGATTCACTTCCCTGAATGTTTCAGATTGTGGATTTATATAGACCGTTAGATCTGACATTTGTATGTTGAATAATCGTTCTGACAGATAGATTGATTATATCATAGATCTATCTGACAGATTCTCAGTATGGATAAGTATTGAGAGGATACATTCGCCGGGTTGACAGGTTATCCTATGAATCAGATTGTAACCAAAATCTCAATCAGAAACAATGTCTAAATGGCAAGAAACACAACTGAAGGTGCCCACAATCGGTCGATTCAATTACCCCTGCACAGTTCAGGGCAAGACAATGCTGGAAATTAGGCTGAAATCTGGTACGCTACATGCTATGATAACGAATGCTGAAGATGTAGTGGCGGTATCATGCACCACCTCCATGCCTTTCTCGAAATCATCCGCTATCCGCTTTTCGCTATTCCGATTGCGGCCACTCTACCGGGAGCTCTGATCGCCTCAGAGGGGAAATTCACTTGGCGCGTTAGTGTGTCCTTGGCTATTGCCACTATTGGCTATTTCGCCGGGATGATGAAAAATGACTACTTTCATCGACATCAGGATGCAATCGTCAACCCCCATCGTCCTATTCCTTCTAATCGCTTACCGGCCAAACAGGTTCTGACCATAGCTAGTATTAGTTATATTCTGTGTTTGATTGCGGGGTTTTTGATGAGCCTGAAGGCGGGATTGCTGGTAATCGGTTTAGTGATAATTTCCCACACCTACAACGCGATTCTAAAAGAGCGCGGAATTTGGGGAAGCATCAGTTTACCCATCGGTATTGGCCTGCTTAGCGTATTTGGTGCTCTGGTCGTGGCAGATCGGGTACCAATCAGAGTTTGGTATGTCTTTGCGGCCATTGCTCTATACGATTTTGGCACGCATATCACCACTACTTTCAAAGATCTCGAGCGAGATCGTGAAGTTGGCATTTTGACCACACCCTTACAAATTGGTGTTGGTCCGGCGCTGATTGTCTCTGCTACCGCAACTATAGCGGCTTTTATGGTTGCTATTTTGCCGATCTGGACAGAAGACTTACTGGTCGATACCGGTTGGTACTACGTTTGTTGGGTTGGTATTGCCGCTGTTGCTACCTTTATTTCGCGTCTCCCCCTTTACCTGCACCCGAGCGAAAAAAATGGATACGCCGCCTTAAAAGGATCAATGGTTGGTGCGATTACATTCTTCCCCTGTTTGATCGGCACTGAACTGAAATTTTGGCAATCGGCCTTCGTTATCCTTCCCTTACTGGCAATTACCTTTACTCTTTTGCAACGAAGCAAGCAAGAGGTCTAAGCTAAAGGTCTAATTCTGCTTGAATATACGCTATGTATATTCGCTTCACCAGATAAATTATAGTTGCCGAATCCAAAAGGTATCCATGCTTCAGGATTAAATGGATTGGAATAGTTAGGTAGACTGTCACCGTAATCCGGCTATAACTTATCACTCTTCTAGCCTAAAATGATAACACGATAAAGGACTTTCCGGCCGTCAAGTGAACTACCTCACCCCAGAACTGCGAGGTACCCAAGACTCAGAATAACCTGAGTTGCATCTCACTTATTTCTTCCTGATGTAACTGTTGCTAATTACCTTCTTTGCTTTGATCCTGAATCTACTGTAGGATCCTTCCCTTATTAGCATGCGCGGATTCAACTCGCTAGTGCAATCGGTGGATGAAGCCCGAATAGGACCTGATTGGGGGTTTTAAAGTCCAAACATTTCCTTGGACGGTTGTTAAGTTGGTCCATAATATTCTAGATGCTCTTTGATGTCATATCATCAAAGCTTGAACCTTTCGGCGCATACTGACGAATCAAACCATTGGTATTCTCGTTCCAGCTAGGTTCCCAGGAATGATAGGGATGGGTAAAATATGCCTGCACATTCAACTGCTCGGCAATCACCTCATGGAGTGCAAACTCCTTACCGTTATCATAGGTTAGCCTTTCTACCTGAGCAGCCAAGGGGGAAAGCGCCCCAAGTATTGCATCCTTAACGGCCTCGGCCGTTTTATTGGCGGCCAGGGCTACCACCGTGAATCGGGTTTTCCTCTCAACGGCGGTCATGAGTACTGACCCACCCAAACGGCCAATGATCCAGTCCATTTCCCAATCACCCACACGCTTGCGCTGGTCAACAATGGCGGAGCGTTCATCGATACTCACCCGGTTTTTTAGCCGTCCTCGCTGATCTGGACTCCCATATACCGCTTCTGACGTTTTTTCTGGCCGCGTAAGTAGGCATGTCAGTCACCTCCAGCCTTCTGGTCAGTCAAAATGTACTGATCAATCTATTCTGGACTAACTGACTGCAGACCTGAATTGGCTAGCCAACCGCTGACCTGCTCTGGGCTCCATTCCTCTCTGAGCAACAACTCAACCTGTTGCCAGGTTATCTCTGTGATACGCCTAAGAGTGCGCTGCTTGCGCTATACCAATTCAAGGCCTAACTGATTGGGAATGTGTTATAATGTACACTTAATTGACCGTTCGGCATAAGACGGTTTATGTAACTTAAAAGGCCAGCTATTTACAGTACGAAAATATGATACGGTTACTTTCTGAGGCGGAATGTGACCAATTCGTCGAACATGCTTAGGAACTGCATTATACAAGGGTTGATCCTTGGCTGTTTCAGCAGCAGGTGGGAAGTGTGAAATCACCTTTTCACGCTTTACCGAACTTAGCTAGTACCCCTTTGAGTTCTATTCGCGATTAATTTCGTTTAGCCTTTACATACTGTGATTGTAGAGATGACTTGATAGCCATAACACTAATGTATGACTAGAAGGTCGAATTGATGTGACAAACGAATATGAGAGCTTACTATAAAAACTACGATGTATTGGTAATTGGTGCTGGCCATGCGGGTTGCGAAGCTGCGTTGGCAGCGGCTCGGATGGGATGCCAAACGCTAGTCATGACTCTTAGCATAGATACAATTGGAAAAATGCCGTGCAATCCGGCTATTGGTGGTCTAGCCAAAGGCCACTTAGTTAAAGAGATAGATGCCTTGGGTGGCGAGATGGCAAAAGCTATTGACGAGACAGGCATTCAGTTTCGACAGTTAAATACCAAAAAAGGCCCTGCGGTTCGATCCAGTCGTGCACAAGCTGACAAAAAAGCCTACCAACTTTATATGAAGCAGGTCTTAGAAAATCAAGATGGATTGGACATTAAAGAGGGGTTAGTTGAGGAGTTGCTAACTGATCACGGCAAATGTATTGGCGTTCTCTCTCGCACTAGAACTGCTTATCTAGCACAAACGGTAATTTTGACTGCCGGTACTTTTCTGAGAGGAACCATCCATATTGGAGATGTGTCCTACAGTGCCGGACGCGCAGGAGAATCCTCAGCCGAACGCCTATCGAAAAGTTTTCTCGATCTCGGTCTTGAGGTTAGCCGGCTAAAAACGGGGACTCCACCACGAGTCAATGCCCGAACGGTCGATTTTAATTTGATGGAAGATCAGCCTGGAGACGAAAATCCTAGACCTTTTTCGTTTTCTAACAATCGAATTACCCAATCGCAAATACCGTGTTACATCACCTACACCAATCCGAAAACGCATCAAATAATCCGTGATAATTTGATGCGGTCGGCCATGTATAGTGGACGAATCAAAGGCGTTGGCCCGAGATATTGCCCCTCGATCGAAGATAAGGTGGTTCGGTTTTCCGAGAAAAATGAGCATCGGATTTTCGTCGAACCAGAAGGGAGAGATACGCAGGAGATCTATCTCAACGGTATTTCAGCCAGTTTACCGGAAGATGTTCAGATGGACATGGTGGCCAGTATTCGAGGGCTAGAAAATGCCGAAATTATGCGTTTCGGCTATGCCGTGGAGTATGATTTTGCACCGGCCACCCAACTTTATCCAACTCTGGAAACCAAAAAAGTGGAGAACCTCTTCTTCGCCGGACAGTTAAACGGCACTACCGGTTACGAAGAAGCGGGGGCACAAGGGCTGATGGCGGGTATCAATGCCGGCTTGAAAGTCAAAAATCAAGATTCGTTGATCTTGGATCGATCGCAAGCCTACATCGGTGTATTGATTGATGATCTGGTCACCAAGGACATTCGGGAACCCTACCGAATGTTTACCTCGCGTGCGGAACATCGTCTTCAGTTGCGTGAAGATAATGCTGACCTACGCCTAACGGAAACTGGCTATCGAGTTAGAACGATTTCTACTGCTGACTACCAGCGTTTTTTGGCCAAAAAGCAACAGATTGAAGCTGAATTAGAACGTCTATCTAACACTAAAATCAAACCGTCACCAGAAACACTAGACCAACTACAAAAAATTGGCCTGCCATCCATTAAAATGCCAACCACGCTAGCGGAACTATTGAAAAGGCCTAACATTTCCTATCAGCAAATCCAAGGTCTAGAAATCCAAGATCTAGCCGACTCGTATATACTCCGATCGTGCCAACCTGTTCCCGCAAAAATAAGGGACGGCGTTGGACATATCCGCACAGTCGAGGAGCAAGTAGAGATACAGATCAAATATGCAGGTTACATTGCCCGGCAAGATCTGCAGATCGAAAGATTCAAAAAGTTTGAAGCTGTGCGAATTCCTAACGATTTTGACTTTTTGTCTGTTCATGGACTAAAAACAGAGGCACAGAAAAAGTTAGCTCAAATTCGACCGCTTTCGATTGGACATGCTTCTCGAGTACCAGGCGTGTCACCGGCCGATATCTCCATTTTGATGGTTTGGTTGAAAAACAGAACAAAATCATCCGACTCATCAAGTACAGAAATTCCGGCTCCAGCCAAAGTTCCCGCCGGCTCAAATTAGTACCAGGCGTAGATCGGACATTTATACGCGATAAGCTTCTAAATAAGTGAACAGTGAATCTCGTTCTCAGATTGGAACTCTATTCTGTGAAAATGGGTTTCAACTCTCAAGCCAGCAACTAGACCAGTTTATATATTATTTACAACAACTTCAGATCTGGAATCGTAAAATCAACCTGACCCGTATCGATGATGTCGATGGGATTGTTCGAAAGCATTTTTTGGACTCGTTACAGTTGTTAGAGTTAAAATGGGTCCAAGCAATGTTAGTCGACCGACAATCCGGTTGTCGATTAATCGACATTGGAAGTGGGGCTGGTTTCCCGGGGCTTCCTCTGAAGATTTACCATCCCCAAATCGAACTGGTATTAATAGAACCGGTAACAAAAAAGGCCAGTTTTCTGCACTATATCAGTGCTCAACTCAGCTTATCAGCAGTTCAAGTCATTGCTGAGCGAGCAGAGCATCTGCTAGACTCAGAACATGGCCAACATAGTGCCGATTTAGTCGTTACCCGCTACGTGGCTTCGTTGCAAGCATCAGCAACCTATTGTCTGCCCCTCGTCAAGCCAGATGGCCGTTGGATCGCCTATAAATCAGGTCGGGTAGACGACATCAGGCAAGAGATTTACCAGGCTGAATCTGTCTTGTCATCGTTAGGCGCAAAAGTTGTGCAGATCTGGGAACGGCCAGAATACGCAGGAAACAGACCCAAACAGGATAAAAGCGAATATCAGCTCGGGTACAACCGTTTAGTTGAGATTAGACGATATAACTAACCAATGACTTGATGATGATTAGACAAACGATTACTTTCTCGGCCTCAGCCGAACTGGGAAGTGGTAGTAGCCTGACTAGTGTCACTGATAGCCAACCACCAATTCTCCATTTCCGTGGTAAAATTATCGGTATGCACGTGGAAAAACTGAAAGAGGAGATGAACCGATTAACCGACCAACATGCGAGCGGCTTTATTCTCGATCTATCGCAGGTACCATTGTTGGATAGTTCTGCCTTGGGCGTAATTATGTTGACCGTTCAACAACTTCGCCAAACGGATGGTAAGTTAGTATTGTTAAATCCGCAACCCAACGTCCGTAACGTACTGCGAGTCACTCGGCTAGATACGGTTCTTGAAATTGTTAGTGATTCCGAATCCACTAGACATGTCCCTTAAAACCTGACCTGTGAGTCCAGCATGCGGACGAATTAGTGGTTGGTTTTTTGTTTCCAAATATTACTGACCAATCACTGATGACTAACTACTGAAAGATGTGGTTGAGTAAAAAAATAAAGAAAAAAAATAATGGCCCCAATCTTGGCCTGCGCGGTGAATTTATCTTTCAATTTGTCCTGATTGCACTCATTCCACTCTTGTTTGCCTCTCTAATCGCCTATACCTATGGCAAGCAGGCACTGGAAAAAACAATCGGTCAAGGACTGGTACAGGTAGCACAAGAGAAACTAGATCAAGCTGACCACAGTATAGCTTTGCGAATAGAGACGATCTACAAATATATTAAAACTATCCGCTCTAAGGTTGCGCTTGCTAACAGCACTACTGGCCAAAATGGGGAACGACCTACAGACTTGCAACTGCTAGAAGCGAATAACCTGTTGAGAGATGATGT
Organism: Candidatus Poribacteria bacterium; assembly: GCA_030748495.1. Lineage (GTDB taxonomy): Bacteria > Poribacteria > WGA-4E > WGA-4E > UBA9662. Next base: position 65,940 of record JASMLX010000008.1, on the reverse strand, counting down.
CCGCCAACTGGAAGGATATGCCGGTCCTAACAGCCAAATTGTGATTACCAATGCCCATCGGCAAATTATCCAAGCTTCTAATATTGATACCCTCTTTTCAACAGTAGAAGACGGTTGGTGGGATCGATCCTTCAATAATAATCTAGGCTACGATGTTATTGAGGATATTACTTTTGACGGCCAGAGACACCAATTAACGATTGCCTTGCCAATTCGTGATCAAATGGAGAAAAATGTACTGGGGGTTCTAAAGGCTACACTGGTCTTACCTGAATTAGTGGATTTGGTCAAGGATTCAACCTACGGTAGAAAGGTGACGGATGTTTCAGCCCATACATCCGTCGCACTTCGAACCGTCATCATTGACCAGTATGGTCGAATAGTCGCCGCTCCCACATCCAGTAAATATACCTTTGGAGATCACATTGACCAAAGTGATGCGGCGATGGCAGCTATCATTGCTGCGACCAGCCAAAATGGTGAGCATTACAATTATCAGATGCGCGCTGAAAGAGCTGATCAACAGTCGCCGGTGGATGTCAAAAATCTAGTGCCGTTACAGGCCGAGCCACAAGTTTATGGCTGGGCACGAACTCAAACCTGGCAACAACGTTGGCCAGACCAACAAATATCGCAAAACTTTAGCAAATGGACTGTACTAGTTTTTCAACCGGCCTCAGTTGCCTTTGAAGGGATTACCCAATTGACGAGGCGGATTCTCAACTTCACGATGGTCTCTTGTGTGGCGATTATACCCATTGCTTGGCTAGTTTCACTGCGGATCGTAACACCAATTATGCAGGTCGTAGATGGGGTTCGTGCTGTTGGCCAAGGGAAATTCGATTTAAAAATCCCAGTTACTACTGGCAATGAGCTAGGGTTGTTGGCCGAAGAGTTTAATGCCATGAGAAGTAATCTGGAGTCGGCGGTTGAAAATCTGCGGCAGGAAGAGCAAAAAATGACAGCTATCGTCAATAGCCTATCGGAAGGGTTAATCGTTATCGATAGCCATAACTGTGTTCTACACATTAATCCGACGGCTGAACGGTTGCTTAACATCCCGCACGGTGCACAAAATCGGGAGTTGTCACAGATAATACAGGACGAGGCCTTAATAGAGGCCTTGCAACAAGGAGCACAACATACAACCGGGGAAAAATTGACCGGTATGGATACCGATAATGCTTACAAGTTAGCAGCTACTAATCCCCTGATCGGAGTTGGGGGTAAAATTATGACCACTGAAATTACACTCCACAATAGCAGTGAAACAGAGGTAACAAAGGACGGTCAAATTATTCTTCGCGTCATTACAGCCCCTTATCTGGACGAAAATGGTGCAATTCTCGGTTCAGTCTATGTCTTTGAAAATGTGACACGGAAGAAGGAAATCGATCAAATGAAGTCAGACTTTATTTCTCTAGTGTCGCACGAACTCCGAACGCCCCTAACCTCGATTATTGGTTTTGTCTCCTTGGTTTTAGAAGGTAAAGCTGGGCCGTTAAACCAACGTCAAGCAGATAGCCTATCGCGAGTGCAGCGCCAGTCCAAGCGGTTAGCTGCATTGATTAACGATCTGCTTGATATTTCTCGCATTGAGGCCGGGCGGGTTGAATTTAAGCATCATCCAATTTCAATGATTGATATTATCAAAGATCGGCTTGGGGATCTCCGCCCCCAGGCAGATGAAAAATCGATCCAGCTACATTTAATTGGGGCAACCGAAATCCCCTCAGTTTATGGTGACGAAGAGCAGATTGGACAAGTTTTGACTAACCTGATTGGAAATGCCATCAAATTTACGCCTGATGAAGGTATTGTCAGTATTCGGGTCAATACTCCTGATCAGGTCGAGAACGCATCTAACAACAATACAGTACATATTGAGGTAATCGATACTGGGGCTGGTGTGCCGGTGGAGGAACGCCAAAAGGTCTTTGATAAATTTTATCAGAAAAGCAATATCCACACACGGCAAGAAGGGGGAACTGGGCTCGGCTTGGCAATTGCCAAGGGTATTATCGAAGCACATGGTGGTAACTTATGGATAGGCGATGGCGAAAATGGAGAGGGTAGTAATTTTCAATTCACCTTGCCAATCTGAAAAATAGTGACAACGGAAATAGCACATCAAGCAACAATTTTGGTCATCGACGATGAGGTTGATATTTTAGATCTACTGGAGATGATCTTAGAAGTGGAAGGCTACCATGTAATTACAGCGGGTGACGGTAGCCAAGGATTGCAACTGGCAGAGACACATCAACCAGATCTAATTTTGCTGGATCTGATGATGCCAGGAATGGACGGTTACGCCGTAGTAGAAATGTTAAAAGCCAAACCTGACTTGGCAACGATTCCTGTTATTATGTTAACGGCTCTAGCCCAAGCTAACGAGCGAATTCAAGGTTTAACGGCAGGGGCCGTAGACTATATTACCAAGCCATTTGAATCCCAAGAACTAGTGTTGCGGATTGAGTCGGTCTTGAGTCGGACCTTACCCATCAAGTATATTAACCCGTTGATCGGTGCTATGGGGGAGCAGTTTAGTGTAGATGGGGTCGAACAACTAGCCTCACATCTACAAACAGCATCCGCTATCCAACAGGGCCTACTCCCGCAAACTCCGCCTCACATTCCTGGCGTTGACATCGCCGGATACCTCCGCAGTTCGATGTCGGTTTCCGGTGATTTTTACGACTTCATCCAGTTAGACGACCGGCGTTTTGGTTTGGTGATTGCCGATGTGCGAGGCAAAGGGATTCCGGGGGCCTTACTGATGGTGATGATCCGCACAGCCCTCCGTTTAGTTAGTCGGGAAGAAGAACGGCGATTCGGAGATAAGGCTTCTACTGCAAATGTCTTGAAAAGGATCAATGATCTCATAGCTACGGATACAGATCCAGATCTATTTGCTACCGTTGTTTATGGAGTGTTAGATGCTGATGCCAACCGCCTTTCGACGGAGACTTCGCCAACTTGCACTTTTACTTACGCCAATGCAGGTCATTGTTATCCATTTCACTTGATGAATACTTCCCCCACTAGAGGTTGGATTAAGGATATCGATAGCACTGACGCAGAACAAGTCCCCACCCCCCAACTGGAATCGAAGGTAGACTTGATCGAAGGGATTCACCAAATACGGCAACTCAATGTTGGTGGCTTAGTCCTAGGAAGTTTTGGTTTCGCAACCTTCGAAGAACAGGTGATCGAATTACAACCTGGGGATGCCCTACTGTTTTATACCGATGGGATTTTAGAGGCCGAAAACCAGAATGGGGTTTTATATGGAGAAAGGCGTTTGGCTCAAGTCTTCGAATCGAATTACCATTTATCTGCCGAGGGGATTCGTCAGCAGATAGAAGCAGATCTACTCAATTTTTGTCGGTTTGAGGATAAGTGTGATCCCCCCCAACTCCAAGACGATTTGGCTTTGATAGTTGTAAAAATGAATGCAGATCAGAGCCCACCAACGAGTATAGATCATACCGCTCTTTCAAGACAAAGATAACCATGCGGGCTGTTCGGTTAGATCTACCTAGCACCATTGAGAGTATTCATTTACTCGATGCCTTGATCTCTGAAATGTTAAACTTGATGCAGGTCGACGAACAAATCTCGCATCAAATCAATCTAGCTGTTATTGAGGCTGGTACGAACGCTATTAAACATGGTAATGCCGCCGATCCAGAAAAGTATGTGCACTTTGAATTTCAAGCATCATCCGAAAAAATGACGATTCTGGTTCAAGACAGTGGCTGTCTAAATCAACACAAACTACAGGAGAGCTTCTCTTTGGCGGAAGCAGGGGGAGATAATAATCTCACGCGGTCGGCTGGACGTGGCTTGCAACTGATCGACGCATATATGGATGAGGTAATTTATGACATTGCTTCGGTTAAGATGATCAAAAGGATTAAAAATTGAGTTGGGAATTTACTCAACTAATCACTATTAAACTAGGAAAAGGAGTAAGATGAAGAAACCGGTAGCAACCGGCGGCACCGACATATCAAGCCGGTCTTCAGATAGCGGGCTTCATGCATCGTCATCCTCTTCAGATCTAGCTCCAACAGATAATGAGCAGGTACTATGGATTAAATGCCGAGGATGTAAGGAGTTGGTGTTTAAAAAAATATTGGTGCGCAACCTATATACCTGCCCTCGTTGCCAATATAATAATCCAATGCCGAATGATCAGCGCATACGTCAGATCTTGGATTCAGTTGAATACATGAGTACAGACGATCCTGATTTCTCCCAGATTGAGCCAACTAAACTATTAGAGCACCACCAAGCAGTAGTTGGCTTGGGCCTGATCGGTAACTGTAATGTCGTTATATTGACAGGGATTCCAACTAGCTTGACACTGCCACTGCGAGCGGTTGAATTAGCCATAGATCAACAGTCTCCATTGATTACATTTATTCCTTCGGACTATAACCCGGCGAAAACCCCTTCGTCCCAACTCTTCGACATGTCGCAACCAAGACTCGAAGGGGCATCCACACAGTCGAGGACAGGTATTGCGTCTGCAACCACACCGATAACTTCACTTTCAGCGATAGATCTAACCTGCTTATCGGTGAAACTGAAAGGACTCGGCCAACAGGTACACATGACTATTCTAACCTCCACGGTTCCAACACCGGTGAATACAGCAACAGATTTAACCACAGAGGAGACGAAATCCCATGACTCTTGGTTGGTCAGGTCACTAGAGAGCCAACCGGAGCAGGTAGATGATGGACAGTTAGTATATGAGCAGGTACATCAATGCTACCAAACCAATTTTCCCTTGGGAGATATTGTTTTATTAGAACAGACGATCGAGAAGCCAACCACTCAATCGCCGCCCAATGGTTTTATCGATCGGGTTTCAAGCCGGCAATCGCTACCGCAATTGCTGATCCAATTTATAGCATGGAGCAATCCGGCGGGGAGAAGTTAGAAATAACTTTTTTATACTTCATACCCTCGATTAAGGAGGACAACGATGAAAGTAGATCCTATCAAAGACACGACCCAATCTACAACTAATGACTACAGTGTCGGTGTCGATCTGGGCGGCACACAAATCAAAGCTGGACTTGTACTTGATAACGGGGACATTATCGCTGACCTGACCATACCAAGTCAGGCTAATGATGGAGCTGAAGTGGTCGCCCGCAATATAGCTGAGGCAATTCACAGTTTGCTCGATGAGATACAGGCAACAGACAGAAATCTAAATTCCCGATCGAACGAGTCTTCGAATCTAATTGGGAGACAGGAACATGTCCTGGGACATTTAGTCGGTATCGGTATCGGTACACCGGGCCTAATTATTCCAAGCCAAGGCGTGGTTCATTTCTCACCCAACTTTCAAGGTTGGCGCGATATTCCACTGGTTAACTTGGTTCAGCAGCAGCTTAAACCCGGAATCGCTAATTTGCCAATTCACATTGAGAACGACGGCAATGCTATGGCCTACGGCGAGTTACGGCAAGGGGCCGGAATTGGTATGAACGACGTAGTCTGCCTAACGCTTGGAACGGGAGTCGGTGGTGGTATTATTATCGATGGTCAGATCTTTCACGGTAATCGATATGTTGGCGCAGAGCTAGGGCATACAATTATTTTCGGTGATGGTCGACAATGTGGCTGTGGTAACTATGGTTGTTTAGAAGCCTACGTTGGAGGAGGTCAGATCGTGGAACGAACTCGAGCCAAAATTATCAAGGAGGTTCGTCGTTCTCCCGGCTTAGAAAACCAACTTAGAGCGTTAACCCCCCAAACTATTGCTGAAGCAGCAGTAGATGGGGATCCCGTCGCTATTGAAATTTTTGCCGAAACAGCAAGGTATATTGGGATTGCACTGACGTCATTCGCCCACATTCTGAACCCACAAATGGTGATCATCGGTGGCGGTGTGGCAGCGGCCGGGGAAAAGTTGCTCTTTGAACCCATTCGAGTTGAAGTTCAGCAAAGAGCAATGGACACTAATGCCGAGAGTTTACAAATCGTTGCAGCCAAACTCGGAAATCGGGCCGGGTTGGTTGGCGCCGCTATGCTGGCGCAACGCCAAGCATAATCCCGGATCGAGTGCCAACCAAAGATTGGCACCCTCGACTTGATCAGAGATCGGAAATGTCGCTTAGAAAGCGAATGTTCTGGCAATTTCTTTGGCTATGACTTGGATTAGAAAGTACGGATCGGTACTTAGTCGACGGCGTTCTGAGCGCTTAACGTATTGTTTTACCTGACGATCACGGCTGTCAAAAGTATCGTTTAGGCTCCAGATTGTCATCGGCATAGTTTGATTGATACTCACGATACGAAGGCTTAAGCCAATGAAGGGTGGTTTTCGCAACAGCGGGTAGGGGGATTCCGGTTCCTGAAAGTTGGTGACCTCACCCAGCAGAATAGCATCAGCCTGCAACTTGCGGGCGATGTTTTTGACCAGTGTATCGCTGAGATCGATTCCCTCCAATCCTTCATCTTCTACTAGCGTTGCGACTTTGTAGTGGTCGACGATTTCAAATCGATTTAGTTGTAAGATCTGGACCGTCAATTCACGGGTAAGTTCCTGTGCTCTATTGGTATTGGTACCGTTCAAAGGCATGATGGCGATAGTTCTGATTCGATCAGGTGAAAAGAAAACTGAACGTCCAGTATTGATCTGCTTAGCCGTTGGCGCAGATCCACATCCACTGACACTTACCAAACAAAAGATCAGTAAATAGACGGGACCAAAGGTGCAACAACGACCTGAATCAGACATTAAGTTTTTGGATCCAACACTATTGGCGAGGATCGGAAGTTTAGAGTTAATTGCCAAGTTCGTAGTTGAAGGCTTTATCTCTGGCCTCCACAAAAGTCCTTATCATGGGTTTAGTATCGAATTTGCGCAGTACCGCCAATATATACCGGGTGACGATACTAAACATATTGACTGGAAAGTCTACGGACGAACGAACCGACACTATATCAAGCAATTTGAGGAGGAAACTAACCTCTACTGCTACCTATTGCTGGATACAAGTGCCTCCATGACCTATACGTCAATGGAGCTAACCAAGCTGGATTATGCTTCCTATCTGGCGGCGTCATTGGCCTACTTTATGATCCGACAGCGGGACGCAGTTGGTTTTGCTTACTTCGATGGTGCCCTTCGTCAATTTATGCCAGCTCGAAGTTCCCCTGTCCATCTGCATACTATTCTACAAATGCTACACCAGATTGAAGTTCAGAAACAGACGCAACTAGCTGAGCCTTTACATCAAATAGCGCAACGCCTAACCAAGCGAGGTCTCGTTATCTTACTATCGGATTTATATGCCGAGGAGACTGAATCAGTGATTAATGCATTAGAGCATTTCCGCTATAATGGCCACGAAGTAATTGTGTTCCATCTGCTAGACCGTCAAGAACTGACCTTCGATTTCAATCAAACGGCTCGCTTTGTAGATGCCGAAACCGACCACGAAATTACAGCAGATCCAAATGCAATTCGGCAAACCTACCTACAACATCATAACGATTTTATCCAGACCTACCAGCAAGCGGCAGCAAAATCGAATATCGATTATAACACGATCGACACGGCAACTCCACTTGATTTTGCTTTGTCTGCCTATTTGGCCAAACGGCAAGGATTGGTTTAGATTAGACTATTCCTTTAGACTCTTCCATTTTTACACAACCCCTTACTATGACTGGGTTTTACTAACCTCCTGATACGAATATTGACCCTTTTGTCCAATTTGGACACACTGAAGGACACACTTCGTATTATGCATCCCTCGTATCTCGTTCGTTGTAAGACAGAAAGTTCCGATCTCTTCCGTTTTGCCATTCCACTGGATCTCCAATCTATACTTGAAACAAAGCAATTCCAATCATCTTTAGGTTGTGGTATTCTCAGATAATCCAAACAAATCTCTTTCCGCCTGTAATGTAGGTGACACAATCTCTCTATAATTCAACCCGATAAAATCCAGAGATGAAAAAACTGACTATCAATGATATCAAGGACCTTTTAAGAACAGAACTGGAGAAATCCAAACGGCACGTCCAACACTATCTATCTGGGTACTAACCGATTTAGTGAAACGGATAGATTGAAGCGCTTTCTCAGTAATCAGGAACCAGAAGACCAATTCTGAGATCAACTGAAGTAGAATTACAGACAAACCTTGAAGGAACCGAACCTTAAAGTCAATCAAGTATTAGACCAACAAGGTTCTGATACCATCCAATAGATTCATTAGAGTTCAAACAACTAAGAAAAGAATTGATCCAGTTGAAATTGGAATATACTTTTTCTTTCAATGGGCGATCCGTTTCGGTGTCTATTTGGCTCCATACTTTCTGGGTCAGCCTCTTGGTTTTATCTTTCTTTTGGCTGGTTCATCAGACAACCGGCCCAATAACCTCCAAACCACCTTCCAGCATTGACTGAATCAAGGTCGGTCTCAGATACCAACTATCGACCAGCACCCGAATTTTAATCCCGGAACCAGGTCTTGGCTGCAATCAACTGTACTGGCACGGGGTATTAATCTGGATCACCGTGGCCGAGCCAAAGGTGCTTGATCCATGGCCAAACTCACCCAACATTGTCCTCTGACAGAGGAAGATGCACCCAGTGTCAAAGTATCATCGATGGCCAGGTGAACCACATCATTCTGTATAATGGTTCAACATAAGCGGACAAATTGTCTGGCGAATGCTAACCAGGACCATTTTCCCTGCTCAACATCAAATAGGCCTCAGTTACAAAGCCTGTGGCTGTTAACATGGAATTAGTAGCTCTAAAAAAGTACCAACCGAACGTAGAGGTAGCACGGGGGTTAAAAATGTGATCCAAGAGAAGAGTTCGTTTGGGATAGGAGAATATCCTTTGAGGTTGATTGCGGCCTCCAGAAGTGGAGTGTTGTAATTTCCTTCTTCTGGCCGCTCCTGGAACAGCTGTTAAAAAGCCAAAGCGGTTCCAGGAGCGGCAACGATTTTTGGGCCGCAATGTCAACTATTTTTATACATTGTTTCTCCTATTTGTTTGGTGAGACTCTAAACTCTAGTTATTAAGTCACAAGTTATTAAAGGTGAAGTAATCTATCGAAATCAACTCCTATCAGGAACCTAGAACCTGAGGTCAGAAAGATTACCTCGCCAGTCAATAACCTTCCGGCAGGTATTAGCTATCATCACATCTTTAACCGGCGAAGCTTGTTGTCAGAAAAGAAAGAGGTGCTGCTAAGCCTATTTTTGATTTTCGGTCATCCATAGTATAAGATCGCACCTCGATGAGCTTTTCCTGGTTATGGGATCTATTTCCCCGTTGCCTATTCGCGGTCGATGAGTTTGCTTCTTGAGGACGTTCATCAATCTCAACTCTATTAGGGATCCCATGGCGATGGTGTTGATTGCCATCGCCTTTTCGATCGGTTTTGTTTTGATGGCGCAGAAACTGATCGAGTTCTCCACCGTTCTTTTTATCTCTGACAATATACTGATAGATTGTTTCGTGGTGCCAAGAGATTCTGGGCTCATCTTTCAGTCGATCTGCTATTTGCTCTGGACTCCAATCCTTAGCCAGGCTTCGATTAATAGACTCTTGGATTGATTCGGTCAGCTTGATTAATTTGTTTTTAGGTTGGTGTTGTTCTTGGCTGAAGTAATTGTTTCCCTGTGCTGCTTTTGAGTTCTCTTGATAATGCAGTCGGAGAAGGTGTAAAACTTTTGGCTATCTTAGTGATCGAAATACCTGACTTTAATCGAATTTCAAAGTGAATGTCTCTTGGCTAGGCCCAGATGTTGACACCTCATTTATCGTTCCTCTGTTTTAGGTTTGGTCGCTGAAAACAAGGTACATCTGAGTCTTGTTACTCTCAAAGATATATGTTAGCCTGAATAAGCAGAAAACCACAGTGGTACAAGAACTGTTCAAGGATGGCGAAGATATAGTGGAACCGAGATGTTGTATACTCTCTGATGAGACCGTGAATTTTTAGCTGTAGCCACTACCAGCGTAGAAGGTGGGTTGCTGATCTTTACCGCTGGATGGATGGAACGATACTTTTTAAGATAATCTGTGATTGGAATGAAGAAGATATATAAATTTGATTCTGGTAAAAAGGGTTTTGAGCGAGCGGCCTATCTGTTGCTGGCAGGTGCGGTTAGTATGGTAGTAGCCGCAGTCTATTTTTTCAAGAACTTTTTCCGATAGATTCTCTAGTGAGGCAGCCCCCAGTAGCTGACTCGAGTAAATAAGCCGACGAAGATCCAGAAAGCTGACATGAAATACTCACCTAAAATTAGTCCCAGAAATAACGGTTGTAATCGGCGGTAAGCTCCTACACCGAAGAATTTGAGGAGCAAAATTTTGATAGTCCATCCCAAAAGGGTAGAAAACCAGAGGTGGCAAGGTGCATAGGTAATACCGACAATATAACCGATCGGGTGAAATGGCCACCACAAAAAGCGTTGTCGCATAAACAGCAGAAATCCGGTCCAAATGCCCCCTACACCTGCGCTAATAATGCCCGATAGACTCGGATCATACGGGTTTTGAATAGCAGTATAGGCTTGCGTTAAACCGCGGAAGCCGAATGAATTGTAAACCCAACCTTCCAAACTGGTTGCTCCTTGGTGATAGATAAACTTCAATGAACAGACGTAGGCTGTACTAATCGCGATCAGGATGGAGACAAGCATCAAAGGGATCAGCTTTCGTTGGTGACGGTCAACTTGATCTGATAACCGCAGTCCTTGCATCGCATAAGGCATTAGTGATTCGGAAGACCAGTGAGATTGCACTGAACGGTCAAAGGCCAACAGGGTTAAATTAGTTCGTCCGATTGGACGAGAGCCAAAGAATGTGGTCAACAGGGAAAACGGCGCCAAACCAACATTGACTAATAACATTCCTGCGTTTGCTACCATCCAGCAAGTAATTGTTGCCAAACCTAAAAGTAGTATCAAAAATACAATTGCTACCAGTAACGACATGCCTGCTGAGCCAAACAAGGCGACAAATGTTATTCCACCAACTATTATGCCCGCTAGTGCCAGTCGATAAGACATCAACTGACTATCCTGCGCAGACGATCGTACTGATCCGGTAACCGCCAGAAAAACCGACTGCAAGTGTCGTCTCCCCATCCAGGTCAAGAAGCCGATTAAGACGAAGTCTGCGCCCATGACCTGTTGTTGCGTCGAGATATCTCGAATTGAAAAAGCTAAAATACCGACCTCCTGAAGTTTATAGAATAGGAAGAAAAACCAAAGACTGAACGAGACATCCAATTGTAGAAAGTAGGTAACACCAATTACGGCCAAGTATATCCGCCCCCAGAGTGGCCAGCCTTGAACTAACGCTATCCAAGGCTTTTCCGTAATTAATGGAGCAAAACTATAAGAGATTTGGACATAAGGAATCGACGGATCGTAGCGGTGTAACCCTCGGAGTAAGTGGATGCCAATAGCTGCTAGTAGGCCAACCCACAAGAGGCGGTTTCGAAGAAAATGGTTGAAAATTTTCCCTGATGCCGGCGTAACAACCATCTTCGGAATTTGCACTAGTGGAAATGGATAGCGTTCCTGCTCGACCCACTGCCTGCGAATCAATACACTCCAACATATAACGATCACCGACAAGACTAAACTAGTGCTCAGCCAGAAAGCGGCGGGTATCGTCCATACTGACCACGGTACAGATGATTCGCCCTGGAAAAATGTCGTAACTGCCTGTAGATCTGAGATGTACGACCAGTCGGGTAAATGTGGTAGCAAAACCTCCTTCCACTGGTTTTGTGGTGTTGCATTTTGTAGTGGTCCAACCAGTACCGGGAACAAAAACTCCATCATTCCGTAACCGGGGACAGCAGAGGCCGCCGAAATCATAATCCAAATAATAACCAGTTCTGAGACTGAAAAGACCATCAAAGCATTGATCTTATGGATTAGAGGATTGACGATTAATACCAGTAAGGTTAGGAAGAATAATCCACCTAACGGTAGATGGTTCGCAATTAGCTGACCAAGACTATTACCGTGTATATAGGAAGCAGTTGCACTTTGGAAAATAATCCAGGCAAGTCCAACTAAAACCGCACGAATCGGAAAGGTAGATTTCATGCGGTTTTAGTTGTTCGGTATTTTAGAGGATTCACGTACTAACAGTTTTCGTCCTCCTGTTTGGTGTGAGCAGATCTTGGGCAGCTATCTGGTTTGGAAAGGTTAACAATTCACTTTTTGCTGCCATCTTCGACATCTTCAAAAAGAGAAGGAAAGAATCGGTAGGGATCTGCTGGTTCAGAGAATAAGATTTGTTGACGGGGAGTCAGTCTCACATTATCCGGGCGGGAGACACGTCTCGCCGACCACGCCGTGTGCGACACACAATATTTATAAAGAAGTGTCCGTCGCTGATGTTCTCCATGCCAGGCTGCCGTTCCATGTGTCAGTGCTTCAGAGAACAAAACGGCCGAACCGGCGGGAGCCGATGGAATTACGACGCAAGAGGCTTGCGCCGGTTCATTAGAGATCTGCTGTGGTAGCTTAAAGTTGCTTTTATGGCTACCCGGGATACAGCAAAAACCCCCGTATTCGGGTCCTGCATCAGCTAGGCTCCAGGCGACAACAGTGAAGCCATTATGAATTTCATTTACACCAAAGTGATGGTATTCTCCCGATCGAGCCTTGCTGGTAGGCGAAGTTGCACCGTAATCAGCGTGTAAGTGCCCCCGTGGCATCCCTTGGCACATTCGAATGCCGTAGATACGATCAAGTCGGAAACAATCTCCCAACTGAAACCTCAGAATCGGCATGATTGTCAGATGGTCTAGTAAGTTGCAAAAGGGCTGCCCCCAAGCTAAAAATCCTGGCCCAACCGGCGCACTTCCGGCCGCACCACCGAATCTTAACTGTTTATCTGGAGTCGGCAGGTTCTGTTGATCAATCAGTTGGTTTAGTGTCGCTACCTCTGTCGGTGTCAGGACATTCTCAATTACCAAATACCCCTGTAAATCAAATAGGTATTGTTGCAATTCCAAATCACCCATGATAGTGTGATCTCCCAAACTTAGAAATTAATCACACCATATCACGCTTTGCACTTCAGGTCAACGGTTTGAAATAACAGCCCGGCACAATAACTATGATTAGTGCGATTCCTTTGATTAAGGTATTGCCCTGCTGTGAGAATGCTGGTAGAATAAAACGCTAAACTGTAAAGGAGGCCTATCGATTGAGTAATTTCATCCCACTGACTAACGACGGAAATAGTACAACCAGCCAAACTACTATTTACATCAATCTGGATAATATCTCAACCTTCGACGTTACTTACCCCAATAGCGAAGAGGAGATAAATCTTTATCGGCTGACGATCCGGACGACGAAAGAGACCCTGAACTTCAAAGGTGAAGTTGCTAAGCGGAATATTCGTTTGCTAGAAGATGCCGTCACAGAACATAATTGGTCCCGTAGCAATCGGCCCCAATACCAATCTTTTGACCAACCACATAACGAGTAAGGTTTCCTTGGTAATTGCCGGAGCGGTAGTTAGTTGATATCAGAGGTTAAATCTGCTACAATGCGAACTGAGAGACGGACTGAGAGATAACAGGAGCCAGATAATGCGAAAGCGAAAAGCCGGATCTAAGATATTTGACATTACTGAGGTTCAAGACGATGTGCCAGCCGTTTCTGAGGTACAGAGGGCTACAGATACATTTTCCGGAGAAGACCTTACTACTGAAGTATCAGCCCTGAGAGTTGAAGTCAAGCAGATTAACCAAACGCAGGTGCAACTCGCTGAAGCAGTTTCGAATTTGGCCATGCAGGTGGCCGAAAATCGAGAGATACCAACAGAGGTTAAGATGGCACAACAGATAGATCTCAGTGAGCCGATGGAGGCATTACTTACCCAGTTGGTTAGCGAACTGCAGCAAATCCAAGAGGATGTCCGTTCGCTCAGCAGTGCCCAAACCCAAACTGAATTAGCTTTAAGCGATGTGCAAATCAGTACTACAGGTGAAGTCCAAGCATTGAGGTCAGAACTTAGTACCGTCTTAGAGAACTTTTTTCAGAAAGCACTTAAGGAAGGTACAGAACTAACTTCGCGGATCGAGCAAGCAGCAGAGAAACCGGTCGAATCGGTAGTGGTAGCAGAAGAGTTGGGTGATGACAGCCTTTCAGAGTTGGTTGAAGTCGAAGGTGTTTTCGAGTCAGAGATTACTGAATGATGTGGATCTGGTTTTTGCCCTTTGGCTGTTCGTCTGATTTTGATTCGGTTTCAACACAAACTATCCATCGTGTAGAAACCGCAAGTTGGTCGTAGAGGATCGGACCGCCTACGCGATAAGTATAGGCATACTTATCCAGAGCATCACCCGTTTTTTTTAAATCAAAGACCGAAATCGCATTCGGTTTCTCCTGGCCATTAGCAGAGGATTCGCCATAACTTGCCGTGGCAATAATCGCAAACTGCCCTTGTACACTAAGCCCTTGTGGCATATTTTCTAACGGCCACTGCCAGGCTAACTGTTGGTTCCATTGGTAGGCAAAAAGGGTTAATCCATTAGGATGTGCCATCGGAGGTCGACTAACCCCTGTTTGTAAGTGGTAAGGGACAAATGTATCACCAGTCACAAAAATGCTGAATTGTTCAGTGGCTGCTACAGTCCCGGCTGTCGCCGTAATCGACATTCCGCTGACTTCGATAGGTGTGGTCAACTCTTTTTGCCAAATCAAGTTATTTTGCTGAAAGATAAAGGCTCGACCGTCGTCAGTCGTAATATTGATATACGTTCCGTCTGGCGAAATTGATACGCCTCGCCAAAACGTCACCCGCTGGAAGTCGGGGGCTAGCGGTTGAAAGGTATGTTGCCACTGCTTTTGTCCGTTCTCCAATCCTAAGACGACCAGTGAGCCGGGGGGAATCAAATCGGTGGATTTATCTGACTTAGTATACAACAACGATTGCTTGTCGCAGACAAAGGCTACGTTGCTTGGTGAAACATCGAACCAGCGGATAAAAAGTGGTAACGGCTGATCGGAGGGGAATCTCCATTTGAGCTTGCCTGTCTTGGCCTCAAACCGGTAGAGTTGCGATTTGACATTGGTTTGGTCGCTATCAGGCCAGACATGAACACCTGCCACTATTAGGTCGTCTTCAAAGAGTGTAAATTTGGACGCTGTTGGAAGTTGCAACCATGCCCATTGAGCATCTGGATCAGTCGGAGTTGAAGATTCAATATCATCGGCCAATCGGTACTGCCACGTGGGTTTGCCAGGGTTAGTAATCTGGTAGCAGAATAACCAGGCATCCGCTGATTGCTGGCTAATGTAGACCCATTGCCCCTCCTGATCCAACTCAACCTGTTTGATGATGGATTCGGGAAATCGTTTTTTCCAAATTACAGCCGAGGTTTGTAGATCCCAAACGGCAACGTGTCCTCCATTCGTGCCGATGGCAATCCGATTCCCGGCCACAGAAATAGTTGTCGGTCGGCAGTTGGTTGGTAGGGATGGCCAAATTCTACTCAATCTCAGCGTTTGAAATTGGTAGGGTGCCGGTTTGGCAGGTGATTTTGCCCTCTGCTCGGCCATCAGAGTTTGGTCGGACACCTTGCGAATCTCAACCCGGTAGGTTTGCCGTGGTTGCCAGGTATAGGTCCAAAGACATAAAACTGTTTTCTGTTGTTGCTGGTAGCGAGAGACAGGGTTTATCACGATACCATTTATCATTACCTGTAGGGCGTCATTTAAACCGGGCTTGACTTCGACCACCAGTCCAGACTTGGTAAATGTCAAATCGGCCGTCAGTGAGGCGGAATTTGTTCGATTAAGTTGGGGCCTGATGGATGTTAGGCCAAAGAAGGTCAAGAAAATTATCAGTCCGATCGTACGGGATATGCGTATTTTTGGCCTAATTGACTTTACAAAGTTTGGAGACTCAACTTGCATTATAAACTTTTACTGCCACATTATTTTAACAGCTATTCTCGACTTGACACAAGTTTTGAATACTGGAGACTCTGATGAGAAAAAGCTATTACCAACCAATTTTCGGTCTTTTACTGCTGTTAGCTGTCTGTTGTTCTGGTTGCGAGGCTTTACTCCAGGCACAGGCTACCCGACAGGAGCGACGAAAACAGGAGCTTATCGATCGGATTGATGTCGCCCAACAGCAATCTCATTCTTGGGAAGAGGAAAAGATACATCAACTGGTTAATCAACATCGCGCACAGGTGAAACTGAGTCCATTATCTTTGAGGTCGGAAATTTCCGGGGTGGCGCGCGTCCATAGCCAAAATATGGCTAATGGAACCGTTGAATTTGGGCACGACGGATTTCAGGAACGGGCAACCCAAATCTACAAAATGATAGCCTTCCAGAAAACGGCTGAGAATGTGGCCCTGAACAACACTCCATATCCATGTCGAGCCGCCGTTCAGGGTTGGCTTCGCAGTCAGGGACATAAACAGAACATCGAGGGGAACTACAGTCTGACAGGTATTGGCGTGGCCCAATCTACCGGCGGCGGTTACTATTTCACCCAGATATTCCTTATTAGCCGCTAACCGAGCGAGTCACAAAAACCTGTCTTACAAAGCGATCATGCTTGGGCACCTGGACGATAGTCTCAATCTGATAACCCAGATTTTCTAGGTCTTGACTTAAGTCGCGAACCGAAACGAAAGTGGCTCTAGGAGCTAGCATACGAATGTTGGCTAGAATTTGTCGGTCCCGCTCTTCATCTTTCACTAAGGAAATTCCATAAGGCAGGTCGGTGACAATAGCATTGAAAGGATGTCCGAAAGTGGTCGATGAAATCTGACGAGCATCTGCTAATACAACCGCCCCTGACAGTCCGAAGTGGGCTAAATTTTTTCGGGTAGCTTCTTTCATCTTGAGGTTTAGATCACAGCCAAAAACCTGTAGGCCCATATTGGCCCCCTCTAACAAAATTGTGCCTGTACCACAGCACGGATCGAGGAGGCGATCTCCCGGGTTGACCGTCAAATTAACCATAGCTCTAGCAATTCTTGACGGTAAAGAGCTAGAGGTGGTGTGTGGACGCTTATTAAAGTGGGTCCACTGCTTGTCAGAAATGGATCGTTTCAAACCAAACCAGAACCGTCTTGGTGTAATAATCAACCAGAACTCCATCTCTGGTTTACTTAGATTCGCGGGGCCATCAATACGTACGCCAATTTGATTAGCGACCTCAAACTGGTCAAAAGAGAGGGGGATTTTTTTCGGACGCTTGATAATCCGCACGCAAAAATTGTGGCCTTGCAAACCTAATTGGCAGATTTGCTGATAGAGTAAATCCAGTGTGATTTTCGAGGACACTGAGAGTAGAATTTCAACATTCGCTAGAACATAAGCCCCTCGAGCTGTATCTGTGAAGCGATTGGAAACGGCTATCCCTAACTCATCTGGCCATGTGCCTGTTAAGGCCAAAGATTCGGCTCTAATCAGTTCGGTTTCTCGACCTACAGGCTTAGCGATCAAATAGAGATATTCAGGACTAGACATTTAGGGGTGTATCATTGTATTCTATGGCAGAATCTAAATTACAGTTGCTGTCTGATAGATCTAATTATCTCATGTCACCTCAGAATTTGTCAAAAATCGCCTAACCGGCTAATACAAATGGGCTCAATAGCGATGGACTTCAGATCACACTACATTGATCAGGTCAAACTAAGCTTGATGGATGCGCTCAATACGCCTGTCGCCAGTACAGTGCTATCACCACAAACACTGGAAGAACAATCTACGGCCGAGTGGCTGGACCACTTTTGGTTTGGGAAAGCCCTCACTATGTGTACTCGAAAACGGCTCGACAATGTCCAGTTTTGTCTCGAAGACTGCCTCTGTAACGATATTCCTGGCGACCTGATCGAGTGTGGTGTTTGGCGTGGTGGCGTCACAATCTTGATGCGTGCCATTTTAGCGGCTCATCAGGTTACCAACCGAAAAGTTTGGGTGGCCGACTCCTTTCAGGGATTACCGGTACCTGACAATTCCTTAGACCGGAAAATGTACCAAATGGAGGCCGTTCGTGAGATAGAGCAATTCTCCGTCCCGATGGAAACGGTGAAGGACAGCTTTGCTCGTTATGGATTACTGGATGGGCAGGTTCAATTTTTACCGGGTTGGTTCGAGGAGTCCCTGCCGAACGCTCCAATTCAAACTTTGTCGGTCTTGCGTATCGATGGCGACTTTTACAATTCAACATTGCAAACTTTGACTCACCTCTACCCCAAACTCTCTGTCGGTGGATATGTTATCATCGACGATTGGGGATTAGACCAGATCTGTGGTGAAAAAGCGGCAGTCCTCGAGTATCGTCGACAGCATACCATCACTGCTGAAATCATTGAAATCGATTATCACAGTGCCTACTGGCAAAAACAGGTGTGACACCCGTAAGAAAAGTACATCCTCAACCTGATTAAGGAGATGAGAACGTTCAGAAATCGAAGATCTAAAGGAGATCAGATTTGATGTTTTTTAATGTAACCCTTATTCTGCACAGCAGAACTTCTAAGACCGAAGCACTCTATCAAGAAGCCAACCAACTACTCAATTCAGGTAAATGTTTGGACGCAATTGAAAAGTATACTGAAGTTATAAAACTAGATAGTAAACATCTGGAGGCATACGCTAATCGTGGGTTAACCTATAGCTCGATACCGGATTTCTTTCGGGCTACCGATGATGAAGGAGAGTTGATCGATCCAGACCAACCGGCTTGGGATCTAGCCATCAACGACTATACTCAAGCCATCGACCTGGATCCTAGGTGCCAACATCCCGAAATCTCACTTTTATTTATGAACCGTGGCTTTGCTTACGGCAACTTCGACCAACCAGAAGAAGCATTGAGCGACTACGATCGTGCCATCGAGATCAAACCCGATTTCGCTGAAGTTTACTGTAACCGTGGTATACTCCACTATAAACAGGAAAGATTAGATTTGGCTGAAGCCGATTTCAAAAAAACGCTTGAACTCTCTCCCAATACGCACGCCGGTCGGGTAGCGAGAGAGATGATAGAAAAGCTGGAACGTATGGTTTCACCGTTGACGATCAGGGTTGATGATGCACCTGATCTTGCCCTCCAGCGAGATGCGGGTGGGATTACTTTTAATGTTTCAGAAGACCTTAAGCTAGAATTGCCAGAAACACCAACCGTGGACGATGAGAACAGCGAGACAGAAGAACTCAGCGTAACTTCATCTGATGAAGATAAATCCTAGTCGTTAGGTAGTTTTAGATGTCGCTAATTTCAGTCGAGAAGGTTAGTAAATCCTACGATAACTTCCAGATTCTCGACCAGGTCTCTTTTTCCATCGAAAAAACGGATCGGCTGGGCCTGATCGGTAAAAATGGGTCTGGTAAAACCACATTGATGGAGATTCTAGTGGGTAGGATTTTCGAGTATCAGGGTCGTGTCCAGTCTGCCAAGCAGTTGCGAATCGGTTATCTCAGTCAAGATCTCGGACTCAATCCAGACCTGACAGTTCATCAAGAGGTGCTTCAGGTATTTAACTACCAGCAACAGCTTGATGATCAGATGTTGGAATTAATGCTTGAACTAGAGGATCATCCCGACAACGCTCAATTGTTACAGAAACTGGCCCAAACTCAAGATCGGCATGAACAGAACGGTGGTTACCAGTACGAGCTATCGATCAAGCAAGCGCTGACCGGGTTGGGCTTTAGCCCGGCTGACCAGAGGTTAAAAATCAAATCTTTGAGTGGTGGACAGCGTAACCGGGTGGCATTGGCTAAAATCCTACTTCAGGATCCAGATCTGCTCCTGTTGGATGAACCGACCAATCACCTTGACATCAGAGCGACTGAGTGGTTAGAGAACTACCTCAATAAGGTTTTCAGTGGTGCTGTGTTGATGATCTCTCACGACCGATATTTTTTAGATCGGGTGGTTCGCAAAGTACTGGAACTTCGCAATCAACAACTAAAAATTTACCGTGGTAATTACTCCGCTTACCTCCAAACCAAAAATCTGGAACAGTTGACACAGGCCAGAGAATACAAAAAACAGCAGCAGTTTATCGCCCGGGAAGAAGAGTTTATTCGACGTAATATTGCTGGCCAAAAGACCAAACAGGCACAAGGACGTCGAACCCGGTTAGAGCGACTGGAACGGATTCAGGCGCCCGAATCGGCCGACAAATCAATGCAGTTGCAGTTTAAACCACAAATTCGGGGTGGAAACGAAATCCTACACTGCCGAGACGTTAGCAAGGAGTTCGGTCAAAATCAGATCTTCTCCGGTCTAAATTGCGATATCCATCGAGGCGATGTAGTTGGTATTCTGGGGGCCAACGGAACTGGTAAAACCACATTCCTTCGCCTTATTCGTGGTGAGCATAGCCCATCTACCGGAGTTGTTCGCACCGGGCATAATCTAAACTTCGGGTATTTCGACCAGGAACTGGGCGGACTTGACGAAAATAGCAGCGTTATCGACGTGGTTTGGCAAATACGATCAAAATGGACAGAGAGTGAGGTTCGCAACTTTTTAGCAGCCTTTCTGTTTGTTGGGGACGAAGTATTCAAAATGGTGGCGGACCTAAGCGGTGGTGAGCGTAGTCGACTCTTGTTATCAAAACTGCTACTGGAAAACCCAAACGTATTGTTACTAGATGAACCCACCAACCATCTGGATATTCAGGCGCGCGAAGCCTTGGAAGCTGCGCTGATGGATTATTCAGCCACTATTCTAATGATCTCACATGACCGGTACTTCCTGAGCAAACTGGCCAACAAGCTACTGATTTTCGCAGACGCCGGGGTAGAGTTTTATTCAGGGACCTACGCCGAATACCAGAGAGACCAGGAAGAGTCCGTGACGGCTTCATCCAGCTCAATATTCGCTGTTGCACAAACGGTGGAATCCCCTCAACGGGAACCCACAACAACTGCCAGCACCAACCCGGCTTCAACTACGCCCAAACGGGAGCGACTCCTAGTAGCGAAGAAAAGAGCGAAATCCAGATAAATGCCAAATCGATCAATCCTCCGTCTAACGTCACACCATTTTTATCTCCTCCTATGCCTGATTCAAAGAGGATTTTTTGGCACTGCACTGTTAATTGGGCTAGTCAGCATCATCGGCTGTGACTCAGAAGAACCGGAGCTCGAACTGGCACCTGCTACACCAAAGAACCTAAAGGCCGAGCAAGTCGAGAACGGAATTCAGCTAAGCTGGAATGTAGTGATAGACACCAATACCAACAGTATTCCAGATCTATATCGGGTTTATCGGCTAGATGCTGATCAGCAGGATGAAAAGCAGATAACAAGGACTGAACAACTCCAGTTCGTCGATACAGAAGTCAATAAGAATCGGAGTTACACCTATACGGTCAGTGGCGTTAAGCAGACAGATGACGGTGAAGTTGAAAGTTCTCGTTCCGGCTCGGTTGAAGTGACTTTTGCCGTTTCAGTTCCACAGATTAGCGTTGACCTGATCGATTTTGGTGAAACTGAAACTTCACAAATCCTGACGGTTCGGAACACTGGACTGGCGTCCCTTAGCTGGTCAGCCACTGTCGATATGGAGTGGCTGGCTATTGAGCCAAATCGAGGAACGATTGAGGCTAGATCAGAGCAACAGATCACACTGACCGCTTCACGAAAATACGATCCTGGCCGGTTGGGGGCTACACTCACCTTTCAGGCTGAGCCTGAGTTCGAACAAAAGGTCAACCTTCAACTTACCATTCCCGCTGAGCCGAGGTTGTCCATTGCGCCCAACGCTATTGACTTCGGTCTGGACTGGCAATATCAGATGATGAAGGTTCAGAATACAGGATCTGGCACCTTACTTTGGCAGGCAGAGAAAGTCAAACGTTCAGATTGGCTAAAAATGTCACCCATGGAGGGAAATGTCGCCGCCGGCGAAGCAGATCCGGTTAAACTGGAAATTGTCGATAATGAACTAGTCGATTTTCCTGCTGGATTTCAGATTTCCGAAACTGTTCTGATTCGATCTATCGTGGATCAGCACAAAAATGCTCCGGATGGCGATCAGCCCTCAACGCTACGCAGCCTGTTCGCAACTGTTAAGATTCCTAAACCAATCTTACACCTATCGACTACCGAAGTTGACTTCGGCGAACAGCAGGACCGATTGCCGTTGGTAATCCACAATGTGGGTACAGGTCAATTCGGCTGGCGAATCTCGGGTGGATCAGACTGGTTGCACTATACCCCATCAACGGGATTGACCAGCATCGATTTGGATCGAGTCGAGTTGGTCATTGACCGACACCTGCTTATAATCCAAGACTACAAAACTGAAATTGTGGTGCAATCGCAAGGTCCAGCGGGATACACCGAGGAAATGGCTGTTAAAGTCCAGATGCGTGTGGGAGAAAGGCCTGAGATCTCGACCTCGAAAAACGATTTTGACTTTGGTCAGAAACTACAGTTACAGACGCTAGACCTAAAAAATAGTGGAACCGGGGTTTTACGGTGGCAGATCAAGCAGGATGAAAAATGGCTAATGATTGCACCAACTACCGGCCTCATCCGAACGGAAACAGTTCCAATTTCCCTGTCTGTCAACCGTGCTGATCTGCCAGCGGGCGAATATTCCACTCAATTCACTATCACCGCAAAAAAGACGGAATCACGATCAATTACCGTCAAGATGCAAGTGCCGAAATCAAAGTTGGAACTCTCCACTACCACCATCGGTTTTAGAACCGGTTTCGGTTCTGACTTGCAACAGCAAAGTCAGCAGTTGCAACTTCGCAATCGAGGACAAGCTATATTGAATTGGAACTTGGAGTCGAAAACTGAATGGATTGGTGTCCGATCTCGTCATCCTTCTCCAGACGATCAACCGTTTCGCTTGACAGGTACACTCAAAGCGAATACTCAACAAGAAATCGAGATCTTTTTGAAACAACTGGAAAAGTTGCCGGCCGGAGAGCACAACGGCCATCTCCAGGTAACAGACGGTGAACGGATACAACAGATTCGGGTTCAGATCACTAAGACGGGTCGAATCAGTGGAATAGTTCTGGACCACCAAACCCGCCGACCGCTATCTAACGCCACCATTGATCTGACTAAAACAAATAGTAATACCGGAGATGCGACTCAAACAGATGCCCAGGGACGGTTTCTGCTGCCGTTTGAACAAGAGGGCCACTACCAGATTACTGCGAACGCCCGGTCTTATCTACCCAGAGTTGAATCTTTCCCAACCCAGCGTGGACAAGCGATGGTCGAGGTTCGACTGAGTCCACTTCTCAACCGGGCGACCACAGTGATTAACGGATTGCATTCCCCCAGACAGTTAGTCGTTGATAGCAAAGGCCACCTCTATATTAGCAACGAAATCAACGATACTGTCACCGTTTTAGAAGATCTTCTTCCGCCCAAAGAGATTCCGCTTTCTCAGCCATTTTCTGGACGGCCGCTAGGATTAGCCTTTTGGAAGGACCGTCTCTTCGTTGCCCTGTCTGCATTTGACCGGATAGCTGTCATCGACACCAAAACCCGACAGGAGGTTCACCGCTTTGTCGTCGGAGACTTTCCAGGCGATTGTAAGATTGCTGGCGATCGGATGTTTGTCACTTTACAGAGAGAAGACAAAATAGCGGTAGTCGATCTCACCATTCCGGCACGTCGAAATCGAATATCTGTATCACGACAACCCGGCCAGATGGTGGTCGATCAAAAATATCTCTATGTCTGCAATATGGGCGACGACACCGTATCAGTGGTTGACCTCGAAACCGAGCGAGAGCTGTATCGGATTCGGGTTGGACAGAGGCCAACTGAAATTCGTCTCGGTGCGGTTCTAAGTAACGGGCGTCAATATCTGTATGTGCTCAACTCGCTGTCTAGCGATGTGAGTATGATCCAGATCAGTAATCATTTGGAGATTCAGCGACTGAAAACAGGTTTCCGTCCGGTGGCGATTGCTGTTCATCCACTGTTAGAAGGGCGAGAAGTGGTCTATGTCATCGAACAGAGAGGAAAAATGACAGCAATCGAGATGCCTCGCCGAACGGTTGTGACCGACATTGGACTCACTATTTCCCCTAAAGCAACCACCAGCATCTTCGATCCGACAACCTCCAGGTTTTACGTTCTGCATACCACCGGTCAGCGACTCACCGTTTTAGAGCCGCCGAAATAACCTAAATAGTCGCCACTTAAGGGATAATTTGATATAATTTGATGGTCACCATTATCAAATGGAAGAATGTTACCTGTCAAAAATCTTGACAGCAAATGTACACAATTTAAAGTCAAAAGGAGTTTATTAATGAGGAAAACGATCAACGAAGTTGATTACAACATTCAACCAGAAGTCGATTTATCAGATGCAGACTTGAGCGGTGCAGACTTGACTCGGGCTAACCTGAAGAAAGCAACGCTGTTAAACACCAACTTAAGTGAATCTAACTTGTCCTATGCCCAGCTTAAGGAGGCTATCCTTCGTGGAGCAAACCTTTCAGGAGCAGATCTACATAATGCACTAATGATAAAAGCAGATTTGACTGAAGCTAATTTGGAAAATGCAAATCTACATAGTGAAAACCTAACTAAAGCCGTACTAGTCAAGGCCAATCTGAAGAATGCGGACCTAGGCAATGCAATGATGACGGATGCTGACCTATCTGAGGCTGACCTGAGGGGAGCCGACCTTTCTCGTGCTATTCTGCGCATGGCAAATTTGACCGATGCTGACTTGGAAGACGAAAACTTGAATTATGCCAATCTGGTTAATGCTACAATGGTTAATGCAGACCTATCCCGTTCCGACTTGAGGAAAGCCAACTTGTCCGGTGCAGATCTGACAGGAGCAAAACTGGTTGAGACAAAACTAACCCAGGCCAACCTACGCGGAGTCAACTTTGAGGAGGCCGATCTAACGGGGGCTAACTTATCAGCGGCTATCTATGACTCCTCTACTAAATTCCCCGAGGGCTTTGATCCCAATGGCGGCTATGAAGTCGATATGATGGAAAAGCCGAGTCTTATGGGGAAATACAAAGAAAAAGCCAGCACAGCAATCCAAGGGAAAATGAGCGGCCTGAAGTGTTATGCCTACGCCTACCAATATTTTAATACTGAGTTGCATATACAGACGAAAGCTTCGCCACGTGTGGTAATCGAGACCTCAGCCTCGGAAACCATAAGTAAAGATGGTGATTATCAATTCCCAAATAAAAACCGTGACAATCAACTTATCGTCAAGATTCCAACCTCTCGAGACAAAAAATTGACCCATATCCGGGTCTTCAGAACTCATGCCGCCGATACGGCTGAAGATGCAAAAAGCGTTGAACTCTATGCCTTGACCGAGGTTGAAAATCTGCCTTTAGACCCAGAAGTCTCCATTCGTGACGATCACGGTGATGATGAACTCCACCAACCTATTGCGAGCGCCTTTAAGCTAACATCTGATGCTAATCTGAGTGGGCAAAATCTGTCTGGAGCAGATCTGGGCCAGGCCGATCTAAGAAATTCCGGCATGTTGGGCGCTGACTTGCACGGTATCTTTGCCTCAGATACCCGATTTACAGGATCTCGAATGAATGGTGCAGATCTCTCAGATGCACAATTGATTGGGGCTGACCTAAGCCAAGTTGAAGCTAAAGGGACAGATTTTCAACGAGCAGTGATGAGAACCGCCGATCTTTCCGAGGCTGACTTGAGTGATGCTGACTTGGAACACGCAGTGCTGTTACAAGCTAACTTGGAAAACGCCAAATGCAATAACGCGAATCTGGCCAATGCCAACTTACGTGAAGCTGATCTATCCGGGGCCGATTTTCGCGGCGCTGATCTATCCGGGGCTGATTTGACGGATTCGATTCGTGATACTGCTAACTTTGAAGGGGTTGATATGACATCCTGCATCGTGGAAAAAGAGGAAGGTTTCTTTGGACGTCTCTTCCATCGCAAGAAGAAAAAGCCACAAAAGGACGACGACTAAGTAGCAGGCGGTCTCTACCATATTCGGGGCCGTGATCGACCTTAACCTGGTGCTAATCGTGCTGATATGAATCGGTGAAAGCCCATAGAGGAAAAACATATGCGGTGATCGCTGGACAACCAAAATACTGGTTTTAGGCTGAGCTTTCGATTGCCGAAAGCATAGTCATACTATGCCTCTACAAAACAAGTAAAGTTAAGTGAAATTTGATTCGCAACCGGCTAAATAGATTATGATGCTTAATTTCGGTAGTATCTACAAGGGTTACACTGTACATTCGCTCCTGTTGTAAGTCTAACTCTGAACTAAATTTTTGTCTAGGTACGTTTCTGCAAAGTAGGAATCCATATCTATAACAAATAACGATAGTCGGTAAAAAACGGAAAAGGGATTCCCTCCGGTACACAGTTCTTATCCAACCATCATACATCCATTCAACCCGGAAACTTGGATACTATTTGAGTTTAATTCAGGATACCAAGGTCACCATCACTATTTATGGTGCTACCGAACGACAGATCCACCGGATTAGGTCGGGGTCATAGGCTAGTAGACCGGTACATCGGTGTGGGAAACAGTCCGCGTATTGGGATGGTAAGGTAAAATTAGGCGAAGTTATTCCTTCAGGAACTTACTTTTATCAACTTCAAGCGAATGCCTTTCGAGTGCTCTTTCAAGTTTCGGATTTGGACGAAGGAGCTTATATAGAAACCAAGAAAATGGTAATTTTGAAGTAGAAGCCCATCCTAAATCCCTCTCCTTAGTAAGGGGGGGATTTTGCGAAGAGGTGGATGTCCGAAGGACAGGAAAGGCTAAATAACAGTTCATCCGTCACTTTCTGTTCAGGCCTCTTCAGGGTGGGGACGACGGAATGGGTATGGGAGCAAGAAGGGCAAGTATGTCCTCGCTCCCCGATAAGTCAGGAACATGCTTAGTTGAGGAGCAGCACCAATCACCCTGGCCTACGATTAGGTTTGAAGTGGAAAAATAGGGGCCAAGGTTGCTAGGCTTGTATGCTTCGCCCAATTGGCCATACTTATGGCACGTTTCAAGGGTGAAGTGAATGAGGTTGCGGAAAGACGAAAGCCTTCACTCGAAACAAGGGTTTAGGAATTGTCAATTTGTAGGTGCTACTTCATCCCTGTAAGTGACATTGGAAGTTGGAGGTTCACCTGTCATTCCCGTGAAAGCGGAGATTGGAGATAGCAATCCAGGAATCCCCCCTGAAATGAAAAACCCATTAAATCAGTAATGCCACCAATAGCCAATTCACCTGCCCATCCGGCTGCGGTTCTGTTGCGCCAACTGTGGCTACAGTTGAAAGCCCACAAATGCCTGCAAGAGGCCTCCTCCCTGGCCTTTAATACGTTGATGTCGCTGATTCCTCTATCAGCAGTTGGCTTATTGCTGCTCAAAACATTGGGGGTTCTTGAAAGCGAAGAATCAAAGCTAATCCAGTATATTCGGGACTACTTTCTACCTAACCATCAAGCCTTTGACATTGCCAGTAGCCTGTCAGAATTCGCTACCCGCAACCAAGAACGACTCACCGTGGCCGGATTTCTGTTTTTGTTGTTTATCTTGATGGCACTTTTCAATGGGGTTGAGAGCATCTTCAACGACATTTGGAAAGTACAAAGGCCTACCAACTATCTCCGAAAGTTCGCCACCTTCTACACCATTCTGACTGTCAGTCCATTACTGCTTTGGCTATCGATCTCGGCTTCGACCAACTGGCTGTTTGTCTATCTGTTGCCCTGGCTGATTGTCTACGCCTTCTTTAGCCTGATGTATATTGCTCTCCCGAATACCTACGTCGATTGGAAACCCGCCCTGATTGGGAGCTTGACCGCCGGCACCCTTTTCCAGACCGCACGCTTTATCTTCAGCCACTACTTGGGTCTTGGGTTCGATGACCGTCATACTCAGATTTATGGGGTTTTATCCAGTATTGTCATCTTAGCTATTTGGGTCTATCTAGTCTGGTTAATTGTGATTTTGGGGGCTGAGATCACCAATATTGTGCAGAAATACCAAGCAGGTGGATTTCGCGATTTTAACACCCACTTCGGTCGTACCAGCGAAGACCTACTGGTTAATCCGATGCTGGCCGTCCAGATCTTCCTGACCATTGCCTCGCGATTCGCTGAAGCTGAAACGGCCTGTTCAAAATCGGATCTGCTGAAAGCAGGCTTTTCGCCCGACCTGGTAGACCAGGTAGTGGATAGGCTCAAATCGTCAGGCATCCTCTATGAGACCAAAGAGGATCTGATCATCCCAGCCAAACCGTTGTCACGCATCTCCCTAGTCGAGGTTCTAACTACCTTCGATTGGCACTATATCATACAGGATGATGCCCGGTATTCCAGTAACCTGCGTCAAGCTCTGGAGCAACTGCGACAGACGCACAGTCAGATCCTAGGTGCCGAAAGTATTGAGTACTACTTACCGGAAGGAGCCGAATTCCCCTAGCTAGGATTAGCTGTAACGAAATCAGCAAACATATACCTTGAATCATAATTCAAAATAGAATGGAGTGTTATTGTTGACATGTTGTATCAATGACTAACAGTTGAAGCGGGAGGAATCTCATGTTTTTTTAAATCCTATTATTTTTAGATCCGGGAGATGTGCCTGGATGTTTATACTATCGATCTCGATCTTACTACTAGAGGGTCGAGTAGAAGGCTAACTGAGTTTGGAATCCAACATCGGCGGTATCTGGCTGTCGGATGAAGGTAATAGCGACGTCGCCAAGGATGCTTCACCTAACAAGTATGACGGTGAGATTAAGGGGGCCAAGTGGGTTAAGGGCAAGTTCGGCCACGCTCTCGAATTTAAAAAAGGCAATACAGTTACTATTCCACTCGGTAAAGAGCCGATGAGAAACAAAGCCAGTGTCATCATATGGATTCAGTTTATTGACCTTGGTGGACAGCAGAACTACTTTTCGGTCTGGTGCCTTACAAGGAGGGGGACAATATGCTTCGCTGCTGGAACAACAAATGGAAAGTGGTCAGCGGTGTCTCGGCTGTAACCCTCCCAAAAATAGTACCATTGAAAAGTAGAGATTTCAGAACACCAAATCATTAAAATACTCAAAGAAGGGGAAGCTGGACGGTCACCCAAAGATATAGGTATAGATGCATCGCCTTTAAAAAGGTTAAAAGAGCTCGAAGTCTGAGAAGCGTACTTTGATTGACGATGCAAGGGAAAAATATCATTTAAGTATTCGTTTGGCCTGTCAAATACTTCATCGGAGCAGAACCGTTAACAGATATAAACCAGAGACTAAAAAAGATGATGCGGTCATCGAGGTGCTTTTGGAGCCGGTTGACAAATACCCCCGTTATGGGTTTGATAAGCTATTTCAGATAATTAGACGTCATGGACACAAATGGAATCATAAAAGAGGACATCGTGTGTATTGTTGGTAAAAACTCAATTTTTGTAAAAAAGGAAAGAAACGTCTGCCATCAAGGAATCCAGAGCCATTTGCAATACCAGCACAAGCAAACGGCTGCGGGTCAATTGATTTTATGAGTGAGACATTGATCAATGGGCAACGATTTAGGACCTTTAACGTCATAGATGATTTTAACAGAGCAGTATTAAAGATTGAAATCGATACCAGTCGACCATCGACTAGGGTGATGAAGGTTCTAGATCAGATTACCTCTTGGCCTGGTTGCCCTGAAAAGTTACGGGTGGATAATGGAATTAATATCAGTAAAATTAGCTGCTTGGGCAGAAGAGAGGCCGGTCAAACTGAATTTGATGTAAGCCAGGAAAAGCAACCCAGAACTCATGTGCAGAAAGATTGAAGAGAATATTTGGCCATCAGATCCTCGATTTTTATGTGTTAAACAGCTGAAAAGAAGTACGAGAGATTACAAATAAATGGAGATTCGGCAACAATATTTGGTCGAGCCGAATATCAATCGAATGCCAGAATGCTTTAACAGTAAAATCTCTGTTTGGGCTGAACTTGAATTTGCATTAAGACATGCCGATATAATCGTTTAATTAGCCGATCATGATCCATTTAAGAAGATTTCCCCTGTTTCTATTACAAAAAAGCAGTTAGTTGACACTCGAGGATTATGGTCAACCGCTTTAAAGATTTAATGTATTCAAAAGCGATACCCTGAGTTGGAAAAGGTGGTAGATGCCTTTTCTAAGCTTCTTCTAAACTTTTAAGATAGGACCTCTACTTATGCCCCAAATTCCGACAATCGAAGCTACCCAGTATGTTAGCCCTGCCAATTGGGCCGTTCAGCAGAGACGCTTGATCGGCATGATGAATCAGGTTGGCATCGCCTTTGTCGATCGATATACCAGATCTGATGGTACGCTGATCTGGAAAGACAACTGGCCGGGTATGGACGGCTCTGACGACGCCTATGAAAGTTTCTGGACTTTTCCTCTTTTTCATCTGGTCGGCGGCAGCAATCAAATTCATCAACTATCTCGAAAATTATGGGATGCGATCACCTGGCAATTCACCGAATATGGTCAAGTCTACCGAGAGTTCGACGCTTACTATGATTGGATGCACCATGGTGAAAGCTATAGTTACCTCTACTACCTGGGGTTGTGTGATCCCTATATCTTCAAAGATCGGCAACGGGCGACCCGTTTCGCTGGATTCTATATTGGGGAGGATGCGGAAGCTCAGAATTACGATCCAGAACTGAAGCTGATCCGCTCGCCGCTGAACGGCAGTCGAGGGCCACGCCTGGAGATGTCACGGGAGGATTGGTCGACCCATCGAGATGTCCTAGCCCACTACCCGGCTCCCTACGAAGACATCCCCGGCGTTGAGACGGAGAGGGCCAACTGGAACGATGACGAAACCTTTACCACGGTCTTAGGCCTGCTCAATCAGCGGATGGCGAAAGGCGATGTTCCCCTTAACCTGACCGCGACCAGTCTGATTCTACACGCCTACGCCTACGATAACGCGCCCAAATACAAACAGTGGATCTTGGAGTACCTCGAAGCCTGGCAGCAGCGAACCGGCCAGAACGGCGGTATCATGCCGGACAACGTTGGTTTAAGCGGGAAAATTGGCGAGAATATGGATGGCAAGTGGTGGGGCGGTTACTACGGCTGGCGATGGCCGCATGGGGCTACCAATCTGCTGGAATCGACGCTGATCGCCGGATGCAATGCCATCATGTTGACTGGCGACGATCGCTATTTAGACCTGGCTCGATCCCAACAAGACCTCCTCTGGTCTTTAGGTAGAGCCGAAAATGGGAACTGGTTGATCCCGTTCAAGCATTTAGATAGTGGTTGGAGCAGTTACGGTACCATGAACCCCAATCTCCCAATTCAGTTGTGGAACACCTCGGAGTCAGAATCAGATTTGGAGAGAATTAAACGTCAGGCCAACCCTGAAGGCTGGGATAGCAGCCTCAATGGTCGAGATGATAACGGAGCCTGGTTTCGCTATGTTACAGGCGACTTTCCTGACTTCCCAGACCGGCTTTTAGCGGCTAATATCGACCACGTTTGTCAGAAGCTAGAGATGATAGACAACGACGACACCGACCCAGCTAGTTGGGACGTACATCACTGGCAAGCACGCAACCCGGTCTTTCCCAAGGGATTGTTGCAACTAACAACTGGCGGTCCCACCGCTGTCTATCACGGCGGTGTCCTGAACTGTCGAGTTCGCCATTTTGATCCGGTCAAAAAACAGGCCGGGTTACCAGAAGATGTCTCGGCTTTAGTCGACCGGGTTTCGCCGGGTCGGTTTCGACTCCAGCTGGTCAATCTCAATCCGATGCAAGCGCGTTCGGTCGTCAGTTTGGCCGGGGCATTCGGCGAGCATCAGTTCAGGCAGTTCACAACAGGGGATCGAACCGTATCGGTCGATTCTAAGTGGTTACAAATTGATCTCCAACCCCGTTGTGGTATCACGCTTGAGATTGAGACCGATAGATTTGTTAATCCGCCGAAGTACGATTTTCCCTGGGAGGTCGTCGATGAAAAATTGTCTCCTATTCGACTCCGAACGCCAGATATTGACCCCGGTAGTGTACCTGTTGGTGGGTAGGGTACAGAGTACAGTGCATAAAGTATGGAGTATAAGGGGGATTAAGATTGTGAACCGTCTGGCAACCACAGCAGAGTCAGAATACGGTTGCCGGACAGCGGCCGAGATTGTTCCTGAATTTTTCGTTCTGATCCCGTTTCACACCAGAGGGAAAGTGGAACAGTTTGCATCTCAGTTGAGCTGTTACTGTCACTCAAATTGATCTCAATGTGTCGGCCCTGTTTCAAAAAACAGCTCTTGTCTTGGCGGAACGGGTCAGAGTAGGCAAAGTGCTGGATCTGCTGATTTTGGGTCATTACGACCGCGCACGCCTGCTGATTGAGACGGGCATATCGGATGGCGGTACTGGTAAAAGAGGTCGAATACTTGTCAGCCAGTCTATCGATAGCGGCTAACCCTATCCTGGTGCTGATGTTGACATCTGTCTGAAAGATAGGGGTTGGCATCAGCAATTCGACTGCGAACCGGTTGGCGCGTTGCTCAACCTTCTGATGGGATTCCAGTAAATGCGAATCTACTTTTAGCAGATTGTCTTTAGTGACGACCGAGATCGGAGGTGAGTCGAACAGGTAGTGACCAAGTTCGTGGGCGATGGTAAAGTTTTTGCGAGGTTCAGATCGAATGGTACTATTGAGCAAAATCCCACAGGTGGTGCCTACCCATATCAGGCAACCATCGTATTGGCTCGACATCTGTCTTTCCCAAATCTCTATCTCCAGCTTAGCCGCGATTTCTCGCGGACGGATGGGAAGATTTTGGACCTTCAAGCGACGCAATAACTTCCGGGCAAGCCGAGCGGGATAGCTCAATCGGGGCAAAGTATCAGATCTATCTTTCTTTCGAGATGATGAATTAGCCAGGGACGTAATACTTGGATCTATTCTGGATCCATTTAGGTCTCTTTATCGTTCTTGCTTTTCAGAAACTGATAAAATTCCAGCATTATTTCTTTGTCTTTTTCTGGGAGGCCCATTAGTCCCCTAAACATGAGACCCACCTGAGGATCAGCCAATAAATCATCGTAGTTCTGCTTCCGTTTACCCAACAGATAGTCCGTGGTTACCTTTAGCGCGTCGGCCAGGCTGGAAAGTGTGTTGAATGACGGCTTGCGTGTTCCAGATTCAAACTGGGAGATAGCAGCCGGTGTCAAACTGGCATTAGCCGCCAGTTGTGTTTGTGTCATTTCTAGTTCCAATCTTCTCCGCTTAATCAGTTCAGCAATCAACATGATATTACCCCTCTAAATTGCCAGCCCGAGCCTTCAGGCTAACACCTGTGATTGAAACATTAACACGTAAGTGTTCCGAGTTGCAAGCCTTAATTTCAACTTATGTTACAATTCAGTGCTTTCTAGTTGATCCTGTACAGATCCATTAGGCTCAAAATTAAAATCAAAATATAGATTCACCATGTCTACCAAAGCCACCACCGTTAAACTGCACGTTCTGCTTTTTGGACTGTTGCTGGTAGCTTTCAATAGTTTCTGGACAATGATGGGGACAGAGGTCTGGCACTCCACTCAATTGACCATCGCTTCCCTCTTTTTCAATGCCGTTTTTACACTATTTGTATTAGTTTTACTCAACCTGTTTCTCCAACGTATCAGTCCGCGGATCTCGTTCTCTCAAGCCGATCTCCAGACCATTTATGTGATGATCGTTATGCTGACGACCATCAGTGGGCATACGATGATGGGTTATCTAATGCCGGTTCTAGCCCACGCCTTTATGTTCGCCTCTGTTGAAAACGAATGGGTTAGACTGTTTGGCGACTATATTCCACCCTGGTTAGCCATCAAAGATCGACAGATTTTACTCGGTTTATACCAGGGCGATGCGACGCTCTATCGCCAGGACCTACTTCAAACCTGGACCGCACCTGTGCTAGCCTGGTCGAGTTTTGTGATTGCGCTTTGGTTAGTGCTACTAGCAACAACCGTTTTATTGCGTAAACAGTGGACCGAAAACGAAAAGCTCGACTATCCAATTGTTCAATTACCACTTGCCCTGACACAGGATTCGGTTGGTTTCCTCAAAAATCGCTGGATGTGGTTTGGCTTTGCGGTAGCCGGTATGGCTGAGCTGATCAACGGCCTGAACTATCTATATCCCGAAGTGCCGTCTTTACCGATTAAAGGCGCCACGCTGGCTAGATTTACCACCCGACCCTGGAATGCTATCGGAACTATCCATGCCGCTTTCTACCCGTTCACCATCGGGTTGATGTTCTTTACCCCACTCGATCTCTCTTTTTCTTGTTGGTTTTTCTGGTGGTTTGCGCGATTACAACAGGTTGCCATTGTAGCTCTTGGTGGCCGAAATATCTATCACTTAGAACAGCAGACGGGGGCTTGGATCGCCTTCGGTTTCATCGCTCTCTGGATGGGACGACGTTACTATCTCCGGATCTTGCAGGGTTTGTTCGCTCGTCAACCCATTCTAGACGACGCTCGCGAGCCGATGTCTTATCGATTAGCAACGGGGATTTTTTCTGTTGGCATGGTTTTTCTGATCCTGTTTTGCCAACAGATGGGAATGTCGCTCTGGGTGGCGGGCCTTTTTTTCCTGTTCTACTTCCCGATGGTGATCGGTATCACCCGTATCCGTGCCGAAATCGGTCCTCCTCTGCATCAACTCATTTTTGTAGATCCAGGCCGCACGTTGACCATCCTATTCGGAACACGACGACTCGGTGTCACCAACCTGACCGGATTAACCTTTCTTTACCCATTCGTTCGCTGTTTTCGTGCTCATCCTATGCCGAGCGAACTGGAGGCTTTTCGGTTGGCAGAACGCGCCAACATCGCCTATCGACAACTGCTGGTCGGTATGATCTTAGCTATTGTTTTCGGAATTCTAATCACCTTTTGGATCTACTTACACATGTTGTATGAAATGGGGGCAGCCAGCAAGGCCAGGGGTTGGCTCATCTATATGGGTTGGGAGACATTCAACCGCCTACAGTCGTGGATTATTCATCCCACTGAACCAAAACCGGTTGAGGCGAGCATGATAGGAGCCAGTTTTCTCTTTACCATTTTCTTGATGGTGATGAAAGTCCGCTTCTTGTGGTGGCCCCTTCATCCTGGTGGATATGTGCTGATTAGCGGTACTGGCATGGGTGGCCTCTGGTTTCCCATCTTCCTTAGTTGGGCCATTAAGAGCATCATTCTAAAGGTCGGTGGGATTCGCCAGTATCGTAGAGCCGTGCCTTTCTTCCTGGGCTTGATTCTGGGAGACTATACGCTCGGTTGCTTCTGGAGTTTGCTGGGCCTGGTTTGGCAAAAGCCCACATACATTGTTTGGCACTAACCATCTCTCACTATGCTATCAGTCAGTTTGCTGCAAATCCTCAATCAAGTTAGAGATTTGCTTGCTGGCGGTTTTGGTGTTGCCCCGGCTCCAATGACCGACTGATCAAAATCGACCACACTTCCTGTCATTAAACCTGATTCCCCAGATGCCAGGTACGCAATTGCTCTAGCGGCTTCCTCTGGCTGAATCAGTCGGCCGAAAGGTTGTTCAGCCTCTGCCTCCAATAGCCAATCCTTACCCTCGCTATGGTATTTCCGCTGGATCAAATCCTCACTCGGCGTATTCATCCAACCAAGATTGAGTGCATTCACACGGATTCGGTGGCACATCACCGAATAGGCAATATTCTTGGTCAACGTCACCAATGCGCTCTTGGAAGCGGCATAAGGAGTCAGGTGAGCGTCACCTCCATAAGCGGAGATGCTGGTAATATTTACAATCGATCCTTCAACTTCTTCGCGCTTCATGATTTCAAGTACGCCTTGCATTAAAAAGAATGGAGCACGGAGATTGACAGCCATAATGTGATCCCATAATTCAGGCGAGGTATCCCAGATGCTGCCCCGGTCTGTGATAGCCGCCGCATTGACCAGCACATCGACCTGACCGAAAGCCTGGTCTGCCATGGCGACAATCTGTTGACAGGCGTCGAGGTTGGCTAAGTCGGCGGAAACAAAATGAGCTCGGCACCCACTTGACGTTAGCTTGGACACTACGGCTCTACCCCGTTCCAGATTGCGTCCGGTAACGAGAATTCCCGATGCACCACGCTCAGCGAATAGCTGCGCTGTAGCTTCGCCAAGCCCTTGGGTGCTGCCGGTGATAATGGCATATTTACCTGCAAATGAGTTCAGGTTAGCCATCAGTTTTAATTTATCCGTCATATTTAGATCTCCATAGGGATAAGTTCCAGCTCTATTTGTTGAATAGACTACCTGTAAGTCGTAGCAGGCTGAATTATGATGACATAACTCTACCCTGGCCTCGTGGATCGGTGCCACCGGACTGTATCGCCGGCTCATCAGTAACTACAATACCGTGTCCTGGTCCTCCGATCCCGGAGCTGTGTTCGATGGTGTGTCCCAGTCGCTGTAGTTCTGCCTGTGTCGATTCGCCCACGTCTTCCATCTGAATCGGTTCTGCCCCTTCGCTATGTAGACGAGGCGTATCCAGCGCCTGTTGAATTGTCATGTTGAGATCTATCAGGTTAATGGTCAGGCTGAGTTGATTGTTGGGAATCGTTCGTCCACCGGGAATCCCGTAGGTGGCAAAGGGACGATCGCCCTTGAGTGCAATCATCGGTGACATATTATGCAACGGCGACTTGCCGGGGGCAATCGAATTAGCCAACCCCGGACGCGGGTCGAAACGTCCAACGCCATGACCTAGCAGCAGGCCAGTTCCGGGCACTGAGACCATAGAGCCAAAACCACCTCCGTGCGTCTGTGTTAGCGATACTAAGTTACCGTCCAAGTCCGCCGTCGAAATATGGCTGGTACAACTGATCGGCTCGTAGGCCACGATTTTCCCCGGTTGTGGAGATTTGAGTCCATCCTCCAGGCAGGACTTGAGTTCAGAGACCAGTGGATCACCGAGTTCGGCTGAAGGATCAAGTTCCGTAAAGCGTGGGTCTCCAAACCGTTCGAGCCGTTCCGTCCAACAGATTTTCATCGCTTCGGCCAACAGGTGTAGTCGTCGAGCCGTAGGCATTGGTGCGATATCATAGCCTTCAATTAGTTTTAGCATTTGTAGCGCGGTTAGCCCACCTGCACCCAGAGGTGGAGTGAAGAGCCGATGATCACGGTATTGGATCTGGTAGGGTGCTACAATCCTGGCCTGGTACTGATGAAAATCTTCAGTGGTCAAACATCCGCCGGTCTGCTGGAGATGATTGACGATTTTTTGCGCAATCTCTCCCCTATAGAAGGCCGATGCACCTTCGGTCGCAACCGTTTCCAAAGTACGGGCAAGTTCAGGATTAGTCAATCTTTGATTTCGTTTAGGAGGCGCACCGTTCTTCAGGTATAGGCGGGCAGTTTCAGGGAAATCCTGTTTCCACCGCTCGGAATTAGATGTAATCCCGTTCAGGTTAGCCCGATTGGGCACAAATCCGTACCGGGCCGATTGAATCGCAGGTCGCAGAACCTGAGGTAATGTTAACCGTCCGAACTCCTGAAGTGCTAAACATAGTCCGGCGACCACGCCCGGTACACCAACGGAGAGTGGACCATGAACATTGATACGTCCTGGTACGCGGTAACCAGCAGGACCATCCGCTTTTTGGATTGGAAACATTTGATCTGAGGCCGCCATCGGGGCAACCGTATTATAATCGATGGCCACCACTTTCTGACGCTCAGTTGAGTAGATCACCATACAGCCGCCGTAACCGGCGATTCCATTGTGGCTAGGCTCAACCACACCTTCAGTAAAGGCGGCGGCGATGGCCGCGTCAACGGCGTTACCGCCCTCTTTGAGTATACTAATTCCAGCCTGAACAGTTCGAGGATGCGGACCGGCTACGGTTCCGAACCTCTTTCTAGATAATCTCATCATATTATTCTATTAAGTGTTGTATCTGGATGACTTGTTGTCAGGAGAATGATCTTAATGTCAAAACTAGGTGGGTAAAATAATACCATTACAGGTATGATCTATTTTATCAATATCGAGATTATAACAGAAAATTACTCATGAAACAGGATGAAAAGGATAATCACAAACAGCAAAAATTATCTCCCCTTCTATCTCGTAAGTTGTACCTATTATGTGAATCTACGGGATTGTTTCCGACAAGGTACATTGACCATTCTGTATATTTCCGTCAAAATGTCTGGCAGCACGCCGGTGTCTCCAATTTAATCGTAAAACCGCCTCATAATAACTCATAAGCAAGAGGACAACTGCCTGCCTGGTCGGCGCTACTAAATAAAGCGACCTCGATGCCAGGGCTGTACGGTATAATTGGATCGATATGAAAGCGCAACACACATTTGACCGTCGCAATTTTATCAAATCTAGCCTACTTGGTGGTCTCAGTATTGGCTTGCCAGATTCGTTTAGGCCTGCCATATCCTCCTCCGCAACAGCTGATTCGTTATTGATCATTTGGCTCAATGGTGGTCCCAGTCACTTGGATCTCTGGGATATGAAACCAGAGGCACCAACAGCAATCGGTAGCCTATTTAAATCCATCAAAACCAATGTGCCTGGGATCGAGATCTGCGAACATTTACCCAAACTGGCACAACAGATGGACAAGGTCTGTCTAATCCGTTCAATGACCTCGACCAAACTGGCGCATCAATCCGCCACTCGCTATTTGTTGATGGACCAACGCCAGTCAGCAGACTACATAGATGCTAATGATAGAAATGCTATCACTCAGTCTGCTGTCGCTATCCCATCACCCATTAAGTATAACAGTCGATCTCCTTTTGGCCAGATACCAGATCGATCGTCTAACAGTGACTCACTTCCAGATAGTTGTTGTTATCAATCTGTATTTGGTTTGAAAGGAATAGTAACAACTAGGCCAATCGGTAGTATTTCCTATACTAATTGGCCTGGTCGCCATTCAATTCCAGCAAGTACTTTTAACTTCAGCCGGGAACCGGAGCAGATTCACACTAATTACGGTTCAACCCCATTCGGTCGGAATTGTCTGTTAGCTAGGCGATTGATTGAGACGGGTATTCGTCTAGTAACAGTTAACCTCGACGGATGGGATCATCACCGCCAAATCTTTACTGCTCTACGTCGAAAACTGGGAGGGTTTGACCAGGCCATATCTGCACTATTGGCAGACATGGACCGCTGTGGGTTGCTGGAACGAACGTTAGTTTGTGTAATGGGGGAGTTTGGTCGTTCACCTACACTGAATTGTCAAGGTGGACGTGACCACCACGCACGCGTTTTTTCAATACTACTAGCTGGCGGTGGCGTTCCAGGTGGACAGGTGATTGGTGCGTCTGATGCTCATGGTTATGAACCGGCTGATCAACCGATTCAACCCGAAGATTTATGGGCTACAATCTTCTACTATTTGAATCAGCAGCCGGTATTAGGTACTACCGGAAAACCGATTGTCGTCTAAGTGCCAGTTTTGGAATAACTGTTATTAACAGACCACTCCATTTCTCCCTGATACTATAAGACCCCAACGATTTTCAACACACTATAAATTGAGCTGATCCGTGTCGTCAAATATGTCTTTTCCGGCCTTTATAATGTCACTTTGTGAAGGCAAGGGCAACACTGCTTAAGGGAAACAAGGGGCGTTATGTGAGTTAGATCTCTATTGATGGCACTTCGGTACCAACAGAGGCTAATGAAGATCCGACCTTTGAGTGTATGCCGGTGGTGAATACCACAGTTCCTGTCAGTTAAGCGAAGCGTATTCGAATTCCATAGGATTGAGTAGAATCAAACCGTAACTTGGAGTAATTGCCAGTTCAATTACCAGTTAATGTAAGAACACACTGGACCTAATTCGGCAACTTTTACCTAATAGGGTTAGGTTTCAGTATAATGGTCCAAATCATCGAAGAAGGATAATTCATAAAGCTATACTGACGTTGGAATCCCAAAGCTGTCCGGCACCAAGGGCTACCGAATGCCGGACAGGTATTACAAGACCCGAACTTAATTGAGCCAGACAATTGTGATCACATGTTGTCTTTCCGGCGAGATAGCCAAGTTCGATATAAAAACCAAAATTTACTATTCCTTCCAGTGTCAAAGCACCGGTCAGGTGCGACTCTTTGTTGAAAAGATTCTGAACAGGCTCTTAGACCTTAAAGTTAGATCTACTCACCTGAGAGTCAAATGGGCAGATGGACTTACTATTAGTAAGTCCATCAACAGTAAAATTAAAAATCAGTTGCTTCTGATAATGTGCAATTCCAGCTTCTATTAAATGCAAGCAGAAGGTTATACAGAAACCAGAAAAATGGTAATTCTAAAGTAATTTGGCTTGGAGGGCATTTTCCAATTATTGCGTAAAATCATGGCTGAAATCCGTGCTTGGTTTATAATGCGCGATTAGAGGAGGTGTCTTGCTGCATTAAACCTTACACAAGATGTTACAGAAGAACAACTAGGGCGAGTACTCAGCACTCGTCTTTTTTGTTTCGATAACTCAGTTTAAGTAAAGTTAATTGACACTCACACTATCTTCCAAACTTTCTTCTTGTGTGAGGTGAGTCATCTCCTCGACTCATCCTCTTTTTCGGCCTTCATTCTCTTTTTTAAATTCTTCCATTTAAGGGAACCGACTGCCATCAGCTTTGTAGAGGAGGATTGTACAGCCAAGCAAAGGGTGGCTCTAGGCTGATGGAATGGAGAACTGAAGGGTGTAGCCGGTTTGTTGTTCGAATGCTTGCTCAATTTCCCGTCTCCCAGCCTCCGATCCACTGTTGCTTACCCGCACCCGAACCGCTTTCTCCGCCTGTAAAACACCGGGTTGTCCCTTCAACTCCCAGGTGGCGGGAATCAGCTGGCGGGCGGTTTTGAGCAGTTGGTCCTGATTGGGGCTGGATCGGAGCTGGATAGGCCAGCCGATGCTCTCTTCCAGTCGACTCAGTTGTGATTGATAGCGGCAGCCAATCTCGGCCGTGATGAAGCTTAGTTCCAGCGTGGCCCCTTTCTGACCTATTTTGAGCGGTTGATGAGGCTGCTGCTGGAAATAGTCTCTAATAGCCTGGAAGGCTTGGTTGATCTCCATCGAGCCCGCCGCTGTGGCAGCCGTTTCCTTATTGCACAACTGTAGTTGGTAACCGGTTTGAGCCAGAAACTGAGCGCCCAACACTTCCAGTTCAGCCGCCTCCAATTCCCTAGCTGAGCTTAACTGTAATTCGACCCGTTTCTGCTCCAGATGGATGGAGGGGTTTTTGCCCCAATTGCTACCATCGGGTAGTAGCCGACTCAGAGTCTCCATCATCAACTGCTGATGGGGTTGCGGATGGACCTGCACCTTCCAACCCGTCTCCTGCTGTACCTGCTCGATTAATTCCACTGTCGAGGACTCCAGGGCGTCGGGAAAGGCAAAGTAGAGCCGCAGACTTTGATGCTGCACATCGCCGCCTCGACGATACAACCCACTACCCGCCGGAATTAGCTGATCTACTACTGTCAGTGCCGTGTTCAGATCCATACCGGCGGCAGGATCCGTCTCCGCCGTGGCTGTCTTTACCCGGAACAACACCCCTGATTTAGCATGGCCTTTGAAAGGTGAGTGTTTATAGCGTAGCATTCGGCTCACCCTCTCAATTTCATCTTTCGCTACCGCCCCTTCGGCGTTACCGGCACTCAGAATTAAATCCTGAATTGAGTAGTAGTGCCCAGCCCCGTCTCGTTGCAGGAGATGGTTAGCCAACAGCGGCAGGTCTTGCGATAATATTTTGCCTTCTCGGATCAATAGCGGATGCGGTTCCTCTTGCGGGCTGGAATCGATGGCTGTCAAGCGAACAGGTTGAGTCTGGCTGGGGACAATCTGCAGGCTATCACCCAGCAGGGGGAGGTCAACCTGGCGAATCCCATTCTCCTGCAGTAATTGGCGTAAATCGGCTCTAGCCTGTGCTTCACCGTGTCCCAGAATGACGCGGCAGTTTCTCGTCCCTGCCTGCAGTTTACCTAGCAGATCCAACAGTTGTTGTCGGTCGGCGTGCGCGCTCAGACCGTAGCTTTGGATCTGACATTTGGGCTGTATTGAACGTCCGCCCACCTTGATCGGTTCTCTTTCACCGGCTGCCACTCGCTGTAATTGTCGGCCTGGTGACTCTTCGTCCTGATAACCGGTAATGGCCATTAAATTTTTAGGTTCGTTCAGCAACTGTTGCGCGTAGAACACACTAGGGCCGCCGCCCAACATGCCAGCAGTAGCCACAAAGATAGCTGGTCGAAGCAGACTGTATTCCTGCCGCTGTTTAGCCGAACGTACTGGCCGCACAATCTTTTTGTAGCGGCTGAGGACCGGTCCCTGTTTTTCGATTCGGCGTCTTAGAGCCGGCTGTAACAGTTCCAGATGTCGTTGGTAGACTTCACAGATGGAGAGTACCATACCATCGACAAAGATAGGCACCGGTTCCATCCGCCCCTGTTCAATGGCCTGGGACAGAATCAGGATTACCTCCTGTGAGCGACCAATAGCGAAGACCGGATATAGGATGGCTCCACCAGCCGTGGTTACCTCTGCCGCCTGTTCTACCAACCTGGACTCCTCTATCTGACGTGGAGGGTGGGTAAAACTACCATAGGTCGACTCCAGAACAATTACCTCCGGTTCAATGGGCGGAACTACCATACCGGGAATGGTTTTTTGCCCATCCACCGATAGGTCACCGCTAATCCAGATTGATTCGCAGTCGGTCTGCAGGAAGACGGAGGCTGCCCCTAGGATATGACCGGCCGGATAGAAGGTTAATTGAAGCCGGTCCTGGAACAGAGACAGAGTCTGAGCAAAGGGCGCAGGTCGGATCGCCTGCAGTGCCCGTTGAACATCCTGCTGATCGTAGAAAGGGGAGATCTCTTCCTCTTGAGCTCGCAGTTGCATCAGCTTGAGTGAATCCTGCCACTGGATGGGCATAATACTACTACTGGCCAAAGTGGTATAGAGAGGTAGACTAGGGTAGGATTGGTAGATGATGGGTAAGGAACCGATATGGTCAATATGGCTGTGGGTGATTACTACCGCGTCTAGGCCGCCAGCCGGCCCGATCTGTTCCAACAGAGGCAAATAGTCACCCTCCCTCGCTCGTAACCGGATCCCGCTATCAATCAACAGGCGCAGGGGTGGGTCGGAGGAAGCGGTTTCTAGTTCTAACAGTAAACAGGAAGCACCAACTTCATCAATCCCACCCAAAAAACGTAGTTTCATGATAATTGCATCGTGAATCAGAAGTTAGACAGGGTAAATTACTTTTAATTCTACATTCTGAGGGTACAGATGACTACTAAAAATCAATATGAAGAACAACATAACAGCAGGAAACAGAGACTACTTTAGTCGAGGTCTGGTAGTTGACGATGACGGCCAGCGTATACCAATTAGTCAGTCGCGCTTCCCCACAGGGGTTGTCTTCCTGATAGGGTTGGGCTTACTGGTGGAGGGTAACGATTATCAGAACAGTATCAATCTCCTCTGTTTTTGTGTCTCGGATATTTAAAGTGTTGCAAGAAGCACTGATCGACCCACAGATCGACGCTTTCAAGGTCTCAAAAGCCTTTCTGACGACCGACGACAATACTG
The DNA here is from genome assembly GCA_030748495.1 of Candidatus Poribacteria bacterium. GTDB lineage: Bacteria > Poribacteria > WGA-4E > WGA-4E > UBA9662. Next base: position 22,315 of record JASMLX010000008.1, on the reverse strand, counting down.
ACGCCAATCGGTGGCCCACTGCCCCAACAACCCGGGGAGTAGGAACTACTAGAACCAGACAGCCAGGTGTTACCAGGCGACAGCAAACTATACTCGTTCACGGTTTTAAATTTAATTCACTGAAGAGTTGGAAATTGAGAGTTAAAAGAGACACTAGTCTGTTTTGATACCTAGTTCCGAATCGTTGAAGACAATCAGTTATCATTTTCTTAAAGCTCGATCTCATAGTATCTTATCGCGAACACTTCCTCTCTTAACTAACTTCCACCCGCACTCGATCAGGTGTAAGTCTAGTTTTTTAGGTGGCAGTAGATAATGCAGATTTAGAACTCAGGTTAAGAAAGATTAAGAAATTCGAATTTATCGATCAAACGGGTGAACAAATTACTCCACTCACTTACTAATAGAGGTTAGTAACTTTGTCGGCTATTTTAGCGAAGGTTTAGCTTAGTCAACGGATGCCAATACCTTTCATTGATCCAGGTCTTGTCTTGACCGATCTAATTTATCTAATTGAGTGTGTCATCCGTAATGAACACCGTGGTTTTCATTGACGTGGTATTTTGTTTGTGGTAGCATAAAAACGAAGTCTATATTAGAATTGAAATCGGGGCTAAATGGCCACTGGTTTCTAAGAGGAGCTAATTAATTAATGTCAAAAGTGGGTCGTATTTTTACGATGTGTATCTGCAGTCTCTTTGTTCTCGGATCAGCGGTCGTACCGTCTCTAGCGGGGCTCAAAGATAAGCTACAGAGCGACGAATTTGAAGGCTCGAGTTTGAGCAAGTTTTGGAGCATTGATAATCCAAAAGTCGGAAAATTTGAGGTCAATGGTGGCAAACTAAAAGTTGTCGGTGGTTTCAACGGTAATGTCTGGGGAAACAGCGACGCCCTGATTTTCTACCAAGAAGTCAGTCAGCAGAGTTTCGATATCAGTACCAATTTTCTGAATGACTATAGCGGCGCCAGCACTGTGGCCGGGATCCTAGTCAAGTCAGAAACCACCCAAGACAGCAAGAAACGAGACGGCGAGTGGGTAACGCTGAAATTATGGGGGCGCGGTGCAGACCAAGGTGATAACGCCGTTTTGCAGTACCAACGTCGCGAAAACGATGCTGCTGACCTCGGGTACGTCGGTACTTTCAAATTCGCGGATGGGAAAAATTATCAACCCAAAGCGGGCAAAATCTCGATTGCTATGCGTCTGAAAAGAGAAGGTAACACCTACGAAACCTGGTTCAAACCGGAAGGCAAAGGGGATTGGTTACCAGTTGGCAAAGTTACCAATGCACTAAAGGATCCGATCAAAGTTGGCATCTACGCCGGAATCGCTGATACAAAAGGTAAACTGACAGTTAACTTTGAAAATTTCCTCGAAGCCTCGGCACCAGTCACAGCTGTGGATCCAAGGAATCGGCTAACAACTACTTGGGGCCACCTCAAGTCTGAGTAGTTAGGATACTCTGATATCTGTCACTGTAAAATCTGTCTATAATGCAAACTCTCTGGGGACAGAATTAGCGTGACAGATAATAAAATAAATGCGGTCTGGCTTCCAGGCTGGGCCGCATTTATTTCAATGCGAATGGAATTGTCAATGAAAAGTAATTTAAACAAATTTCTCCCTGCTTTAATAACAGTACTTCTCCAGCTAGTACTATTTCTCAGCAACGATGTTTCAATACAGGCGGCCGAATCACTGGGAGATCCATTTGAGGGTAACGCCTTCAAAAACCCAAATTGGAAATGGTCAAACGAACCTAAGAAGTGGGACCTTGGAAAAACGAAGGAAGGTTGGTTAACCATTGCAGGAGAGAACAATCGTAATCTCTGGGGCGATGATCAATCCAATCGCTTGTACCAAGAACACTCAGGTGACTTCCATGTGGAGACCCACTTGATCCACGATTATAGAGATGGGAGTACGGTTCAAGGCATTGTAGCTTTATCACCTACAAGCAAAGCACCCAACAAGGGTGATGCACCTGACTGGGTCACCCTTAAGTTATGGGGGCGAGGTGCAGGGGAAGGAAATACCGCAGTTTTGCAATATCAGGCCAGGCAACGGGATGGTGATCCCGGCTTGACAGGAACAGCAGCCACTTATGGAAAGGTCAAACAGGGCGCACTACCTATGTTTATGCGGATGCAACGTAAAAAAGATAAATTTACGACTTGGTTTAAACTAAAAGAAAAGGATAAGTGGAACCTGGTTGGCGAGCATGAGTTGAAGTTGAAAGACCCGCTGCAAGTCAGCATCTATTCTGGGATTGCAGAGGGACCTGGGGCGGCAAAACTCACTTCCCATTTTGAGTACTTCAAAGATCTGGATAATCCATTCCCGGTCGAAGTTCAGGATAAGCTGACCACCACTTGGGGCACACTGAAACAGGCCTACTGAACAAGTAAAGGCCTCGATATATCCTTGCACTAGCCAGCCCCGCTTCTGTAGCGGGGCTGTTTCTTGGATTCTTGCTGATTCGTTTCATACATTTCCCCTTTTCAAGCGCTGGAATTTTCGTTTTTCCTGCCCCAGCGGCGTTGGCGATAGTATTATCAACGGGAATAAGGATAACGAACTTTACACCGTTGCCAAGGGGTAACTGCCGGTTATCTCACAGTCGCAAAATTGGTTTGACAGCCCCGCCGATTCTATGTATACTTAACATTCGCGCGGAAAGGCTATGAATGAGAAGAGTAGGTCGAACTGGCTTGCTAGAGAAGGGGATTCACCGGCTGAAAGATCTCCTCAAGCACAACGGCTGAATGTCGCTCAGGAGTTGTCATCCCCAAGCTGTCGATCAGTGGGTAAGGATGACCGATTGATGCTCGTAACCGCATCCGAATAAGCGTCCCACCGATAGGTGAGGGAAGTGGAGTGGTACCGCGGAAAAGACTCGCCGAGCCTTTCTCGTCTCCAGGTCTGGATAATTCCAGTCGGGAACGAGAGGGGCTTTTTTGCTGCCTATTTCCTGCCCTGATGCCAATTAGAATGGTACCAAATGTGAATCGATATTGGTGTCCTCAAGGTTGTACTGAAATAAATAGAAGTGAAAATAGAAAGCCTGTTCTCCAGTTGGCGTTCTATTTTTTGAACCGCATTAGTATCCCGACAAGATTAAAATGATAACTAAACGGATGTGTTGGTGGAGACACCCGTTGGGCATAAGTCTGCTGGGGGTAAAATAACATTATGAAGAACATGCGCGGAGCTAAAATCCTGGTCGAAAGTTTAAAAAGAGCTGAAGTCAAGTATATTTTCGGAGTGCAGGGTGGTGCTGCCATGCCAATTTTTGATGATCTATACGATGCTGAGGGATTAAAACTGATTCCAATGCGGCACGAACAGGGAGCGGCACACGCTGCTGATGGCTACGCCAGAGCTACTGGTAAAGTCGGAGTGACCTTAGCCACCTCCGGACCTGGGGCTACCAACTTAGTGACGGGAATTGCAACTGCTCACATGGACTCGATCCCGATGGTGGCCATCACGGGGCAAGTCCCCACCTATTTGATGGGAAACGATGCCTTTCAAGAGTGTGATATTCTCGGTATAACCCGGCCAATCTGTAAACACAGTTATCTAATCAAAAGTAGCGATGAAGTAGCAGATGTAGTAGCCGAAGCATTTCACGTCGCGGCAACTGGTAAACCTGGGCCAGTTGTCATTGACTTTGCCAAGGATGCACAGATTCAGGAATCCGCCTTCTACTACCCGGAGTCGGTCAACATCCGCAGTTATAATCCGACAGTCGTTGGACATCCCGGCCAAATTAAAAAAGCCATGGATCTGATCAATAGAGCGGAAAAACCGATGATCTATGCCGGTGGTGGTGTAACTTTAGCTAATGCACATGAAGAACTTCGCCACTTCACCTCTAAGACAGGGATTCCAATTACAGTAACGCTGATGGGGCTAGGGGCATTTCCTGAAACTGACCCGTTAGCCATGCGGATGCCGGGCATGCACGGATCCTGTTGCGCCAACTACGCTTTTTCTGACGCGGATTTGGTAATTGCCATCGGGGCACGATTCGATGATAGAGTAACCGGTAACTTAGAACGGTTCTCTCAAAAATCGAAGAAGATTCATATTGACATCGATCCCTCCTCTATCGGTAAAAATGTGACGGTTGACATACCGATCGTTGGTGATGCCAAGAACATCCTGAGGGATATGAATAAACTAGCCCAACCGGCTCAGATTGAACCGTGGATGCAACAGATTCGGGAGTGGCAGAAGAAGTATCCGTTTGAGTATCGCCAGAATGGCGACAGAGTTATGCCCCAATATGTGATTGAGCAAGTCTACGACCTATTCCCAGATGCTGTTGTCACGGCCGATGTTGGCCAACACCAGATGTGGGCAGCTCAATATTTCAAATATACCGAACATCGCCAATGGCTGAACTCTGGTGGATTGGGCACTATGGGTTTTAGTTTGCCAGCTACGATTGGGGCACAGCTGGGCCGGCCTGACAAGACACTCGTCAATATCAACGGTGATGGATCTTTCATTATGAACATTCAAGAACTGGTGCCGGCCGTTACCATGAAACTGCCACTCAAGATCTTTATTATCAACAACATGTACTTAGGCATGGTGCGCCAGTGGCAAGAGATGTTTTTCCAAAAACGGTACTCGGCTGTTGATTATCACGATAACCCGGATTTTGCCAAACTCGCGGAAGGTTTTGGAGCAACAGGGATTCGTGTCGAACGGCCAGAGGAGGTTCGACCAGCACTGGAACAGGCCCAAAAAATTGAGGACGGCCCGGTAGTAATCGACTTTATCGTGGACGAGGAGGAGAACGTGTTTCCTATGGTGCCATCTGGAGCCGGGCTTGACGAAGTAATTCGAGGTTTGGCATAATGGCAATTCAGAAAAGCGACTCTCATATCCTCTCGGTTTTGGTCAATAATCGCTTTGGCGTTTTAGCCCGGGTAGCCGGGCTATTTAGTGGCCGCAATTTTAATATTGATAGTTTGTCAGTAGCCGAGACAGATGATCCCGAGGTTTCGCACATGACAATTGTGACGCACGGTGAGGCTCAAATCATCGAGCAAATTGAGAAACAATTAAATCGGTTGATCGATGTGATTAAAGTCAGAGACCTGACCGCTGAACACCATGTGGAGCGTGAACTGGCACTGGTTAAAGTCGATTGTGATACTAGCGAGAGGGCTGAGATTCTGCAAATTGTCGATATTTTTCGTGCCAAGACGGTCGACGTAACCCCAACTAACCTGACAATCGAAGTTACCGGGGACGAAGGGAAGATTCGAGCCTTGCTTGATATGCTGCATCCCTATGGCATCAAACAGATCGTAAAAACGGGTAAAATCGCTATAATACGCGGTGAAATAAGGACTAGAAACGGATAGAAATTAATAACTATCGACGCCCTAACATCGACCGACGCATACAAAGTCGGAAGTAAAATTTTTAAGGATATATTACGGAGTATTGTATGGCAACAATCTATTACGACAGTGACGCAGATTTCAACTTACTGAAAGAGCGAACCGTTTCGGTGATTGGTTACGGGAGTCAAGGGCATGCACAGGCTCTGAACTTAAAAGAGAGTGGAGCTAACGTCATCGTTGGTCTTCGCCCCTCCAGTAGTTCGGTAGCAGAAGCAGAAGCCAACGGATTAACTGTTAAGCCCGTTGATGAAGCGGCAACCGAAGGCGACATCGTTCAGATATTAATTCCTGATGAACTACAAGGCTCAGTTTATAAAAATCAGATAGAACCCAATTTGTCTGAGGGTAATATGCTGATGTTTTCACACGGCTTCAGCATTCACTTCGGTCAGGTTGTGCCGCCAGAAGGAATTGATGTTACCATGATCGCCCCTAAAGCACCGGGGCATCTGGTACGTCGTATCTTTACGGAGGGGGCTGGTACTCCCTGCTTGTTGGCACTTCACCAAGACGAGACCGGTCAGGCCAGAGATATAGCGTTGGCTTATGCCAAAGGGATTGGCGGTACTCGAGCAGGTGTGATAGAAACCACTTTCCGTGAGGAAACAGAAACTGACCTGTTCGGTGAGCAGGCGGTTTTGTGCGGTGGAACCACGGCCTTGATCAAAGCCGCTTTTGAAACCCTAGTCGAAGCTGGTTATCAGCCAGAGATGGCCTATTTTGAGTGCTTGCACGAACTGAAACTAATCGTTGATCTGATTTACGAAGGCGGATTGTCGTGGATGCGCCACTCTATTAGCAACACAGCAGAATATGGTGATCTAACCCGTGGGCCACGTATCGTGGATGATGAAGTCAAAAAGCGGATGAAAACCCTGTTAGCCGATGTGCAAAACGGTGGTTTTGCTCGCGAATGGGTCTTGGAAAATCAAGCTAATCAACCAACCCTGCGTGCGCTGCGTCGGAATGAAGCCGAACACCAAATCGAATCGGTAGGCAAAGAATTACGGAGCATGATGAGTTGGATTAAAGAAAATCAATAAATCTGCCTCATAAATTCTATCGGTTCGATTTTAAACTGGTTCCCAAATGGCTGGAGAGAGGCGGCTAGCACCCGCTTTCATCTTCAGCCTTTTTTACGGTTTAGGAGAAGCGGACCAAAGCCGACCTTTCGGCTACAGATTCAACTCAGATGATACAAACGCGTTCCTCAATTTCAAGAATTAGAAACCGGCTCAATTTGGCTAAACTATTACTGATTCTAGCACTGTTATTCATCACCTATCCCCCTGCGATGAAAGCGTGGGAAAGCGCAGATAGCATCCCAGAAGAATATAGTCGGATTGAGTATTTAATGAAGGAAATCGACCAATATCTGCCCTTGGTCGCAGTCATGGGACTATTGATTTTTACTCTCTCAGACTTGACTTTAAAGGTCGAGGAAATCCAGGCTCGAATTGGAGCTGATGAAAATCACTTGTAGTAGATTTGCAAAAGGTCGGATCTACTACAAGTGATTTTCTTTGTCAATCTAACCCGGTTCTAAAAGATCTGCTGTATCCTTTGATTACCGGTGCTATAATCAGATCAACACTCGAGATTCAAAGAAATCAAATAGAATTGATAGCGAACCAAAATTGCCCATCAAGGCAAGGGTTATCTCAGACCTGACTAGTGTTCTACGGCGATAACCTGACCGTCAGTATGCTCCTTAGAAGCGAACCTTTAAAGATTAATGTCTAATCGCAAAACAAACGAAAGATGGAAACAGAGGAGGAATTGAGAACCGTGGGGAAAACCGAAACTGCTTTTATTATGGATACCTCCCGCATCAAATTTGGCGTTGGGGTGACTGTTGAAATCGGCGAGGACATGAAGGCATTAGATTGCAAACGAGTAATGGTAGTCACGGATCCCAACCTATCGGATAGCCAACCCGTTTCGAGGGTTCTACAAGCACTCCAAAAGACTAATATCGATGCTGTCTTATTTGATAAGGTACGAGTTGAACCGACCGATGTTTCGTTTAAATTGGCGATTGATTTTGCACTGGACGGGGACTTTGATGGTTTTGTAGCTGTCGGTGGCGGATCGAGTATGGATACGGCTAAAGCCGCTAACCTGTATTCGACCTATCCGGCGGATTTGCTAACCTATGTCAACCAGCCAATCGGTCAAGGCGAACCAGTTCCAGGTGTTGTTAAGCCGCTGATTGCTGTACCGACAACGGCTGGTACGGGAAGTGAAACTACAGGCGTTGCTATCTTCGATCTACTGGAGATACATGCCAAAACGGGTATTGCTGATCGAGCATTACGTCCAATATTGGGGATCGTAGACCCCGATAATACCCGTACCATGCCACCGATTGTAGCAGCTTGCTCTGGTTTGGATGTCCTTAGCCACGCTCTAGAGTCGATGACAGCCTTGCCTTATACTGGTCGGTTAGCTCCTGAAAGTTCAAAGCATCGACCTGCTTACCAAGGGGCAAATCCAATTAGTCACATTTGGGCTTCTGAAGCGACAAAAATGGTATCGGAGAATCTAGTGCGAGCAGTTACAGATCCAGATGATGATCAGGCACGTGGACAGATGCTGCTAGCTTCCACCTATGCAGGAATCGGTTTTGGCAATGCAGGGGTTCACCTGCCACACGGTATGTCCTATCCGGTAGCAGGCATGGTTAGGGACTACATTCCAACAGGATTTCCTCGACCCGCATCAAATTCCAGCCCTATTGTTCCACACGGCATGTCGGTCATTCTGAACGCTCCCGCTGTATTTCGCTTCACCGCTTCGACCAATCCAGCTCTGCATTTATATGCAGCTAATTTGATGGGAGTGGACACCTCAAATTCAGATACGGCAAGTGCCGGTGATGTTCTGGCAACTGCTATCACAGATCTGATGCAACAAACAGGCATCCCTAACGGGCTAAGTGCCCTCGGCTACCAGCTATCTGACATTCCACAACTTGTCGAAGGAACACTCCCCCAACATCGAGTCACGAAACTGTCGCCTCGCCCTGCGGATGCAGAAGCACTAACCGGGTTGTTTCAAGATTCAATGGTCTGTTGGTAATTAATTTACCAAAAACCAGCTTAGCATATCTTACCCTCGGTTCCTTCTGCAGATAGATTTGAGGGGGTATCAGTCATGGCAGCGAGCCCCTGCTGCAACTCTTGTACTTATAATATTGATACCAACAGGGATAATAAATCACGGTACGATTTAAAGCCAATCTTAAAGGCAACCCAGCATTTAGAAATCAAGAAGTTATCTCTTTGATCACCTACCTCAAGGATCTCTGAAATATTAATCTCTTGTTCGTTGCTTAGGCTAATATTATATCTCAGTTCACAAAAAACAAAAAAATCTTGACGCGCCGAAATGGTTCGTGTATAATTCGACGCGTTGAGTGAAATTCTCGCCTAGAACCCCCGCAATATTACGCTTTGCAACCCTATCAACCTGCTTTTTCAATTCGATTCCGAGTTTAAATAACGCTACTCTGCAGAGTTTACCGATCAAATATCCGTTGACGTTGTTTGTGGTAAGTGTAGAGGCATCAGCTTTCGTCCTTCTTAAACAGACGTCTACTTGTCTGATCTAGCTTTGATAGACCTTTTTGGGTAGAACTTCCTAATTATTACAGGTTTAACAGGATTAACAACTACCAACGGATGGAATACTTAACGTATGCACAAAATTTATTGCCGACCAAAGGAATACCGAAGTAATGGGTAATCTTCATCTCTCCCAACTTCAAGACATGACTATCTCCGAGTTAACCCGGATGGCCAAGGAAATGTCGCTGTCAGGTTATAGCGGGCTTCGGAAGCAGGAGCTAATCGCCCGAATACTCGAAGCAAAAGCTAAATTAGACGAAGGCACCCTGTACGGCGGTGGTGTGCTTGAAGTTCTACCTGAAGGCTACGGCTTCCTCAGATCTTCTCGTTTCAATTATCTTCAAAGCTCGGAAGATATCTATCTCAGCCATTCCCAGCAGCGAAAGTTCGGTTTGCGAACAGGGCACTTTGTAGAGGGGACAATCCGCCCTCCCAAAAAAACTGGCGACAAATCAGAGAATTATTTCGCCTTGTTGAAAATATTAACGGTCAATGGCGAGTCCCCAAGCACTATCAAAGACAGCATCTTATTTGATAATTTAACACCGGTTCATCCGTTCGAACGATTGAGACTGGAACATCATCCAAAAGAGTTCGCAACCCGTATCTTGGATCTAATGTCTCCAATCGGCAAAGGCCAAAGAGGCCTGTTGGTTGCTCCCCCTTACTCTGGCAAAACGACGCTACTTAAAAACATCGCACACGGAATTTCCCAAAACCACCCTGAAGTCGTATTGATGGTTTTGTTAATCGACGAACGACCAGAAGAAGTAACCGATGTTTTGCGTTCCGTCAAAGGCGAAGTAATTAGCTCGACATTTGACGAGCATCCAGAACGACATGTCGCCGTTGCGGAAATGGCCGCCGAGAAAGCTAAACGCTGTGTTGAGTGTGGACAAGACGTCGTAGTACTCTTGGATTCTATGACCCGTCTGGCACGTGCCTGCAACATCGTTGCGCCGCACTCCGGCAAAACGTTATCAGGTGGCTTAGATGCTTTTGCCTTCCTAAAACCCCGTCGCTTCTTTGGTGCCGCCAGAAAAATTGAGGAGGGGGGCAGTTTAACTATTATCGCAACTGCACTTGTCGAAACAGAGTCCCGCGCCGATGAAGCTATCTTTGAGGAGTTCAAAGGAACCGGCAATATGGAGGTTCACCTAGATAGATCGCTACTAGATCGCAGTATTTTCCCTTGCATTAATGTATTGCAATCCAAAACCCGGCGTGAGGAACTATTGCTTGAACCCGATGTGCTCAGCAAGGTTCTAGTTTTGCGTCGCTTTTTGTCACAAATGGGGCCGGCCGAGTCGATGGAACTGCTGGCTGAACAACTCAATAAAACCAACTCCAATGAAGAATTACTGGAGATGATGGCGCAAGGCGGTGTGGGTAGCGGTAAAAGTTCTAGGACAAAATCAAAGTGGTAACATTAAATTTGCTTAATTACTAAATTAAAGGAGAAGTAACACGATGAAATCTGAGATTCATCCAAAAACTGTGGAATGCACTATTACCTGTGTCTGTGGGGCAAAGTTCCAAACAACCTCATCCGAAGAGAGTGCTCGAATTGAGATCTGCTCCAACTGTCATCCATTTTACACTGGGCAGCAATCGAAGATTATCGATACGGCTGGTCGGGTTGATAGATTCCGTCGCCGCTATTCGACTCAATCGTAATTTGAGACTGAATAGATTACTCCACAATAGAACTTAGGTATCCAAGATGGCTGAGAAGCGAGATTACTATCAAGTCCTCGAAGTTGGGAAAAATGCCAGCGCAGATGAAGTCAAAAAGGCTTATCGCAAACTAGCGATTAAGTACCATCCAGACAAAAATCCCGACAATCCGGAGGCCGAAGGTAAATTCAAGGAGGCAACGGAAGCCTACGAAGTTTTATCCGACTCCGAGAAACGCCAACGCTACGATCAATTTGGCCATGCAGGCGTGGAAGGAATCGTCGGCGGTAGCGGATTTAGCGGTGGATTCAGCAATTTTGAGGATATTGTCGGTAACATTTTCGGAGATTTTGAAGATCTATTTGGCTTCGGTAGCAGCAGGAGTCAACAAGGACCGAAGCGTGGAGCCAGCCTTCAATATACGTTGGCTATAACGCTGGAAGATGTCATCTTCGGCAAAACAGAAACTATCGAAGTGCCACGTCATGAAATCTGCCAAGAGTGTCAAGGCAGTGGGGCTGAGAAAGGGTCTACGCCGCAAATTTGCCCTGACTGCCACGGCCGAGGGCGTGTTACCTCGTCAACCGGCTTTCTAAGTGTTTCACGTACCTGTCCTAGATGCCAGGGAGAGGGACGCGTAATTCTAAGCCCTTGCCAACCCTGCCACGGCGCAGGTCTGATCCGAAATGTAAGAAAGTTGAAAGTCAACGTTCCCAAAGGCGTGGATACAGGCCATAAACTTCATTTACGAGGTGAAGGGGAAGCTGGAGGACTGGGTGGACCGCCAGGCGATTTATATGTGGTGATGCAGGTCGAGCAACACGATGATTTCTATCGTGAAGGCAGTGATCTGATGACGGTGGCCAAGATCTCTTTTGTCGAAGCTGCTCTCGGTACGGAAATTGAGATTCCAACCCTCGATGGCACGGTACAACTCAAAATTAAGCCAGGCACACAATATGGCGACAAAGTTCGCGTCGGTGGGAAAGGGGTGCCATATCCTCGTCAAAATATCAAGGGAGATCTCTATGTTCACATTGAAATAGGGACACCACAACGACTGAGTGATAAAGAGACCGAACTGCTAACTCAGTTTGCACAGTTGAGAGGAGAATCAGGTTCCTCTCCAGATGATGGTCAGGCTAATCCTTTCAGTAAGCTAAAAGACAAATTCTTTTCCCATCAAAACAAGTAGGAATACGCTGTCCTTTCACCCGAACCAGATTAACCAATCGTTTAACTGACGAACAGGCTGATGGAACAAAAGTCTTCCACCCGATCCAAAGTTGGGGTTAGATGGACGCAGATTCAAGTCAAAACAGCGGTCGAGTCTGCTGACGCCATTGCCAATTACTTGTTTGAAAATGAGGCAGTGGGTCTTGAAATTCAAGAGGGAAACGACCAACATACTCTGTTGGTCTACTTTCCTCAAGATGACTTGATGGCCTTACGCCTGCGCAATCTGCAACGCTTTATCAGCAAACTGCCTAACTTCGGGTTGCCAGGCGAAGGGTTCGTTACCATCGAGATGCGAGCCTACGACAGCCAGGATTGGGCCGATAGTTGGCGCTCTGCCTTTCCGCCCCAACAGATCGGGACTCAAGTAATTGTCGCACCGACTTGGCACCACACAGAATTTGCCGATCAGGATGAAGCTCAAAGTGATAATTCCAAAATCCTGATTCGTTTAGACCCAGGTATGGCCTTTGGTACAGGCCACCATCCTACCACCCGATTATCATTACTTTTACTTTCTGACCTTGAGTTTAAAGGGCGAGAGGTGGTAGCTGATATTGGAACCGGATCTGGGATTCTATCCATCCTAGCAGTTAAGATGGGAGTTAAGAAAGTGGTGGCAATTGACATCGACGAGACCGCTTTGAATGTAGCCGAACATAATTTTGTGGTCAACGATGTTGTTAACAAAACAGATTTACGTCATTCACATGGACTCGATAATACCTCAGAAAAATTTCATTTAATCATCGCTAATATTATCAGCCAGGTAATTTTACCGATGATCCCGCTTTATCCGAAATATCTGCGAAAGCATGGAAAACTCATCCTGTCTGGCATTTTAGAAAACGAGTCACAGACCATCCGAAAAGCATTACGTGACAACGGCTTTCGGTGTCTTAAAGAGCGCAAACAGAATGAATGGATTGGAATCTTGGCTCAAAAAGGAAGCTAAATTAGATGGCTTGGAAAATTGAGGTTAGCGACAACTTTACCGATCAGGCGGATCTCGTGCAAGATATTAGAGACCTGGGCATCGGCGAGATCGAATCAGTCGACTATACGAGACTGTATTTTCTAGAAGGTGAAACTCAGATCAAGTCAGGAACGAGTCTTTCCTATTCTCAAATCGACCTAATTTGCTCAGAACTGTTGGCTGATAACATCACCCAAAGCTATCGCTTTCAACCTGAGAACCTTGAAGAGTCTGATCCAGGTTGCCGAGTTGAGATCCGCTTCAAGCCAGGTGTTACAGATAACGTTGGCGAAAGTGTCGGCAAAGGAATTCAAGATCTGGAAATCGCACAAGGTTCCTCTAACTCAAACCTTGATGATAAGTCACCTGTTTCTGCTCAGACGGGGCGGCAATATCGATTCCATTTTAAGCCCAAGCGGATTAGTAACGATGCTAAGCGAGAAATTATCAAAACCATCACCGCTCGTCTGCTGGCTAACGATGTGATCGAAACTTTTGTGATCTCACTTTAGTCGATCAATCCACTTATAAACTGCTTTCGAGTTCTGCTCAAACACCTTGACGATGACATCCTGCCCTTTTGGTTGAAAGTAATCCAGTGCAAGTTGTTGAACAAAAGCATAGTCGGCATAGCGAGCGGAGACAGGCCAATTAGATCCATAAATCAACCGCTCCTGGCCAAATTGGTTCCAGAGTAGATCTAGCACCGGTGCATAAAAGTCCACGTCTTTAGGTGGTGGTTGCATCTTATCCGTTACTCCTTCTACCAAACCCGACACCTTACAGTAAACGTTAGACGGTTTGGCTGAGATCTGCATAGCTTCCGCCCACTCACGGTCCGGTGTTTTGCCATCGATGCGTGCTGACCCTATATGATCGATAACGATTCGTAAATTGGGAATTTGGGTCGCCAGTTCTGCTACGCGGGGCATAACATCAGCATTGCCGAGGACATCGAGTTGGAGATCTGCTGCTGCCAGTCGCTCTAGCTTTTGTAGATCCGCATCGCTCAGATGCTGCACGACCCCACCACCGAGTCGGACACCTCGGAAAAGGGGGTTAGCTGTGACCTGTTCAAAGTGCGGCTCAAAGTCGACCGAATCGAGTTGGAGATTGCCGACTAAGCCGACAATAAAGGGCTCTGTTTCGGCCAATTTCAGCACCCAAAGGTTGTCCTCAAACCACTTACTGGCCTCAACGACTACCGTTCCTCGAACGCCTAAAGGCGTTGTCATAGTTTTATACTCATCAGGTAAAACGGTGCGATAGAGAAAGTCATCGTCTTTGCTTGGCCAAGGAACACCTTGTGGGCGGCTAGGATCGTAAAAATGGGTATGTGTATCAATAATCTGGAAGTTGCTCATCTCTCTTATCTCGTTATTTCTGGATCATTACGGTTGCCAGATGGTAGCTGCAATATAGCGTTCACCGTCTGGCTGATCGTTGTAGTAATAGACGGTCACCAATTTTCCATCGGGACGTTCTACGGTTCTGGGATAACCAATATCGTGATCACCACCATCTTCCCGTAGCATAATCGGTTGACTCCATGTTTGACCGTTATCCATGCTAGTAACACTTCCCATGCCCGTTGGTTGATCTCGATAGCCGTAAACTATAGCTAATCTCCCATCCTTTAATTGCGTTAATGTTGGCGGATTACCGCCGACACCGGTGTCTGCGACGGGCCTGTTGATGTATTTCCAACTCACGCCCTGATTATCGGATGCGTATAGGTCTACCCAGTTCTGTGCTTGGGTGAAGTCGGGCTTGTTGCCGCGACACCGCACTGCTACCAGCAAGCGACTGTCTGGCAAGCGTAGACTGGCCGGCATAATGCCAAAGCCGTCGGGTTCTTCGCCAATCATAGACTGCAAATCAAAAGTTCTGCCACCGTCCGTCGTTTGAGCACAAAAAACGCGACCTTCTTTACCATCGGACTTAGCGGCGGTTAGAAAGAAGATACAAGTATTCTGGTCGAAAACCAAATAATCGGTACGGGCGGCAATGCCACGGAGCCCAAATCCGGGCAGTTTGAACGGTCCGTTCCACGAATGACAGCGATCCAGTGAGAAGTAAAACCAGGATTCAGCACCGTCGGATAATCCAGATCTAGCGCACATAATCGCTAAGTCTGAATTGGTAAAGTCGATGCCGGGGCCGTCGATGGGCGTATTTTCGAGGTCTGCGGTATCGCCAATACCGAGATCAGATTTGACGTGCTCATCCGCTGAGAGGCTCTTATTGCCGGGGACTTTGCACACCATTGGAATAACCTTCCAACTTTCGCCACCGTCCAGACTTCTGGCTTGTGCCGTATAGAAAGGCCTGCTAGCATCTCTAGGATGAAAGCCGGAAATCTCTTCCTTCATGTAACCAACGGTAAAACAGACCACAATTTCATTGCCCCAAGACCAAATTCCGTAGTTAGCTGGCCAGCCCGCATAACGGCCTATTTCTCGATAAACTTCCACATGTTTCAAGGTTTTTCCCCTTACTCAGATCACCTAATATTTCAATAGCTTATTAGTCATGCCCTTAACCATATCCTCAGCCTGATAGCGAAGTCGCCTTGACCTTGGATGGATTAAGATGTCACTACATCTACCGGAATCCCGGACTACATTTTCGCTACCTTTCTTTGTACGGTCGATAGGAATGCACGCCGAAACCGGTGACTAATGATTGCCGACCAATGAATAATAAACTCTTAATCTCCAGATTCCACCTAACGGTTGATCCGTACACTACCTGCTTGCATTGCTTTCTCGGCCTCTTCTGCTGTTGCCCAGTTAAAGTCACCGGGAAAGGTATGAGCGAGAGCCGAGTAGCCACCAGCGAAGTCGACCGCTTCCTGTGCAGGTTTTCCTCGAAGCAAGCTGTAAATTAGCCCGGCGGAAAAACTGTCGCCACCACCAACCCGATCGACTAACTCCAAGTCTTCGTAAATCTTCGACAGGTAAAAATTGTCGCCATCGAATAGTAGTGTCCGCCAGTCATTCAGCCAGCCTGTTTTGGCATCACGAAGTGTAGTACCAATCTGTTCGACGTTGGTGAAGTCGTTAATAACCCGTTGAACTACCTGTTTGTAGGTTTCAGGATCTAGTTTGGCAAAGTCGTCGGTTGCCCCTTCCGCTTTATAACCCAGCGATTTTTCAAAGTCTTCTTCGTTACCGATCAAAACCGTAACATGTGTTACCAGTTCCCGATTGACCTTTTGAGCCTCTTCAGCACTCCAGAGTTTAGATCTGAAGTTAAGATCGTAACTAGTCTGTAAGCCGTTGGCACGTGCTGCTTGTAATGCTTCCGCACAAACGGTAGCCGCAGATTGAGATAAAGCAGGTGTGATACCGCTCAGATGAAACCAATGAGATCCATCGAAAATATGATCCCAGTCAATTTCGCCCACTTCAATGTTGGAAATAGCTGTATAAGCACGATCGTAGGTCACATTGGCAGCACGAGGCCCAGCACCGAGTTCCAGATGGTAGAATCCGTTGCGTTCCTGACCAACCCCATCGAAGGGTGTCCAGACGATATGAGAGACGTCGACGCCCAATTCTCGTCCTTTGTTGCAGATGAAGCGACCAGACCAGTTATCGACCAACCGGGAAACCCAGGCCGTTTTTAACCCTAAACTAGCGGCATTTGCCGCCACATTAAGCTCTGCTCCACCGGCCGTCATATTTAAGGTGGATGATTGCTCCAAGCGCATAAAATCAGGCGAGGCTAGTCGTACCATTGCCTCTCCGAAAGTAATCAGATCAAACATAATTTTCTCCTTCTGTAATTCATCGGCGATGACGCCAATCGGTTAAATGGCCTGCTCAACTGTCAAGTGAAACAACCGCTTTGATAATGTTGGATTCAGGTACTAGCCAGTTCGGGAACACTGAGATCATCTCCTGAAAGGAGGATCGATGTGTGATCCACGGTTTGGTATCGACTTTCTCTTGCTCAACCAATGAGATAATCCGCTTGAAATCTTTGGGCGTTGAGTTTCGGGTTGAAAGTAGAGTGATTTCTCGGCGGTGGAACTCCGGATCGGAAAACGTAATTTCCGATTGTACCAAGCCAACAAAAACCAGTTTTCCGCCGTTGGCAACGTAGCTGAAGGCGCTTTCCATCGATTTGGTGTTGCCAGTGACGTCAAAAACTACGGTTGGCAGGTCTCCCTTGGTGATCATCTCGAGTTGCGATAGTGGATCGTTTTGAGCCTCGACAGTCCATTGAACACCAAAATGCTGTCGACAGAAGGCCAACCGATTCTGGACGATATCCATGACTATCAATTTAGCCCCAGCTAGTTGTGCAAATTGAATTACTGACAGTCCAATCGGCCCGGCACCAATGACCAACACAAACTCGTCTGACTCCAGTTGGGCTCGGTCGACAGCGTGTGCACCGATCCCCAGCATCTCAATTAAGGATAATTGCTCCAAGGTGAGATGATCCGACTTGTGTAGTTTATTGATCGGAACTGTAATCTGCTCCCTCATCCCACCGTCAATGTGTACCCCCAACACCTTCATCTCAACACAGCAATTGGGCTTTTGACACCGGCAGGCGATGCACTTCCCACAGGTCAAATAAGGTTCGACCGCACAAGTATCACCTGGTTGTAGACCTAGATCATTGTTGCCAATTTCGACGATTTCTACGCCTAGTTCATGCCCTAAAATCCGCGGATAGTTGAAGAAGGGCTGCTTCCCCCGATAAGCATGAAGATCCGTGCCACAGATACCAATGCGACGGACACTGACCCGGGCATAGTCAGCCGTAACTTCGCCGGGTTCCAGCGTATCTTTTAGAGTAAAATGCTCCGGTTTTTCAAGGATAATAGTTTGCATCTTAGTTGTTCTCGGGATAGCCACTTATCCAGGTGCGATTGTGAATCGGTTTCAGCATCTCTTGTACTTCGGCCAATAGGTTTGCATTGTAGGTTGAGGTCAGACAGTTGATGTTTTTTCGGACGTTATCTGGATTAGCAGTGCCCATCAGAGTAGAATGAATCTTTGGATTGGCGAGTGAAAACTGCATACCAAGTTCAGCCAGATCGCCTCCTTGACAACGACAATGTGCTGCGACTTGAGCACAGACCTGTTTGGTCTCATCGTCAGACGGATGCCAATCTGGTGATCCAAGATTGGTTAACAACCGCATCGAAAGTGGCGATGCACTGATAATGCCAACATCCTTCGTTTCTAGATAAGGAATCAAATCCTCCAGCGCCGTGTCGTTCAGAGAATAATGACAGTAAGACAGGATGGTATCCACTTCTATTCGATCTAAAATATAGCAGAAGATTTTTAGCGGTAGACCGGTAATGCCAATAAAACGAACTTTTCCTTGCTGTTTGGCTTTCTGTAGGGCTGGAATCGTCTCATTGACGACCTGGTCTAAATTACCAAATTCAATATCGTGGCACTGGATAAGGTCTAGATAATCTACTCTTAACCTTCGGAGGCTTTTATCTATACTCTGTGCCACACGGTCAGCCGAGAAATCGAACTCATCCAGATCATAGCGACCAACTTTAGTGGCCAGGTAATAACGGTTCCGGTCGATCTGCGCTAACCCCTGCCCCAACACTGACTCGGATTTTGTCCGACCATAGTAAGGGGACGTATCAATGAAGTTGACACCGAGATCAAGCGCCAAATGAAGGGATCGAATTCCCTCCGAGATATCGATTTGCCGGTACTCATTACCGAGAGGTGCGGCACCATAACTAACAACGGAAACTTTTAGCTCTGTTTTACCTAGTCTGCGATATTCCAAACGCTCGGCCTCCTGCCATTTATCCGGCAGACAGTAGTTCGATGTGTCTACCGAGATGGGCCTCCAGAAATTGTTCATATAGATCAGCATGTTGCTCCAGCGTTTCCATGATAACCTCGTTAAATAACTGATCGTTAGGCATTCGCCCCTTCGTCAAGACCGACCCAAAGGCTACGTGAAGTACTTGGCGGCCGTCGTCCTGATCCAGATATTTTTCCTCTCGCTTCTCTACATTTAGAAAAATAGGGTCAGCCAAGTTTTCGACTTGGGCTGAAATATGATAGGTTGCGCGATCCGTTTCAAAGCGGCTGATTGAGTATTTCAAAATCTCCAAAAAAGCGTCAGGGTGTTGTCTTGCCAAAACTCTCAAGGCCTCTAAATAACTAGTACCCGCCGTTTTGACGTGGAGCAGTTCCCGACAAACTCGACCTAAGATGGGATAAATGCTAAACTTGTCAGATCCACTATGAACACTAATTTTATAAGGGCCACAATGTTGGGCCACGGCAACGTGCTGATGGAGTGTCTCCTCAAAATGTTGCAGATCACCCTTGTAGTCGATGCCTTTTTCAACCTCCCCTACAAATCTAGGAGCTAAACTGACCACCTCAACTCCCCGTCGTTTTAGTTCAAGTGCAATAAATAGATGTTCCCAGACGCTGGTTGGCGTGTCGGTTTCATCCACCGAGATTTCTAGTTCGAAATCTTCAACTTGGCTTTTAATCCAGGTCGTCATCTGTGCGGCATAATCAACAGCTTTACCGTATTTAACAACGGCGCGAAATAGTTCTTCTCGCTCATCACAAGAAATTGCTAATTGGTCGCTGAGTTCAACAGTTTGGTTGAAATATAGCTGTTCAATCTGGTCTATCGATTCAAAAGCACCGGCATTGATTACCGCCTCTACAGCATCTTGCAGATCCATTCCGGTTAGCCAATCAGCCTGATTGGTAACATAGTCGGAAGGGTCAATAGTGAAGAAAGTAAAGCCAGCTAGAGCCAGATCGATCACATCCTGTTGTGTTTTTAGATGGTCAGCATCAGCTCCCCAACTTTGAGTCCAACCCGCCTTTTTTAGACTCTTCTGTGCTGCCATCATCACATCCTTCGGGGTCCGGCCGGTTCGTTCCATTTCGCGAACCGACTGTTGAGCAAAGACCGGGATCATATTGCCACGCTTAGCTGCCAAGATATGCCCTGGGGTGGCAAGACCAAGCCTATCACCAAAACCGAAGGATGGTTTCAATCCGAGTGTCTGCGGTTTGGGCAAGTCATTCATCGTTTCGAGGTCTCTCATAGTTAATATCCTAGGTTGCGTAAGACGTTGGGTCTGTAATCTGGGCTTGGCTAAATCCCTTTTGGCGCAAAAGACAAGCATCACACTGACCACAATGTCTTCCTTGAACATCGGGACTATAACAGCTATGCGTTAGAGCATAATCCACGCCCAGAGTTGTTCCAGTTTGAATAATCTCCGCTTTGGTGAGATTGATCAGCGGGGTATGGATTTGAAGATGTTGACCTTCTACCCCTGCTTTGGTAGCCAGGTTAGCCATTTGAGTATAGGCCTGGATATATTCAGGTCTACAGTCGGGATACCCTGAATAGTCCAGTGAATTGACCCCGATGAAAATGTGTCGGGCGTCTAGTGTTTCAGCCCAAGCTAGGGCAAAGGACAAAAAGATTGTATTTCGAGCAGGAACATAGGTAACCGGAATGTTATCGGTCATCTCTGCTAATGATCGCATCTTCGGCACTTCAATGTCATCGGTTAGGGCCGACCCTCCAAAAGCACGTAAATCTATGTCAACCACAATGTGCCGATTAACCTCTGCTTGCCGGGCGATCTGTTTGGCACACTCTAATTCAAAGGCGTGCCGCTGACCATAGCAAAAACTCATAGCAAAGATCCGATATTCTCGGTCTTGTGCGATAGCAAGTACAGTGGTGGAATCGAGACCGCCACTCAATAAAACAACCGCTTTTTGTTCCGATGTGGCCTTCACCTACAATTGACCTTAACTTATTTCTTTAAGGGTTTGCATTAACCCTTCGTAGGATTGGCGTGTACTCTCAACTCCATAATCATTAGGAAGCCGAAAATGAGTTTCCAGTGCGATTACACCGTCATATTCATCCTCTTTTAGAGCTTGTAACTCTGACTTGTAGTCGATTTTTCCGGCACCGATCGGTAGCCAAACCCTTTTACCATCAATGAAGTCAACATCTTTAACATGAACATGTATGACTCGGTCTTTGACCCGATGATAACCGGTTGGATTTGGTGAAAAATCGCCTGCCGCATAGGCATTACCAGGATCCCAAATTAGCTTTAGATTGGGTGAATCAAAATAATCCAACAGTTTTTGCAGATCCTCGCTAGTACCAATATTCCCAGAGCTGACATTCTCAAAGCCAAGGATAATATCTTCACTTTCAGCGATACGAACTGGCAATTCAAGCTTGTCGAAAATCCGTTTCCAGTGCTCTTCCGTAATGTTTTCGATTTTCCAAAACGAGAACAAGCGAACGATGTTGGTTCCAAACAACGGCGCAATTTCAATTGACCGGCGCAAATGAGCAATATGTTCCGCATAGGCTTCATCATTGTCGAGGTCACACCTTAAAGTAAGCGAGTCGATATTGGTTACAGTCATACCACTCTGCCGAACAATTGAAACCACCCGGCTTAGGGTCGCATCATCAATGTGACAGATATTTTGCCCCCATACGCTGTGCAGTTCAATATGTTCCAGCCCCCAGGACCGGGCTACTTCGATGGCTTCGACTAGATCCTGGCTGATTTCATCGGTGACAACACCGATTTTAAAACTCATTCAATCCTCCTACTATTTTCAGTATAGGTTAATTATCGGGGTCGGTCGGTAATATTTTTACTGATAGTGTGAGCGCAGAAGACGTCGTAAAAGTCGTAGAAGTTGACATCTCCTCGGCGTGAAGTGCAAGCCTGGCGAATGCCGGTTGACGGATATTAATCTCGACTGAATGCAGTTCTTGGATTACGAGAGATTGTGGTATCATCACCTAATAGTCTTTTGATTGTCAATAATCAACGTATCGGTATAACAAACCAATAAGTCTGGCCAATCCGACGCCTCTAGTAAATTCCCACATTTTTAGCAATTGGGTCTAGTTTCAGTCCCTATACTAGGAGATAGCCGTTAAAAAAACTATCCAACCTAGGCGTCTGATAGTTTTTTTGCTGCAGATATTGTGATAGTGTATAGCATTGGCCAGCAAGTGTGTTGGATTTATGTTCGGCAGACACGGTACCTTCTTCCGCTTAGTTTGCTGTCCGTTTAGGATTATTAGAAGCCATTTCAAAACTGCCTCAATGTAATCAGGATGCAAGCAAGGTGAAAGAAAGCTGGGTAGATCTGAATTTCTCTTTCCCAACCAACAACCAATCTTCGGAAGTTTGGCCGCCAGGCCAAAGTAGGCTCAACCTTCCATCGACGCCTGTCAGGCCGCAATTTGCCACCATCCTCATCTTTCTTGGTCTTATTGTTTTTACGGTAG
Source organism: Candidatus Poribacteria bacterium (assembly GCA_030748495.1). GTDB lineage: Bacteria > Poribacteria > WGA-4E > WGA-4E > UBA9662. Next base: position 49 of record JASMLX010000008.1, on the reverse strand, counting down.
GGACAGATCAATTCAATGCCGCCTTTCAACCGCCTTTGGCCAAGCGGAT
>JASMLX010000089.1 GCA_030748495.1 Candidatus Poribacteria bacterium | reverse complement strand
TACATCATACATCATACATCATACATCATACATCATACATCATACATCATACATCATACATCATACATCATACATCAACAGGGCGTCCCTCCAGAGTTTACCTGAAACGCCAAAGGTATAGGTTAGTCCATCAATCTCCCGGCCATACACGATAGCCGTATTGCAGAGCGGTCACCAAGTGGTGGCGATAGGAATACCGCCGACCTGGTCATTAACGATCTCGTGACCGTTCAGTAAATGACTGGAGTAAGCGTGGCTTTCACTATTCATTTACTGACGCCGATGACGGGCGAATCTGGTTCCAGCTCAGCTTCATCGGCAGTCACAAAGCGAGGATTGGTAATAGGCGGGAATGGCGTCATACGGCAGAATTGTTATGATCGGATCAGTGGAATAATCTGTTTTAGCCGCGGCTTGATGGAAACTTGATAAAATCAGAACTAAAGTTACGGCTGCTAAAACCGAATTAATAACCTTTGAACCGTTAACCATATCAAACCCTTAGAACCTGTTTAGTGGAAGAAAGAGTTGAAAAAAGAGGAGTTCCATGTCAGGCTGTAGGGGAAAAAGAGGTGGAGTCAAACATGAAACAGAAGAATTATAGCACTGATTTGAACACTCAACAATGGCAACACTTACGAACCTATCCATGAATGCCATACTTTTTATTGCGACAAACGAGATCAGACAGCCGACACTCGGAGATCGTAAGGTTTTATTCGATCTGGCGCCCCCAGATTATAGTTACTGCTAGTGGCTCTTTGGTTTTAAAGATGGAACAGGTCTCCGATGATATTGATCTGCGATAACTTCTTCTCCATAGCACAATCATTCTAGTTCATCAGCACAGTGCAGGTGCAAAAAAAGAAAGGCCTCTGGCCATCGGTCGGTCGCCTGGTGGTATGACCACCGAGATTGATTCCGCCGTTGATGGGCCAGGCAATCCATTAGGTTCTATTTTGACCACCGGTTAAGATTCCAATATCATCTAGGCTCCCGCCTTGACCCAGAGTTTGGATCCAGACATGGTGAGAGCCGGCAAGGCATATGAAGCCAATGATTTGATCCAAATGATCCCAGGCATGGGAGTTTCAGTAGTCATACTAGTGCACAGTAATCGCAACCAACAACCAGAGTCTGATGATCACTGGTACAAAGACCGTAACCTGGTGGAGCGTTTTGGCAATCAAATTAAACAGTTTGTCCGTCTTGCCAGGCGCGATGAAAAGCTGGATCGTAACTTCATGTCTAGGTTCAACTTGGTATCTACCATCATCTGCTTGGCCTGAATGTTAACCGGCCCTAGAATTTCTTTATATATTTAGCTGAAACTTGATTCGATTGCGATTATCGATTTGAAACGCCCTTCATCACCCCTACCTGTTTTGACATCATCAGAGCCCTTCGATCGTACGAAAGTGGGTTACTTATAGTTCTTCTATCATCAAGAAGTTTTTTTGACTTCACAATTATCAGACATTGTGTTAGAATGAAAATGCTATGGGAGATTTTTCATGAATCCCATGAATTGTCAGAGAAATAGATTAAGGAGTACGAAGCATAATGCCGCAGAGAATAAAATGTGTCTGTTGGAGTTTGATATTATTGTGTGTCGTTGGTATTAACCTTAGCCATGCGAAAACCGATATCGACGAGTTGATGAAATCCGCAGTTGGTGTTTGGTTGTTCGACGACGGCGCAGGTAAAGTGGCAAAGGATATTTCCAAAGAAGGTAATGATGGTAAAGTGGTCAAAGCCAAATGGGTGAAAGGCAAGTTTGGAAAGGCCTTGGAGTTCGATGGGAAAGGTACTTGTGTTCAAACCGAACAAAAATTACTGGACAATCTGGCTGAGTTTACCATCCTCTGTTGGGTAAAGACCGGAAAGATAACGGCCAATCGTATAGGACTTGTTGGACAAAACGATTCGCCTGAATTCGGTTTTATCAACCCCACTACTGTCAATCTATGGACACCCAAATCCAGTTTTTCGAACCAATGGAAGCATGGACATCCTTCCAAGGATTGGCATCACATTGCCGCCGTGGCAGCAAAGAAAAAATTGAGAGTCTATATTGATGGCGAACCTGCTGAGGGCGGTGGGCCTGGACCTCACGGCACATCTAATTTTAATGTTAACATTGGTGGCTGTGGGGTGTGGGATCCGGCCGGGAACTGGTTTACCGGTGCCATGGACGAAGTAGCTATTTTTCATTCTGCCCTGGAAGACGATGATGTTAAGGGCATTATGAAGGATGGATTCGGCGCTCTGCTAGCCGTTGCGGCTAAAGGAAAGCTGCCCGTTTTCTGGGCTGACCTGAAGAGAGATAAATAACTGTATTGATCAGTGGATTTATCAATGTTAGATTGTATCACTAAAAATCAAGCTATAAAGTATAAGGAGAATTTTCAATGAAGCGAATCTTCAATCGTTCAATTTGGATGGTCTTGGCCAGCCTTGCATTAAGCCTGTATGTTGCCAATTTAGGACAGGCCAAAGTCACTGAGGTGGATCTCAGTTCAGCTGTTGGTATATGGTTATTTGATGAAGGAACTGGCGACAGTACTAAGGATATTTCCAGCAAAGGTAACCATGCCAAACTGACTAAAGCCCCAAAATGGGTTTCAGGGAAATTTGGCAAAGCCTTGGAATTCAACGGGAAAGACAATTGTGTTCAAACAGAAAAAAAACTGCTAGACGCTAAAACTGAATTTACAATTCTTTCTTGGATTAAACCGGGTAAACTAACAGCCAACCGTATCGGTTTCGTTGGGCAAAATGACTCGCCTGAATTTGGCTTGAGTAACCCTAAGACAATTATGCTTTGGACACCTTGCAACTCGGTCGATACTGCGTTTGACTTTCCAGCTGGTGAATGGCACCACATTGCAGCGGTAGCATCAGGATCATCTGTTAAGCTTTATCTTGATGGTGTTCAGAAAGCTGAAAAGAAAGCAGATTGCAAAAACCATGGTGCATCCAATTTCAATGTGAATATTGGCGGGTGTGGGATTTGGGATCCAGCAAATAATTGGTTTACTGGAGCTATGGACGAAGTGGCCATTTTTCATAGCGTTCTCGATGATGCTGCCATCAACAAAATTATGAAAAGCGGATTTAAAGCTATGACTACGGCGGTGGATCCGAGAAATCGGTTGGCCCTAACCTGGGCCAAGATTCGCGAGGAACAGTAGTGCCAAACCGTTAGGTTACACTCTCTAATAGCAAGGCCCTAAACAGTAAATGTTTGGGGCTTTTTTTGTCTGTAAATAGCAAAGGTATGAGAAGTTCATTTGGTTCAATCTATTAATTTGAGCAGAAAGGTATCAGTGCGAACTTACTTTGCCTACTTGCTAACGAGACCACCGATCTAGTAAAGTTAAAAATCCTACCTTTCGCAGTCGCCAAGTTTGACAGGCTTGACGGTTTTGCAGCCTATATGAATTTTACAGGGGTGGTCGATTCAGGCAGCTAATAGAATTCCATCAACCGATCAATCGGGTTGAGCCCCGTAATGAAGGCGGAACAAACTCCCTATCTTTATTTATGCCGAAACTTTCTTGTACTTTACAATTAGTCAAACATTGTGCTAAAGTGAGTCCGTTGTGGGGTATTTGTCGTCAATCCCACGACTATGCAAACGAACAATCAAATTAAGGTAGGTAAAGGCATAGATGTTACAAAGGTTAAAGTGTGCTAGTTTCAGTCTAGCTTTGTTGTGTATGGTTGCTGTTAATCTGAGCCAGGCGAAAACGGATATTGACAAACTGCTGGATTCGGCGGCCGGTGTTTGGCTTTTCTATGACGGCAAAGGTGAAGTGGCAAGGGACATTTCCAAAGAAGGCAATGACGGTAAGCTGGTCAAAAGTCCAAAATGGATCCAAGGTGAGTTCGGCAAAGCCTTAGAATTTAACGGCAAAGATAATTGCGTTCAGACCGAAAAAAACTACTCGATAACCTCAAAGAGTTTCCCTTTCATGCTGGATCAAGACCGGCAAAATAACGGGAAATCGAATTGAGCTGGTTGGACAAAATAATTCCCCCGAGTTTGGCTTTGAAAATCCGAATACGCTTTGGTTATGGACACCGGCCGGGGACTTGAAAGCCCTCTGGAAACACGGTCAGCCATCTACAGGCTGGCATCATGTGGCTTCTAAGAAACATTTAAGAATTTTCGTCGATGGAAAGGTTGTCGAAGGTGGGGGAGGTGGTCCATTTGGCACTTCGCCATTTGACGTCAGTATTGGTGGCTGTGGTGTTTGGGATGCCGCCGGTAACTGGTTTACTGGAGCGATAGACGAGATGGCCATTTTTCATACTTCCCTCTCTGATGAAGATGTCAAAGCCATTGCTCCAGACGGAATCACTGGGCTTTTAGCTCTGTTGAAGCCAGGGGTGGACTGCCTGTCATTTGGGCCGACTTAAAAAAGAAACAGTAAATTTCGTCAGCTAATAATTATCGACGAGAATCAGCCTCAAGCAATAGTGCTTGGGGCTTTTTTTGAATTTTCCTGTTGAAAACGATTCTATGAGAATATCTTTCTTTTTTACAGTCATCCTACTTTTAACACTGTTGATCCTCACAACTCCTGCCGAGTGGAATTTGATGTCGAATGGCGTACCTGAGAACCGGTTTGGGCATACGGTCATTTGGACTGGGACTGAAATGATCGTCTGGGGCGGCGTGAGTCAAGATCGGTATTTGAATACAGGTGGTCGCTACAATCCACGGACGAACCGTTGGACGTCGATCAGTCAACAGAATGCCCCATCAGCACGAGGCGGGCACACCGCCGTTTGGACCGGAACGGAGATGATCGTCTGGGCTGGATTCGATCAAGACGGAGTGGCTCTGATCGACGGTAGTCGCTATAATCCGCAGATGAATCGTTGGACATCAATCAGTCAACAGAATGCCCCATCAGCACGAGGCGGGCACACCGCCGTTTGGGCCGGAACGGAGATGATCGTCTGGGCTGGATTCGATCAAGACGAAGTGGCTCTGATCGACGGTAGTCGCTATAATCCACGGACGGATTGTTGGACGTCGATCAGTCAACAGAATGCCCCATCAGCACGAGGCGGGCACACCGCCGTTTGGACCGGAACGGAGATGATCGTCTGGGCTGGATTCGATCAGAACCACTATTTGAACTCCGGGGGGCGCTATAATCCACGGACGGACCGTTGGACATCGATCAGTCAACAGAACACCCCATCAGCACGAGGTGGACATACGGCCGTTTGGACCGGAACAGAGATGATCGTTTGGGGCGGAAAAAACAAAGACCGACAACAACAGGGTGGTGGGAAATATGAGCCGGCAGTGAACAGATGGTTGAGCTTGCCTGCTAATCCGCTTGAGATCGGTCAATTTCTACACACCGCCGTCTGGACCGGCAGTGAAATGATCGTTTGGGGCGGGTATATTGATAATGAAATGATGACGGCTTCCGGTGCCGGTTATGTTCCGGCCACTGACCACTGGAGACCGATTTCATCACCCATCAAACCGAGAAGCGGCCACACTGCCATTTGGACAGGAACGGAGATGATCGTCTGGGCCGGTGTCGATCGAGACGACTATTTGAACTCCGGGGGGCGCTACACTCCAGCTAAAGATGAGTGGCGATCAATGACACAACAACAAGCACCTACACCTCGTTTCGGCCATACTACCGTTTGGACAGGAACGGAGATGATTGTTTGGGGGGGGTATGGGTCTGATGGTATTTTGGCTGATGACGGTCGAGTATACAATCCTGGCACCGACAGTTGGAGCGGCTTATCGAGAGATCGGAAACCGGAAGGGAAAATTCTAAACAGTTTAATTTGGACCGGGACGGAGATGATCATCTGGGGTGGATCGAATGGTCAATACCTCTTGAATTCAGGCCGACAATTTAGACCTGAAAAATAGCAACCGCCCCTGACTGCCTAGGGTTGACTTCTGATTCTCTTTAGCATACTTTGAGCTGGTTGGTGATCGGGATCGATACGCAAAATCGTTTCGTATGCGGCTGTAGCCTTTTGTCGTTCTCCTAACTGAAAAAATATTAGCCCTAATGCTCCGTGGGCGTGAGTATGATTCGGATTGATCGATAGTACACGATTGAAATAGGATATGGCTACGTCGAGTTGGCCTTTTTTCAACGCCATTAGCCCGAGTCGATAAAGGGCTTTTTCATCGCTTGGTTGAGACTGGATAATCTGTCGATATTGATCGGCCGCCGGTTGATACATCTTCGTTTCCCAATAAACTTGGGCTAAATGTCGGCGGTAGACCGTGTTGGATGGTGAGAAATCGATGGCCTTTTGGTGATGCGAGATGGCCTGTTTGGGTTGATCGTGTTGAGCATAGATCAAACCTAGATAGTGATGACATTCGGCTAGTAGTTGCTGAAAGTTCGGGGCTTGGCTCTCATCTCCCAAACGGGTTTGCAAAGCCAACGCACTCTCCAAAGCAGTGGTGGCTGTGGCGTACTGCTCAGTATGGTACAGAGAAATGCCATAATTGAACCATATTTCAGGGTCGTCTTCAGCTACTGAAATTATCATTGAGAACTCGTTGGCTGCTCGTTTGAAGGCCTTCTGCTGCATGTACCGCTTTCCTCGCTCGATAAACCAGCGAGAACTGAGTCCCAAATCCACAACCTCTTGCCAGACCGGGTCTTCTATTTTTCGGTGTTGGGTAGGTAAAAGGGCCTGTAGCCGATGCTGATTGGCGGACGCTAAATCTCCTAGTGCCACGTAGGTCTGCACCAGTCTAGCTCGAGCCTCACTTTGGTTAGGATTGTGTTTTAGTGCCATTTGCAACTGTTGGCTTGCCTCCTCAAATCTTCTTTCAGCAAATGCCAGTTCACCCAACCAAAGATAGACCAGTGGGTTTGAAGAATCTAACCGCTTCAACTTTTGGATCTGTGTTTTGGCCATTTCCACTTGCCCCATTCGGCGCAGGGCTTGCACCTGATAAACATAAGCGGGCACATATTTAGGGGCAATTTCGATCGCTTGGCTCAATGCCTTGACGGCTTGTTTTGAATGGGTGGTGTAAGTCAGTCGACCCAAGAGATAGAACCAACGGAAGCCTTCTCGGTCAAATTGGGTTGCGTACTGATAACAGGCCAAGGCTTCTGCCGACCAACCGTGAATATCGTAGATACTGCCCAGGTGCCCCCAAGCCTGGCCCAACGACCTGGGTTTTGGTTGGGCATCATGTTGGACATTTTCGAGGCGTTTTCGAGCGGTAGAAACAAGCTGTTTCAGTTTGAGGTTGCGAGTCTGTGACAACTCATTTGGTACGGGAATCGGAACGGCTTCGACAATAACCTGAAAAAGCAATAGGCCGACAGTGAGAAATAGTGCGGGCAAACGGCTCATAGAGGTTGACCATTTCCTTGCAAAAGGGTTATTTCTCGATTGAGTTCGCCAACAGAAAATTTCTCTTGTTGTCCATTCGGCCAAACAACTTCAATTCGGTCTACCCGACTAATTTCTCCCAGCCCGAAGTGTACCCGACAGTCGTTACTGCTTAAATAGCTGTAAGATGCAAGCAGGAGCCGAACCAGACGTTTGTCACCGGCCACTAGGGTCATCCGTGCCCCGATGGCAGGTCGATTTTGGGTCTGGGCTTTGACCAACAGCCAACGGTGATCCGCGCTGGGGGCATCATTCCTAAAGACACGGGGTGATTGCCCCAAACGATCCATGATGAGGTCGATATCGCCATCATTGTCAATGTCACCGAAGGCCAGCCCTCGGTTGACTTCGACGGTGGTACAAAAAGTTTCAGTAGTAGCACCGACATTCGAGAATATCCCTCGGCCATCGTTTTGAAATAACAAATTGGGTTCAGCGTAAGCGTTCCAGAACCGACCTAAGTCGGCGGTTGGTAAGGTCGATCCTCTTTTAACCCGCCCATTGACAACGGCCAAGTCGAGGTCCCCATCGTTGTCGAAGTCGAGGAAGCCACACCCAAATCCAGTAAAAGGTGCATCCGCGCCGGAGAACCCCCCCGTGTCGGTACCATCAATGAAGATAGTGTATTCGGTAGCAATATACAAGGTGTTGGTTTCACCGGTTAAGTGCGTCAACAATAGATCCAGAGATTGGTCCTGATTCACATCACCAATGGTAATACCCATGCTACCCTCCGGTTGTCCGTAAGTATTAAAGGCCAGACCATACAAAATGGCTTGATCCTCGAACTGACCGTTACCGAGGTTGACCCACAACTGATTGGCTTCACCGTCGTTGGCAACGTACAAATCGACCCATCCATCGTTAGTGAAATCAGCACAGATGATTCCTAAGCCTCTAGCGGGCGAATTAATCCCAACGTCTGCCGAGACCTCAATAAAAGTGCCGTCTCCGTTGTTCTGGTAAAGACGGTCGGAAGCGGGTTCAAATACCTGTGGGTTACAATAGTCTTGCAGGCTGTTATCGCCGTAACAGTCACGGGTTGCGTCGTGTTGAACGTAGCCGACTACATAGAGGTCTAAATCGTCGTCCCGGTCATAATCTACCAAAGCAGCAGACGTACTCCAACCTATGGAGAGTGCCTGCTCAGACGCTACCCTTGAGAGTTTGCTCGTTGCATCGGTAAAGGTTCCATCTCCATTATTCCGATAAAAAGCGTCCGCGCCTAGGTTAGTAATATAGACGTCCAAATCGCCGTCGTTGTCCGTATCTCCAATGGCGACACCTTGTCCATATCCCGTATCTCCAAGATTACTGTCTTCCGTCATATCGGAGAACGTTCCGTCCGGTTGTTGTTGGTAAAGTCGGTTGGCAGCAGGTGTGTCTGGTTTACCAGGTGGAGGGAAACGGATTTGAAGAATATCCAAGTCCCCGTCGTTGTCGTAGTCAAAGACCGCCACGCCCCCACCAATGACTTCGGGTAATGAATAAGTCCCATCCGACCAATCGAATCCTTCAGACTTCAATCCGACGGTGTTGGTGATCTCTGTAAAGTATGGCCGGGTCAGAGGTTTCCCTGACCCCGCCGACGCAGAGTTGGAAAGAAGAAGGAATCCGGACACAAAGGTATGTAGGGTTAAGAAAAATATCATTAGCGGTCGAGCTATAACTGACAGAACCGTTATCGATTTGGATAGATTCTTCATCGGTCTGAGATTGGTCACCTTAAGACTAATATCTCCCTCGTTTAGTAACGTGTATTGAAGGCCATCATCAGCAAACCTGTCTTCGGCTCAATTGGGGAATGAGCCCGCTTAACAATAGGGATACGATCGGTCATAGACAATCTCAATATTACCAGTGGTAAATTAGCCTGGCCGTAATTCAGTCAGAACTTGAAGTAGGCGATCCACATCGTCGGAACTGTTGTACAGGTGTGTCGAAACACGCAGCCTTCCATATTCCCCCCAGCACAAGACCTTTTGCTGAGCCAGTTGGACTTGTAACGCCGCCGCATCCTTGGCCAAAAAGCAGGTGTTACCGGAGCGAGCGGAAAAAACCTGTGGACTGATCACAGTCAAGCCCAGTTTTTCTAATCCCTGGCTAACCTGCGTCGATAGCGTTCTGGCATGGTTGGCAATCGGTTCTATGCCGATAGAGAGCAGTACCTCCAGTGAGTGCTCTAAGTGCATCACTACCAACATGGCTGGATTACCCGGTTCCAATCGCTCCGGCATCGGTTTCGCAGCTACATCCGGCACTCTTTCCGCTCCCTGTGCTGGCCAGACTGCCAAGTTCCGCCAGCCGAAAGCGGTAACGTCGGTTTGTGACTCGGCGCGTTGGCTAAAGTAGCAGGGCGCAACCCCATGTGTGGCTAACATCCATTTGTAGCTGCTGCTAACAGTCAGATCCGTCAGCTCGGCAGGAACCTCAACCACGCCAGAGGAGTGTGTGGCATCGACCGCAAAAAGGGTAGATCGACCCTTAAGCCCTTCGGCCAATTGGGTCAGATCTAAGCACTGTCCGGTATAAAAGCTAACCTGGCTGACCGCCAGAATCCGGGTACGGTCGTCTACTGTAGCTAAGAGATCTGATTCGTGAACCACCCAATTGTCATGTGGAACGAACCTGACCTCAACTCCTTTTGACTGCAGATGTTTCCAGGCATAGGCGACAGACGGAAATTCGAGATTGGTTGTTACCACATTATCCCCTTTTCGCCAATCTAAGCCGCGTGCCAACCAGTTCATGCCTTCCGCTGCCGAGGGCATGAAGGAGATTCGATTAGCAGGCACCCGCCAAAGCTGCCCGAGCCTTTGTCGACACCTTTCACCAATCTCATAGATCTCCGACCGACCATCGTATCCAGCACTTTTTAGCTGTCCAAATCGAGTAAAGACCTGCTCTTGCGATTTTAACCAGGGAGCTTCACCGCCAGTACATAAATGGGTAATTGTTTCCAAACCGGCAAATCGGTCCGGGCTAATCAAGGGATTTAAATTCATCTTAGATGCTTATCGTTTGCATAACCTGCTGCTGCGGTGCTGACCCGGGAGCCACTTGGCCCTAATTGAATTGCTCAAAATCGCGCTGCTCCCTTGTGCTGCCTCGCAGCGGTTATGGTTTATGCTGGGTTGGGCAGCGAGCTCATGTCAAACACATTGCTACATTCAACGTAACAAGCCCTTTCGTTTTGTCGTTTTCGATATGCCATCGATTGCATAAATGGCTTGCTCTTCACCAAATCGCTCTATCCTGCTTTCCAAACAAAAACCCAATCGCTCAAGTAAGCGGCAGGATTTGAGGTTTGCGACTTGGGTTTCTGCAATTATACGTGGCAACTTCAACTCTTCTAAACAATATGCCATTACTGTTCGTAATGTTTCTGTTGCATATCCTAGCCCCCACCACTCTGGGAGAATTTGATAGGACACTTCTGTATCAATCCCATTATGATGGGTATCAAGTGTGATTGTTCCTATAAAAGGATCATCCTCTTTGCTTCTGATTTCTGATGGTCCACCTTTGTGAAAATATACCTGTTTTGAAATATTGATGAAATTCCGAGTGAATTGTCTGCACATCTTTTGATCCACCCAAGAATTGACGGACTTCTGGATTGGTTTCAAGCCTTACAATGTGATCAATGTCAGATGTCTTCAGATCATTCAATTCACATCTATCCGTCGCAATCATGTGTTCTCTGTTTTTTGCTGCCCAATCTGGTACGCTATTTTTACGATTCTGTAGCATTGATATTGAACCGATTCTTAAACCAAAACCTTCACCCAGTCACCAGTAGTGACCGGTTATCAATTCGCGCTCCAGACTGCCCCTGCCTAGTCGCGCATTTAACCAGACAACGGCAAGCTGACCTGTCACTATGGAGTGCAACGGAATAACGGCCAGATACAACGAGCATGCAGTTCGGCAATTTTATTCGTCATCTTTGATCTTATTCAGACTTTCCAACGCCGCTTTATCGAGATTGTCCTCACTGCCACCGCCTCGAAGTGGAGAGCACATTTCATAAGCAACATAGCCATTGAACCCAGCTTCTCTCAGCCCTTTAAAAAAGGTTACCCTCGCATGAGAACACATTCAGACCTGGGCAACTAGCAGTACCGCTCTTGCCACTACAGCGTATCGAATAAAAGAGAGGTTTGTGAGTGCCGACTCGGGAACGGGTTATCTAGCCAAGATCCACCTGTACTGGCCGATTCAGGTTTGCCGACTTCCAGGCCGCTTCGGTCAGTTGAATTACCCGCAGACCGTTGGCGGAATCAATCGGATTTTCAGTCTGGGTACCTCGGATTAACTCGATGAAAACACGGTCCTTATTATCACCCATCGGTAGATCATCGGCTGTGACTTCGACGCGACCAGTACCTTGCTCTTCCCTGTAGATCTTACCCTGGCGAACAAAAAGGGTACCCTCTTCCAGCCAGATGGTGAAATCTTCAGACATGCCACCGACCGCATGCCCTACTACGCTGATATTGCACAGCGTTCCGGTATCGAACTTGATGGTCATAGCCGTCAAAATATCGACTTCACAATCCTTGTAGTCCATCATGGCATAGACTTCACTCGGACTGGCCTCCAGAATCCACAACAAAATGTCGATCAGATGACTTCCGGAATCGTTGAGTTGCCCACCACCGCTCAGTGCCTGCGTAATTCGCCACCGCCCTTGTTGTCCTCGATACCAGTTTTGGCACTGATGTGCGGTGACGAAGTTGGCTTTGCCCAGTTCGCCGCTCTGTACTACCTGTCGGCAGTACATATAAGCGGGCTGAAGATGGCGCTGGTAACCGATCATCAGATGTTTGCCGGTCTCTTCGACTTTGGCTATCACCTGCTTGGCATGATCCACTGTACAGACCATCGGTTTCTCAGTATGGACATGGCAACTGGCCTCCAGTGAATCCATGATTTGACTAAAATGCAGCGTATGGGGTGTGCTGATCACCACCGCATCCGGTTTGACTTCAGCTAACATCTGCTGGTGATCAGTAAAAGTGGGTACCTGGTTGTCCAGGTCAACCGACTCTTGAAAGGCGTCAATTGCAGCCTGACTGACATCCACCAGACCGACGATTTCCGTTCCTTCTATCCCGGAGACACTACGACCATGCCCTCGTGAATTTCCACCACAACCGATAAATGCAACCCGAATTGTATCTGGCATCCTGTACTCCTTCTTGTAAGGGGGAATGTCCAGTGTACGTCCACTTGTACACTGGACTTCGCTATTAATGGTTAGTTCACTTAGCCCTGATTGGTCGTCAACGTGGTCATCGACCGTAAGTTGAGCAGTGGGGTACGAATCCCACCCGCACAGGGAATCATTACTCCCGTATCGTAGAGGGTCAAAGCGGCGATGGTTGCCCTGGCCACATCTTCCGGCTCACCAGGGCGGTACATCATAATATAGCCTTTCTCTGCCGCTTCAACGTAGTCTGGAATCCGCACTCGGGCCAGGTCAGTATCGGTAACACCGGCTTCGATACCGTTGACCTTGATGCCTTCTTCGGCCAACCGGCCGGCAAAAGTTCGCATGCTCATCTCCAATCCGGCTTTGGAAACGCAGTAGGCGGCACGATTGTCCGACCCCGCTTGAGAAGAGATCGAAAGGGTAAAGATAATTGCGCCTCTGATCTTCTGCTGGACCATGTAGTTGGCTACCTTTTGCGTGAGGAAGTGTGGGCCTTTCAGATTGGTGTCCATCACTGCATCGTAATCTTCCGTCGTTTCTTCCAATATATCCGATACTCTGGTGATGCCAGCATTATTGATCAAAATTTCAATCGATCCCAGCCGTTCGGTTGCCGCCTGGATTAATTTCTGATGGTCGGCTAAATTACCGACATCGGCCTGAACAATTTCAGCCTGTCTACCCATCGCCTGGATCTGCTGTTGAACCTCGGTTGCTGCTTCTCGATTACTGTTGTAGTTAATCAATAGATTGCACCCCTGCTGGGCCAGTTCGAGGGCAATGGAGCGCCCGATCCCTCGACTAGCTCCGGTGACGACGGCATTTTTTCCGTCAAATGAAATATTCTTGGCAAAGAACCCCGAATCCGATTCCATAGTCTCCCTCGTGTTTACGGCTGTATCTCCACTACGATACGCCGATAGCTGTAGAGGCACGGTTCCCCACTGTCTTTTACCTCCAGGATGATGTGTACGGTCTCCGCCTGCTCAACCTGTGGAGCAACAAAATTGGCGGATAGATCAGACTGTACCTCAATCTTCAGGTCGATTTCCAGGCTACCTACCTCCTTATACTGAAACCAATCGACGGATACTCGGTCTCCATCCGGATCCGTGGTACTTGTAGCATCGAGCTGAACGGCTTCACCTGACCTGATAGTCAGATACACCACGCCACGACTGGTATCTCCGGCAAAACCGGCGATGGGGTTGTGGTTGGCATCCTGAAACCGATCTGCTATTGTCCAGTCGATGCGGGCGGCGAAATCGTGTTGATAGGCCTCTCGCCATCGCCAAATAGTGGCTTTGTTGGTTTGATGGGTTTTATCATCGGTTCCGATCACCCGATCGGTGGTATCGGTCCAAATGGGATGTGTCTCCTGCTGGTAGTGCCACGGCTGTTGGTTCGGGGTGTAAAACTCGTACCGCCCCCCCCAACTTCCGTAATTGGGTTGATCAGGAACTCCCAGACCGTTCGGCACCAGATAAAGGAAGGTCGGCGTATCGCCTTCCAGCAGATACTTAGTTCGTGGATGAAGTGCTCCCAGGGGGCCGTGGTTCTGGCGAATGTGCTGGTCTAACCAGGGATTGTCAACGATCTCAAAGTTAGCCCCTTCAAACCGGCCGTGAAACTTGTCGCCCGAGATCCCAACCCAGGTCGAGTGGTGATACCCGCCACCGTCGTTCTCTTCATAGCCGGGACTGACGATATAAAACAGGTTAGGAAACTGCTGGCGAATCCAGGGAGCACTGTTATCCTGATCGGAGATGGTATAGACCCGCAATTTGGAAACGAAGCGGTCTACCTCTGCCGTCGAACGGCTCTGCTGAACCTCCCATAATGCCTGGGCCAAGCAGTTTGCTCCGCCCCAGACGCAAACCCAGACAGGTCGTGGATCCGGCTTATCGACGGCTTCAACGATCAGTTGCGATCCCGCAGACGTCTTACCCTGGCCAACACCATCCATTCCATAAACCGGTAGACCGGTTTTAATACGGTCCATTAAAAATGTCATCGGTGGATAGTTCGGGGCGTGCGTCAGTAGATTATTCCGAACCTGGTCGTAGGCGATAACCCGTTCCTCAATCTGCTCTGGAGCCACTCGGTTACGAAGCCAGCAGGAGGTGGTTGCAACTAACCCTTCGACATCAAATTCGTTAACGTAGCACAGAAAGCGCACCATCGACTGTTCGTCGTCGGGTTCGTTGGTAATATCAGTTAGGACAATAACCCTGGATCGGTCTAGTTGTTGAATCTGCATCTCATTTCCAACAGTACAAACACAAAAATTCTGAAAATCACAATTCTAAGCGGATCTATCGACTAGGTATGATAAAGTCGGAGGCGAAGCGCTTCCACGTCTACTCGCGTATCCGTTCGGGCCGAATGATTACAGGCCTCCATCAGAATCCAAGTGTCCAGGGTCGATGTCTGGATCCACTCTCGATCCTGGCCGGTTACTATGGCGTTAGCGAAGGCATCAAATTGGAGTCGATCGTCTTCGATCAGGCCCGCGTGCAGGTCTTGCAGGGTCAGGTCCTCGATACATTCACCGTGCTGGAACAACTGCAGGTGGCCAGCGTCCCGGCGCAGGTCTCCATCGGTTCCGTGGAAACTCCAACTACCACTCCAACCGAAAGCACCGGTGTGGCCAGCCCGTGTGCCTGTATAGCTAACGGTAGCCCCGTTATCGAACTCCATCAGGGCATTTCCACCTGCCGTTCCCCATACGCCGGTCTGTGCCAGCGACGGTTCCTGCCGGTTGTGGACGCGGGCCGTGACGTAATGGGGCAACCCTTTGGCGGCGACCAACTGGTCGATCTGGTGGCTACATCCAGCGTGGAAAAATAGTCCCTCAACGAAGGCGTCAGGCTGACGTGAATCCGGGCCGGTAAACAGGTTTTGACGAATCCAGAAACGGCACTCTCCGCCCAACATTTCCCCAATACCGGGATCCTCCCTTAACCATTCTCTCATTTTGGCTGCAGCCGGATTCCATCGCTTGTTTTGACCTTGCATCAATACTAGGTCGGGATTGGCCCGATTAACAGCTAAAATCTGACGGAATTCGTCCTGGCTGGTGACAATCGGTTTAACACAGATAGTATGCATGCCCAGATTAAGGCTTTCAACCACCAATTTAGCGTGAGCCGTGGTAGCAGCGTAAATCAGGCAGACCTCCGCCTGATGATGCGATCTAGCCTCGGTGATCGAGGCATAGACGTGTTCCTTCAGACCTGCTGGAACATCGCCTTCCAGGCGATCGATATTAGTCCGAGCCAGCTCAAGATCTAAATCGACGCAGGCCACCGGTGTGAGTCCGTTACAGTTGACTAGTGACTGCAGTCGCCCAAAAGCAAAATTAGAACAACCGACATGAATAGTTGGAATTGGCATTTCGAATCTCCTTTCTATTTGTTAGTCTGGCAGCCTCTTCACAGTTCTCAATAACGGCGTGTAACTTATACCGGGTAGAGGTCCATGGCTTCTACCCACTGCGTCAGATGGTCATGGCTGATATTTTGATCCGAGAGGTCAAGAGGGCGGCCACGTGTATCGACTACTAAGCCGACAATCCCACCACTAATCTGCCGCTCGATCGCCATCCCTTGCCCAGCTCCTACATCAAAGCGGTGATTGGGTTCGATTTTGATGGTTACGGTCTGATCGGTATCAAGTGGATATCGCCGGATTTGACCTGCTTCGATCTCCTCGGTTACGCTGCCTGTCGGCAGGTCTATCGTTATCTTGATTTGACCATTGCTGCCAACCGGTGCTAAGCAGGGGCCAAGGTGAATCAGGCAGTCTCGTTTAAACACCTGTGTCGCTGCATCGGGATTCACTTGGGCTAAAACCCCCAATTGAGGCATCATAAAGATGCTATCTACCGCCAGTTGGGTGAGACCTTCCGGTTGAAAAGCATCTATCATCATCATCATAGCCTGTTGACGGCGAGGAGCATGCGACAATACCCCACCGCTCCCAACCAACAGATCTAATGAGAGTAGATCAACCAGTGATTGCCCCGACTCGGTCTGGTCAAAAGCATCGGAAATAGTGCGTTGTTGCTGCACACCGCGTAACTCAACAGCTAGGCTCTTGTGCTGTTCAAACGCCAGCCGCAGGGCCTCTCTGGCAATGGCTTGCTCTAAAATAAGGTCCGAAATGGTCTGGGGAATAGTGGTTGGGCGAATCATCTTGTTTTTGATCTGGTTGCCTAAACTCACTTCGGATAACAATTCCTGTTGCAACCGTAACCAGCGTAGAACATTGTCGATCCCCGCTTCTGCTACCACATTAGAGATACTATAGCTCATCCCCAAATTGGCACTAACGGTCCGGTTAAAAATGGGAATGTCTTCACGGTTACGAAATACCGAAAAAACGTCGGTCGTGGCACCACCGATGTCTACACCCACAACCTGGATCTGTTCCTGATCAGCGATAGTCTGAATCATGGCCCCAACAGCGCCTGGTGTCGGCATAATTGGAACATCGGCCCAAGACATCAACTTTTTATAGCCGGGGGCATGCGCCATGACGTGTTCCAGAAATTGGTCCTGGATTTTCAGCCGAGTCGGCATCAGATTTTCCTCTTCTAACACCGGACGCAGATTATCTACCATCTCTAGCGACATTTTGCCTTCTAGCCGATCGGCCACAATGCCTCTAGCCTCTCTATTACCGGCATAGATCACTGGCATCTGATAGGAGATGCCAAGACGGGGTTGCGGATTGGCAGCAGCCAGGATCTCAGCCATCTCCGCAACATGAGTGGTGGTACCGCCATCTGTCCCACCGGAGAACAGCAACATGTCGGGACGAAGCTGGCGTATTCGATCGATTTTTTCGTGTGGCAACCGGCCGTCATTGGAGGAAATTACATCCATCACAATCGCCCCAGCTCCGAGAGCGGCTCTTTCTGCACTCTCAGCGGTCAGGTTGCGGACTACTCCTGCTACCATCATCTGCAATCCACCACCGGCACTACTGGTCGAAATGTAAAGATCTACCCCCTGGTCTCCAGCCTGTGGTTTAATGATCCGTTGATCGTCATCCAGCAACCGTCGAGCTGCCAACTCCTGAATCTCAGTGACAGCATTAATCACGCCAGCGGTGACATCTTCAACCGGAGCTTCAACCGTCGTCGGAGCTTCACCACGAACGGTCAACTTATATTCCCCGTTTGGTTGGCGTTCAATAA
The DNA here is from genome assembly GCA_030748495.1 of Candidatus Poribacteria bacterium. Taxonomy (GTDB): domain Bacteria; phylum Poribacteria; class WGA-4E; order WGA-4E; family UBA9662. The sequence continues at coordinate 8,784 of JASMLX010000089.1, read as the reverse complement.
GAATTGCTTTGGTTGTTGTACTGCCGCAGTCGGTAGCCAAGATTGAGCGGACAGTTTCCTTTTCTGAATTCATGCTCTGATTTCTAGTCGGCGGCTCCTAGTCGACAACCTCTATAAGGATTAAGTTAGGACTTGAGAATTCACTATTCAAACTTCTCACTCCCCGCTTCGTCCTTCTCACTGGTTTGTTCGATCAATTGAATTAGGCGTTCTAGATTCTGGTCTTGTTCGATGATAAGTGCAAATTTCTGAAAGTCAGTTGTGTTAAAGATCACTTGAACGAAAGGGTTGAGGGCAATCATCAATTGACCCCCAATCAGGTGAAGGGGCTTACACATCTCCAGCGTTAGAACAGCCGGCGCAGTTAAACGGCGTTTGACAATGAAGGTCGCCACTTTCTGTAATAATGCTTGCTGTTCTTCGGCTGGAATTTCGTCGATGATGAAGGGCGTATGCATCTGCTATCTATCGCTGCTACAGGGACGACTTACACTATCCCGGCGACTGTTGGAGAGTCAAGCCCGGTGAGTAGAAGGCATTGGTGGAGTCGGATGGATGGATACATCCGCGGGGACATTCGCTTCTACTTAAGAATAATCATCTTTCTTAAGTATTCAGATGGATACATTCGAGATGAGGAACCTGCATCGGCTGACTGATCTGATTTTATCAGCGCCTGATAAAAGTAAATACCACTACCGACCCGTTCTCCTTGATGGTTGGTGCCATCCCAGTAAACGGCGCGTTCACGGCTCCGGTAGACACCAGCTAACTGGTGCCCCAGATCCAATTTGCGGACCTGGTTACCATTGATGTCGTAAAGCCTCAGGGTTAGATGTCCGTCCTGTGCTAATTGATATGGAATCCAGGTTTCCGGGTTAAATGGATTGGGATAGTTCTGCAGGAGCCGGTTTTGTCTTGGCAGGGCAGTCCAGCCTGAAGATTGATACCGCACAGCTCTCTCCATATCTGCACCGGTGATCGTCACTGTCCGGGGTTGGAAGATTGTGTGCCCATTTGCGTCAATTGGGCGAATTCGAAGTTGATCGCCTTCTGTCACCACAGCCCTGCGGTTTAAATCGATGAAACTGGCATACCCCAGTGATTGGTCAGACGGTATCAGTTGGGTTTGACCCGAGCGTAGATTAGTGATTTCAGTAGCAGATGACCTCCCGGACGAAGGGAGGTCTATGGCCAATACAAAGGCCCAAAGGCCGATCCCCGGTTGGCTGTTATCTGTTGGCACTAAGGGGAAGTGAGAGGGAGGTGCCCCTTGAGTAGGGTTGTTCCAGACCGTGCCGGTGAAAGTGATTGATTGCGTTGCCGTCACATTTAGGATGTAGCCGATTCCACCTTCCAGGGGAAATGAAGAGCTCGTCGATAAATCAGGGATGTAAGGCACAAACGTCTGCGTTGGCACATCGAATCGCATGACTAAAGTGGCATCCGTCTGCTCTGCTAGTGTGGCTGAAGTGATCGGCGTAATCGATCGTACCGGCAGAGAAATGAAGTTGAGTCCTTTTTCTAAATGGATCGTAAATTCGCCTGTTGGTTTGGTGGTAAAGCGTGCCTCATCGGAGAATTCCGACCACATGCCACTCGAGTCCTGATAGCGCACCCGCCAGTAATAGGTTTGGTTAAGTTGAATCAGCTCTTTAACCCGGATCTGCACCAAATTAAGGTTGTCGCTGCCGCTATCGTAGACCAATACCTCATAATCCCCAGCAGTGGTTGTAATCTGCCACTGAGAGGCTTGATGTTGATCTAGAACATTGGGGTCAGAGAAATCGGAACTTTGCAATTGAATGCCATCGTCATTTACCAACTGCTCGCGAGCCGCGGCATGATGATCGAAAAGCAAGGCTATCGGCCGATTGGGAGGTTGTGGCGTCTCCGGGTCTGCTGGTGATTTGAACAGATTGGTTCTTTTAACGGTTGCAATTCGATCGTCTGTTTCTGCTAGCAGTCGGAGTGTGTAAGTTCCATCCGGTAGCTGGCTCGTATCCCAGACGGTTAGAGGTGAATCCGGGATGACAGGGGTCTGACCATCTACGATTCTCGTCCACCCCTTCTCGGCATCCGTACCGGGGGCGTACTCCAGCCGCCAGCTTAGATCTGCGGTATCACCTGAGACTCCAACTTGAACGACTACCTCGATTTTTCCCATCATTTGGGTATTATCAATGGGAGCAACCAGGTTAACCGTGGGTAAAGATCCCATGTATTTGACGGCCTGACTGCCAGAGATATGGATGTTACCAGCATTATCGGTGGCACGAGCTCGGAAGGTAAGTAACACATCGCTAGTTGGTGGTGTAAAAGTGTAACTCCAGTCGGTCAATTGCGGATTAAAATTGGGGTTAGTGGTATCATCCACCAGCACCCAACCAAACCCACTGTCAATTTCGATCCGCCGTACCCCAGAAAAGGTGTCCGCCACTTTTCCTGAAAGTCGAACACCGCCGGCCTGGAAGTTAGCTCCAGCCGCAGGAGAGGTGATTTCGATTCTAGGTGCATCGTTATCGATAATCAGTGTATTAGAAGAAACCGTTGACAGGTTACCGGTGTTATCTTGAATAGTGATGTTTAGATGGGTGCTGGAAACACCAGAGAAGTCTCGCCCTGGAATTTGCCCTTGTATCTTACCTTCAGGAGTAACCCCTACTTGATCTAAAAAACTTATTTCAGACTCTCCTGCATGAAGAACGGCATCGACCACAGTAGCACCGATTTCCGCTGCGCCAGAGACGATCATGGTAGCATTGTTACGAATGAAATGCACTCCGGCAGAATCGGCATCGGCCTCCAGTCCGGCTCCGGAAAGAGTGATTCCCACCTTAACCGGGGTGTTATCAACTATGACCTCAATCGTTTTAGAGACGGTCACCACATTAGTATCGGTGACACGAAGCCGAAGCCAGTAAGGCCCATCTTTTAGTTGGGTCGTATCCCACTGCCCAAGCTGGCTCAGCTTGGGTCGTTGACTGGAGAACTGGATGGGGGTGAAGTCTTGATCAGATATATCTGTCGAACTGATAGCTAAATAGTCGAGAGTCCAACTCTGTAGATCGGTGCTATAAGCAAGGCCTGTGACCATCACAGTACCACGAAGACGTGTAATAATAGAACCTTTAGTTTCCTCTATAGACTTGCTTGGCGTAATAGATTTAATCTCGGCCTGAATATGATTAGCCAGAACAATTGATTTAGCAATGGCTGTGTCGGAGATCCGTGGTAAAACGTAGGCTTCGACAGATTCCAATACTTCACTATCGGTTGAGCCTCCAATGGCATAAATTATACGTCCAATAGAAGCGATCCCGTGATACTGCCGAGCTGTTGGCATCGGAGCCGCTGTTGACCAAGTATCCGTGGCAGGGTGATAGACTTCAACCGTACTCAGAACTCGGCTCCCGTCGTGACCGCCGATGACATAGATCTTATCGCCGACGACCGTGGCACCAAAACCGTAGCGTGCGGTCGGCATCGACTGAATCTCTCTCCAGACATCTCGATGTGGGTCGTACATCTCAACAGTGGCCAGATAGCTATTGCTGTGGCCACCGATGGCGTAAATTTTATCACCAAGTGTTACCGCGGCAAAAGATTGACGAGCAGTATTCATCGGAGCCAGCGTCTCCCAGCGATCTTGTACGATGTTATATGCTTCGTTGGTATTCAACAACGAACCACCACCATCACCTCCGAGGACATAGATTTTACTACCCAAGAGCACTGAAGATAGGGCTTTTCGTGCAGTCGGCATTGGTGTGACTGCCTGCACATTTTCTCTTTGAAAAGAGACAAACTCGGTAGTGGTTAACCGTGTTTTACCATCGTAGCCGCCGATTAAGTAAATCCCGCTCGAATTAGCAACCGCCGTTAGGTCGATTCGAGCGGCAACGGGTAAGGCGATGGCAGGTTGCCAGGTATCAGTCACGGGATTATATTCTTCACTATTAGCCAATTTCCCCTGGCTGTGACCGCGGATAGCTAAGATTTTGTTTTCTTTTACGACGACGTTAGGGAAAGCTCGCCGATTTTCCAGAGAGTTTACAGTTTTCCAGGTACCACCTAATCCGATTTCAGTGTCGTAAGCTTGCATTCGAAACAGCAGGACGGGCAAATAGGAACCTGATGGGCTGTTTAATCCCAGACGAGTATCCCAAACTAAAACGTGTTGCCCGGCCGGTTTGGGCGAATTGCCGGAGATTGCAACCTCGTCAATCAAGATCCAAGTAGCACCACCGTCAGTACTATACTTCCAATTACCGGTGGAGAGAAGTTTTCCTTCTGCATCTGTGGTAGTATAGTTGATCTTCAAAATCCCGTTATTGCCCTGAATGCGGTCAATGGTTAGCAACGGAACCTCTTCCGCTAGAACTAGTGACGTTAGTGGAAAATAAATTAGACCCGCTATAAAAGCTATAAAATAGGACACGGGCCTTTTTAGAACCACTCGAAAATCGGATGTCGTCATATATCGAGAATCCCCACGTTAAACAGGACTTTTTGCAACAGATAGATGCTGCTACAATAGCATAGTTCGTTTGTTTTTGCAAGCCATTTGCTTTCTAGCACTAACTCTCAGCTTAGACGATGATGGTGCAATCCGCTGTTTCTCAGTCAAGTCGAGGACACGATTTTAGCCACAAATCGGTCTTCTTTTGAACCAATGGAGGACTTTAACCAGGCCAACACGGTCATGTACCTGAAACAAGCTGTTAGAATCCTGCTGGCCTAGAGCAAAGAGATACTGTGGTGACACGGAATTATTCTTCAGTTTCCCTCGATTGGGCTATCGCTATTAGCTGACCAACTTACGGTCAAAAGTAGATACATCCGCTAGATCGAGGATAAAACGTGACACAATCGCCCTTGTTGCCGGCTTCAGTAGGCCGGCAATCTTCTAAAGAAGCGTGACGGGTGGATTGCAAGAATGGTAAATTACTCTTAGTTCCTTAAATCCCATACTCCTACTTCTAATTTCGATTTGTTGGGTCGACATCAGATACCAATCAAATTCGGGATTTGCTGGGTTAAGTCTCAGTGAAATCGTCAATGTCTTTGCACCGGAATTTGTTCCAGGGTTAACATCGAAAAGGAAAATTAGAGGAATTCCTGGTGCTAGATGGAAGTTCATTACCTACTCTGGATAGTGATGTAAGGTATTTTAGTTGTCGGAAAATTGAGAGGTGATAAAGTGTTTGTCGGTTTCCGCCGGTGGGTCTAGAGATGTGGGTTATTTTCTGGAATTCTAAAAGAAATCTTAAAAGTCGCTCCCATGCCGACTTGGCTCTGGACCTCGATCTGTGCCTTATGGGCCGTGATGGCTTGGTGGGCAATAGCGAGGCCAAGTCCAACACCACCTTCGTTTTCACGGGTAGTGAAGTAAGCCTCAAAAATGCGCTCTTGTATGTTTTTTGGAATGCCAACTCCGGTATCGCCAACTTCAAGGATTACACGTGAAGCCGCGCCGGCTTTTTTCAGACTAGTGCGAATAAAAATTCGCCCTCCCTTCGGCATGGATTGGATACTGTTCCGTATCAGATTAACAACTACTTGTCGAATCAATGTCGAGTCGATTTCAATCAATGGTAGTTGCGTCTCCATGTTGTTCTCGATCGTAATATCGGCTTCGTTAGCAACAACAGTTATACCTAACATCACTTCAGCCAGCAGGTCATTCAAAGATGTTGGTTGAAGATTCACCTGTTGCGGTCGGTTCAAGGCGAGAAAGTGATCGCAAGTCTGTTGAAGTACTCGGGTTTCGGTGTTGACAATGCTAAGTAATTCTTTAGCTTCCTCAACATCTTCAGTCGTGACAGTTTCCTGCGCAAAGACCGATTGCAAATGTTGGCTGGTCATTCCAATGGCATTCAATGGATTACGAATTTCGTGTGCGGCACCGGCTGCAAATTGTCCCAGGGCATCGATCCGCTTTTGGTGCGAAGCTTTCAACTCTTTCAGCATTCGAACCAGCGTGAACGTAACGCGGCCAATATCGCCGGACTCATAAGAAAGCTGGAGTGCATCCAGATCATCAGTCTCAGCGAAACGAACAATTTGTGCCAACTGTTCCAGAGGACGTAACACCAGTTGAATTGTCGTAATGACGATAACCAAACAGAGCAGTAAAATGACAACCACAACCGACCAAAAATGCCGCCACCGAAGCGCCTGAATGTATCGATTAATATCAGGGGTCGAAAACAGGACTTGAATTACACCTGAGATTGTACTTCCGTCCGAGAACTCGTTTAACCAGTCCACTTGATAGGGAACGATAATTTCAGTGCCGTATCCTTGACCAGGGAGTTCTACCATATTATAGACCTGAACAGCTTTTCGTTGGATTTCGAATAGATCTATTTCGGTGAGATTTATTAGATTTGCTGGATCTTTACCTGCTACCAAGCTGGCTGAAATTCTCGCATTAACACCATCAGTGACATTGATGTCTACTACATCAGTCATTTCAGTAGCTGTTTCTGTTAGTTGACGGAGCATTCCCTCCAGCCGTTGTCGGTTAAACTCTTGCTGTCGTTCAATTTCTTGTTCAACCTGGACTCGAATGGTATCAGCCACTTGGCGAAATATTGCTCCATTTTCAACGTCTCGCAGATGTAGGCGATGTAGATCTCGCTGAGCTGCAAAATCATCAATGGCATAAAAAGTTCCCAAAATTACTAAAACGGACAGGTTAATAATGAGGGCATATTTCCATTGAAGTCGCATGAACTAGGGTTGCATTAATATTTTTTATATACTAGGGCCTGTTGCACAATAATTTTCGAATCCAACCATTGGTTCCGATAGTTGTCCGGCACAGACGGTTCATTTCTCTGTTTCCCAAACACCTTTTATTCACTTTTTTTATATGGAATCCTGTTTGGCTAATAAATACAAGCAAAGTTACATGTCAAAGTGCCCAAAAAACGGTTTTTCTCAGTTCCAGTAGTCCTGACCGCTTGGCTACAACTTCAACCGGTTACGCCTAGCGCAAATCAGCCACCACTGGTGACGACAAGTTTCAAATCTTGGCTGCATAAACTTGTCAAAGCCGCCAGCAGCCTTAATTTGCCCGAATACCAGCGCGACAGTTTGGCCTCCAATCTTATACCATCGACAGCCACGCTTGGTCAAAAGTTTTTGCTCCATTAATTCCGTCGGCGACAAACTATCAGCTATTGGTACTTCCAGCGGTGGTTGGCCGGTCATACTCTTTTGGCTGTTTATAGTTTTTCGGCACGGCTACTAATAATTCAACCTCACCTGCCGGTGTCTTGGTGTAATTATCTTCCCGGCCAGATCCGCCACCTGCCAAAGCTGGGCCGGTTTTTTCTTTGATTCCAACGGCCGGTCGATTCAGTTCTGTTAGCTTCAGCATCGGATGTAATTGCTGTTTATGATTGTGCCGTCCGGCGAGACTTGACCCAGTTTGACCAGGCCGGCCTCAGAACAAAGACGAAGGATTTCGAGAAATAGCCTCTTTAAACGCAACTGATAACTGATAGTAGTATAATCGGGCAATTGGTTTGTCATGATGATCTTGTCGGCAATGTCATCACGGCCGTGCCTTTCAAGATGATTGCTGGAATGCCCACCGGGACAGTAAGAATATATCAGCCGGGCGACCATCATAGATGGCTGAAAAGCAGAGTTGCCGACACCATCAACGTGATCTTTCTGCTAACACAGCGAGAGGTCAACTTGCTCGACCACATCGAGAACAAACCCGGCCAGATGATCTGGCGGCTACTAGTTAGTCAAAGACGATAGCTGCAAATATGCCTGATTTCGGTCGCCAGGCAGGAAATTATAAGAGCAATTATTTATGCAGCAGCCTCTATACATCTTTAATCCTACTGTGGCAATACGGTTGGTTATACCAGGTTACAAACGACCTCCTCATTCTCTCGCTTCAGTTATATTTACCAAGCCTTTATCAGGGTAATCAGGGCAATATTTGCAGGTACGAAAGATCGATTCTGCAGAGACATTAATTGCTCACTAGCGGTCGACCATAAGAGCTTACGACACTCAGTTTATACTTGGTCTCCAGCATGCTAACGCCTTTCATCGGACTGCTATTGTCCGAGTACAACACCAGTGATAAAGCATTTAGCGACAGGCCTTCCTTCAGATTACTCAGTAATCTAGCCGTACCCTCTGCCGATTCCTCTTCTTGCTATCTCCCACTCAACAGCCTTACGGCTGAATAAATCGAGCCTCAAGTACAAGTCATAATAAATACCTTTGGGTGGCCCCGGCATCCACGTTATATCCCAACACTAGACCTTTCAGAACATAGATAAATTCTGGTATCTACTAGCCATGGAACCACTTGGCTAGGCGACATACTAGAAAACTCTGGACTATTCAGGATGTTTAAAACCTGCTGTCTCTCTGTTCCTGTTAACGTATGCGACGGCATCGGACGCTCTGCATCTGGTCTGGTATCAGCCTTTACTTCGTCTGGTTCAACCCAGCAATGATAGCTTCTCACGCTAATCTTCAGCACGTCGCACGCCTTCGTTGGCCTCGCAGCGACGTGCACTGTCTCGTCAATTAGTTGAACCGTTTGAGCGCGCAATTCATGCAGGATCATTCGTCCTCTGACTTTCCAAAGAACCTAGGCTTTTTTGGGGAGCACTAATAAACTAACCTCAGTTCTGCTTTTCTGACCTCTCACCAAGCCGTGAGAGCATTCTAATGCAAGGTTTCTTCTCCTTCCAAGTGTCAGAAATCAGTTCTGCTATTAAGTTGCCCCTAAAATTGACT
>JASMLX010000088.1 GCA_030748495.1 Candidatus Poribacteria bacterium | reverse complement strand
CAACTTTGAGATGCCCGTTTTCCCAGATCACTTAATTGCCTATCGAGAGCTGGTCAAAAAGCGAAGGAATCATACACCGGTCAGTTATTTAACAAACTGTCGGGAGTTTTTGTCGCTTAACTTTTATGTGGATCAACGCGTGTTAATCCCTCGACCTGAAACGGAAAATCTGGTTGAATATGTTCTTGACCAACCTGAAAAGGCTAATTATTCTACATCGAAGTTGGTAGATATTGGTACGGGGAGCGGTGCCATCGCCGTCAGTTTGGCAGTCAACCGACCAAATTGGAAAATAACAGCTACCGATATTTCCAAAGATGCGCTGACGGTAGCAGAAATCAATGCGATTCGACATGGTGCGCAAGATCAGATCAACTTTCAGCAGGGAAATCTACTTAAAGCTGTCGCTAATTCTAAGGTTACATTTGACTGGATTGTTTCTAACCCACCTTATGTCTCTTATCGCCAATACGAGAAGTTGCAGCCCGACGTTCATAATTATGAACCGAGGCTGGCCTTGGTGTCTGGCCAAGACGGCCTGCAACTAATTCGTCAGTTAATTTCTGATGCACCTCTCTTTTTGAAACCAGAGGGTAAACTGGCAATTGAGATTGGATACGGTCAACGTCAAGCTGTCGAAGAATTAGCATATCAATCCTCACATTATCAAAAAATTCATTTTTTGCCAGATCTAACTGGTACCGATCGAATCTTGATCGCGGAGACTTAGACCTCCTTCCAACTGTCCAGTTTACCTTTTCTGTTTTCTTCAACTCTACCCCAAAATTGAATTGATAATTCGACTTGTTACATTGCTGCCTCTCTGCTATAATGCCAATAATTACAGTTCCCATTGGTATGATGAATAGTGATAATCAGGATCAGGCAAAGAGTATTTCCTTTGAAGTTGACCACTCAGACAAGGATTTGAGTACGGATCAACTTCCCGGTGAAGTCACACTGCGCGAGATCGAGGCACAGAAAGAGGCTGAAGGAGGGCTAGGTGTTGAGAAACCGGTAGCAGTTTTGTTTGCCTTAATCGAAGGGTTTGAACTTCCCGCAACCGCGACGCTAGATCAGGTGGAAGAGAATGCCATCCTGAAAAATCAGCTCGATCTACAACTGAATCACATCATCGAACGTTATGGTGGCACCGTCGATAAAGTGATACAAGGAATGGTGATGGCAACATGGGGAACCAAAACCAGCCACAAACACGATCCCATTTTCGCCCTTTTAGCAGCGTTAGGCCTACGTGATACTGTTCAACAAACAGAGAATGCAACGATTCAGATTGGTATTAACAACGGCCCCGCTTGGGTAGGTCAAATCGGTACGGGGAAATTTAGCGACCTAACTGTTATCGGTGACACCGTTAACCTAGCTGCTAGAATCAAGGCCAAAGCTGAACTCAACCAAATTGTTTTGAGTCCGGCGACACATCAACTGACTCAGTCCTACTTCACTTTTGAATCTCTCCGGCCGGTGATGCTAAAGGGGATTAGCGAACCAGTACCGATTTTTGCAGCTCTGGAGAAAAAAGAATCGGTTAGTGAAATTGAGGTTTTAGTTCAGAGCCAACCCCAGGATGGCCTTACCAAAACCAGACTGGAAAACGTCATTCCCCCTTACCTGAGGGAAAAGATCAATGATGCGGCAGCGACAATTCGTGGTGAGCGGAAAATGGTGACTATCCTACGCTCAGATCTCTCTGGATTCACAGCCCTGTCGGAAAAATTTAGAGATCAACCCACACGAATCGCAGAACTGATTGATAATGTTCACCATGAGCTTGGAGAAGTAATTTACAAGTATGAAGGAGTTGTCGATCAACTGGTTGGTGATGCCGTAGTAGCTATTTTTGGTGCACCTATTGTCCACGAAAACGATCCTGAACGAGCTGTTTTGGCTGGCCTGGAATGTATTGAACGGATTCAGAATTTCTCAGAGCGAATGCACCAACAATTTGACGTTCCTCCATTGAACGTTCATATTGGCATCAACACAGGCCGGATCTCCATCGGCGATATTAGTGGTGACGGAACGGGAAAAATGGACTATACCGTCATCGGTGAACCTGTTGAACTAGCCGAAGTTCTAGAAGATATTTCAGAAGATGGCGAGATTCTGATTGGTAGTCGCACCTACCGTTTGGTTAGAAATCTGTTCGATTGTCACGAGAAAACAGAGGTCGAAGTTGGGGGACATCAACAAAAAATCTATCGTCTGCTCGGCAAGAAAAAGGATTCCCATATAGATATCAGTCATACGGAAGTCCCACTGATTTCTGGATTCATCGGTCGAGATCAGGAATTGATACAAATCCGAGAATCTGCAGAGACCTTTCTCCGTCGGAGTGGTGGGTGGGTGACCCACGTTATTGGGCAGAGTGGATTGGGTAAATCTCAATTTAAGAAAGAACTACAGAGTCATTGTCAAGACCAAGTCCAATTCATTGAAACCACGGCATTATCACAAACGACCAAAGTAGCCTATTCGGTTTTCATTGATGCGATTCGCCATTTGGCAAACATTACTGAGTCAGATACCGTTGATGGTTCGTTGCGGAAATTGATCCAGGCAGTCAAATCGCTGTTTGATACAACCACTTCCGGCCAGCCAACCGCAGATTTCACTGATAATATAGTGGCCTTTATTGGTAGCCAGTTGTTGTCTTTACCACTGCCCGAACACTTGGAAACTCGCATTCGCTATCTGGATCCAGAAACACTAAAACAGAGTACCTTCGCTGCTATTCGCGACTTGCTAACGGCTATCTCTCGACAGTTACCCCTGGTAATAATGTTCGACGATTTACAGTGGATTGACGATATTTCAGCTGATTTGCTCTCATTTCTGCTTGAAACCTGCATGGCAGAGAAAATCTATTTCTTAAGCCTATTTTTGCCAAGCGAAAACAACCCTAGCTGGCGCGTCCATCAACAGGTGGTTGATCGGTTAACGAACCGACTGACGCTGATTCAACTCCAACCATTGAATATCGAACAGAGTCAAGACTGCTTGCGCATGATGCTACCATTAAAAACATCTGACGCTAACCGATCTCAAGTCGAGCGGTTTACGGAGCTAATCGTGCAACATTCCGCGGGAAATCCGCAGTATATGCAGGAGGTACTTTACGACCTGATCGAAGATGGAACACTGGTAAAACACTCAGATCAGTGGCTCCTTGCCAAAGAGATCGACGACATTCAGATTCCTGATTCGGTGGAACAAATGGTACAGGCCCGTTTGGACAGGCTTAATGATAGTGATAAAGTTCTCGTGCAAAATGGATCCATTGTTGGTCTACGTTTTGAGGCCGATCTTCTAACCAAAATCAGCCCCCAATTAGATTCGATTACAAACCATCTGCAATCTCTAGTCGCTTTCGATTTGATTCACCCGATTGAATCCAAAGTCTTTGAATTTAGCCACAAAGTGACGCAACAGGTTGCTTATCAAACTATTCCCGGTATGCGTCGGCGAACAATTCATACTCAGATTGCAACTGAAATCGAGGTGCGAAACAGAGGAAACATAGAGCGTGCTTACGAAGAGTTGGCCTTCCATTTTCACAATGGTGAAAAGGATACCCGGACGTTAGACAAAGCGATTCACTACCTGATCGCCGCCGGTGATAAAGCCAAAGGTCAATATAGCAACCAAGCGGCACTCAGTTTCTACAACCAAGCACTATCTCTCATCGACGATAAATATCCCCCATATAGCCATCCCAAATATGTACTTCGAGCCTTGAAAAGAGTTGGCGAGTTGCAACTTCTGTTAGGCGACTATGAGCAGGCTAACAGAAGTTTTAGTCAAGCCTTAGATCTAGCAAAGACAATGTTAGAAAAGGTGCAACTGAAACGAGGGTTGGCAGAAGTCTGCGAGCAACAGGCTGAATATGATGCTGGAATAGAGATATTGGAGATTGCTCTCCAGGATCTGGAATCTATCCCTGAGACACGCCAATCAACCCGGCAAACAATTGAAAAAGCACAGCTTCTGAATCGATATGGATCTTTTTACGCTAAGCGTGGTGATTTTGATACTGCTATCGAGAAGACAACCGAAGCTCGCAACTTAGCGTCAGCAGAAGACATTGCACCGGACTTAGTGGCGACCATCGATAAAAACCTCGGCATCTACTACCTTCGGACGCGCAATGTCGAAAGAGGGAAAGAATACTTTACCAAGGCGATTGAATTGGCAGAGAAAATCGGCGATAGAGTGCTGATCGCCCAACTCTACAACAATCTGGGGGTAGCGGCCCAAATGGCGGGCAGCATGGATCAATCGTTGACTTACTACCAGAAAAGTGCAGAAATCAAGGAAACGCTTGGCAACATACACGACTTAACAACTTCATATACCAACATAGGGCTTGTCTATTCCATCATGCAAGACATCGAGAAAGCTTTTGACTTTTATGGTAAGGCGATCGAAATGGCTAAACGAATTGGTGCTTATCGACAAGTTTCCTTTGTGCAACGGAAAATGGCAACCGCCTACTGGAAACAACAGGATTTTGACAAGGCGATTCAGTACTATCAGGAAGCGCAAACGACCTGTGAGAGGATTGGCGATAAAGAGGGATTAAACGAAGCTTTGCAGGGATTAGCAGAAGCCTATCTGGCTAGAGACGATCTGGCGTTGGCCGAGTCTTACGCTGAAAAAGCTACTGAAACCGCCATGGAGATTAATACGTTACAAGCAATTTCCGCCAGCCAAATTACGTTAGGTCGAGTCCAGCATAATAGGGGTGATTTGCAGGCGAGCATTGAACTGTTCGAGAAAGCCATCAATACTGCTGAACAAGCAGGTGTAATCCAGCAGGTGGCTGAGGCCAACTTTTATATCAGCGAATCGTGGCTGGCTTTGCAAGAGTGGGGAAAAGCCGAACCCCATCTCCTCGCTGCAGCCAAACTGTATACCAAGCTAAAAAATACCAGTAAGGCGGAAACTGTTCAGCACTTACTGGCAAAATGCAAAAATAGATCTAAACCAGAACTGTCTGGCGGCTAAGGCTAAAAGGTTGCCCCACCAACGGTGATATTTCCTGCCGTATCAACGGCTCTAATAGCAATGGTATGGCGGCCTTTTCTCTCTAGTGGTTCCGTTGTCAAAACCAGTTCTTCTCGCCGAGAATCAAAAATAAGATCTGACGGGAAGATTGCTTTCCACTCTTCGTCGCTATCAATTTTATAAACGGCTTCCTTAATCGGGCTTCCACCGTCTTCTATCACGCAACTAATCCGGTAAGAACCATCACCGTTTTTCGTTCCCTGAATATTGGCAATCACAGGTTGGGTATTGTCAATTTCAAATGGTGAACCGATCTTTTCGGCGACCAGACCGGCTCCCTGCTGATTGCCAAGTTGGTCACTGACAACTAACTTAAGATGGTACTCGCCATCGGGCATAGCCGTTGCATCCCAAGTATAGACAGGATCTTTCAACTCTTCTTTGAGAAGTTGCCATTCGTTGTCTTCTGTCCGTTTGGAATAGAGTGTAAATTCAAGTGGATCGCCATTGGGGTCAGCAACTTCCCATTTAGCGGTTCTCTTTTTTAGAGCATTGGCGTCGCTTTTGGATCTCTGGGGGGGACCGTTTCTGTTTTCCCTATCTTTTGGAATTCCGACATGAACTTGAATCTGACCAATTCTAGGCTCTAAATTAAGTTGAACCGACCCAAACCTAACCTGTTGCAAAGTTGGTGTACCATCGTTCGCTTTCAGCACCGCTTTCCATTGCATAAATCGAGCCTCTGGGCTGGTGATCTGTGTGCCGTCAGAATTGGCTAAGGCCTCAGACCAATCGCACCAGGTGTTATCCGGCTTACCAGTATTCCCTGATCGGGTTGAAAACGCAACCTCACCCCCTGTAGACCGCCACGATAATTTACCCCACCTAGAGGTCGATTTTGTGTCGTAGGCCTCAGATTCCAAGGTGCCTTCTTCCACGTACAATTCCGACAGTTGGAACACTTTCCCTTGGTTCCCGGTTGCTACCCAGGTCAGATTTGAGGTGTTTTCACCGTCTATTGTGGTTTGATGCAGGGCTAAGACTTGCTTGGCTTCACACTTGGCAATTGCCACTGATTCACCATCTAGCGTGACATGGTATATTTTGCCATCGTCGCCGGTGCCGACAATCAGGTAGTCTGCATAGGCATTGATCGACAAAATCAACGGTTCCGGTGAGTTCCAAATTCCCCGGATGGTTCCGTTAGGTTGTACCTGATAAATACGTGATTTCTTTTGTTCTGGGGGGCGGCCATCAGGTGTTGGTGGACTATTTGGCCGACTACCTGGTTTGGGAGGTGCTGTAGTAACAGTGCCTGCAAAGACACTACCGTTGGGCGCACCAACCAAAGAGTGAACCTCTTTCTGCCCGGTCTGATAAACTACGGAGGCTTCGCCATCTAAGGAGATTTTAAAAATTGTACCTTTGCCGTCACTACCAGCATATAAATACCCATGATGAAAAATCAAACTGACGATGTTGGTTTCATCGGTGTCAAACAAGACCGAAAGTTCGCTTTCTGTTCCTTGCGACGGGGTATCCGTCGTAGGGATTTTATAGATTTTTCCTTCGGTTCCTGTGGCTGCATACAGATTACCTTGAGGATCAAAGGCCAAGGACCAGACATAACTCTCCTCTGTTGAGAGTAAGGTCGTAGGTGGCGTCTTGTCATCATCGATACGGTAAACCAAACCGCTGGGTGCGGTTCCAGCATAGACCCGATTTTTACTGTCTATTGCCATACAGAGAATCGAAACCTCAGGTGAGTCATAAAATAGAGAGGACTCACCTGAAGGGGTAATGCGGTATATCTTGCCACTATTACCTGTTCCCGCGTAAATATTTCCGGCTGAGTCTTCAGCCAAACACCAGATAAAAACTTCGTCTCCTTTCTCAAATACAGGCTCTAATTTTCGGTGAAGCACAATTTCCCCTTTGCTGGAGATAGAAACCGATTTGGCAGTCCCGGTTTGAAAAGCCTCAACATTTTTTTGTTCCCATATTTTGGTCTTGACAGCATCAACATTTGTTAAGCAGATACTGAGTGACAAAACGACTAACCAAACTAGATAGAAAAAGTTACATCCTAAAACGATCTCTGAACCTTCGGCTCGCAACCTCTCGCTAAAGTAGCCCAAATTCTTCTCCTTACTGGGCACGTCGATCTACGTTTAAGCGTAGAAATCGGCTGCCCGAAATCACATACTTAGTTTCGGTTTTCTCAACGTGCAATGTCCGTCCCCGTGTATATCCACCCTCACCAGATTGTGTTTGCGTATTCATCACCGAAAGCATCGATACCGGGAGATCAGGAAACTCTTGACCTTGAACTGTCATACCAATTCTGGGGATGAAGATCTCTAAAATTAGGTCTAGATTACTTTCCCCTTTTTGCAACAACTTGACCATTTGATTCAGATTCCGAGGTTGGAAGTTCAGTGGCGCCCGTTGACGTTGCCAGCCTTCGTAAGATTGCCCGCTGGAAACCAACAAGGTAACGGTTCCTTCCGGAGTTCCTTTCGGAATCGTAATTTGTGATTTTTGCACAATCGGATCTTCCAAATAGGGGCGCAGGATAACTGATACGTCAACCGTTTCACCGGGGCGATACCGGTCTTTCTCGATCCGAAGCCCTTCAATAATAGCCGTATTTCGTTTGTCGTCAATTTTGACCTTCACATCTATATCTTGTACCTTGAGCCGACCAAAAGGATTGAGCATTAAATTTCGCATTGCACCTAGGGCACTAAAAGCGGCGAATCCTGGCGATCCACTGGTTGAAAAGATATTGGAATAAGTTAGTTCAGATGTATCCACCGCAGGCGTGTTCTCAAACCGTATTTTGGTGTCAATCTTTACGGTATGTTCTGACCACCTAGCTTCTAGGTTGTCAATAATATCCCAAGTGCCAAACATAGCCATCGAAGCCGACATAAAGCGGTCACGTGCCACCTCAAACTGTTTTTGATGCGTTTGATTGTCCATTGTTTGTACTTGAAGCTTAATTGGAATAAAACTAGGATAACTACCGATCGTACCCGCAATGGCACCTAAACGATCTTGTACCATTGTGCCAAACGGTTTGGTGGCAGAAGCATATTTGCTTGACCTGTCGCTTCTTGGAACAATGAAGTGGACATACCCACCAGAAATGGGCACATTAACATGACCTTCGCCGTACATTGAATGACCAAAACCGAGCAGTTGCCGCTTCTGCTTATCAATATAGGTGATGGTTCCAAAACCAAAAGCATTGTAGTCTCCCCGTGCGTATTCGACACCTACTATTTGCCCTTCAGCGATTGGTGATTCACTGGTGGGAGTACTACCAGCACTTCCCTGGATAGGTTCAATGTTATGCCTACGAAACATTTTTTGCAGTTGAGCAAAAACCTGCGAATTGGTAGTAGAAATCGCCAGTGGAGTACTGAGGGGATGTGCTTTTTTGTGCTGATAGTATTTTGGGTTGTTAAATTCTACCACCGGGGTTAAATGCAGGTTTCCAAACGGCGTTACATTTGACGACTGAAGGAGAGAAGCCATACTATCGTCAAATAACTGAAATCCAGCGTAATCAAGATTAGGACGCATTCCACGTTGTGTGGCTTTGACCATTAGTTCGATTGAGGTTATCCCAAACAGGTTGGCATGCTCACGCTGGTGCCAAAAAGCTAAAGACAGAGCACCGACCATCTTGCCCTCTATATAGCATGGACTGCCACTCATACCACCAGCGCCACCAGTTTGCTGATAGTTTTCACTAAGTCCTTTGGCCCAAATCACGTGCCAACCTGGGGTGTAGTTTCGTTCAATACTAACAACTTCAAAGTCAAATGGCTCAACGGTGGTTCCATGAAAAACAGTATAGCCTTTACCTTTAGCACCGATTTTGACTTCGTCAAGCGGCATAAATTTCTCACTATTCCACGCAATCTGCGCTTGGGTATCCAGCACAAAAAAGAAACCAAGAACAAAAAGGTTAAAAAAGAGAGAAGTTGCTTTTTTCAAGTATTTTCCCCTTGCAATAATTTATAATAGGCTGTATCGTACCAAGATCAACCATCTGGTGTCAATAGGCGTCAGCTCACTTGGGTTGAGGTATTGCTGACAGAAGATAGGGATTAGTCTGTTGATGGTTCAGGTTTTTTACTTTCAGTTTTTTTTTCACCTTCAGATTTACCTTCAGATTTACCTTCAGATTTATTGCCGTTCGATTTTGTGCTATCACTACCCTCTTTCTTATCTGAACTACCTGTTTTACCTTCCTGGTCTTTCTTAGCCGCCTCGCTGTAGGAACTATCGCGGTAATCGGTAATATAGAAACCAGAGCCCTTAAAAATTAGTCCTGCGCCGGCGCTGATCAGTTTTTTAACAGTGCCATCGCAATTTTCATCTTGACAGTCTTCGATTGGATCATCACTCATAGATTGGAACACATCGAACCGTGTCCCGCATGTATGGCATTGATACTCATAAGTTGGCATTGTATTTAGATTCTCCCAAGTGGGCGTTTTAAAAAGTTAAGATTTATTTTTCAGGACTACCTGTCCCACACAAAAACATTAAGCACAAAAAAGCCTCGCGATTTCGCAAGGCTTACGAGTAGTCAACCATAAAGCGTCAGCAAGTTTATGTTTTACAAACCTTCTTCTATTTCCTCGTCTGTACTGTCTGTATCATCCGTGTCCTCGAGGTAGATTTGATCAAATAGACCCTCGCCCTTTTCTGTTGCTGTGGTGTTTTCGGTTGTATCATTATCGCCAAAGGGCGAAAATTCTTCTTCGGATTGACCGCTGGATTCTTCTAGTCTTCGGTATTGTATTTTGTGGGCAACGACTTCTTCCAATGCTTCGGTGACTGGTTTTTTTGCTTTCGAATTTAAGAACTGAAGGTTTCGGTCGTTTAGAATACGCGCTCTTTGTGCGACCGCGTTTACTGCTAAATACTTATTGCCCATTTTTTCTGATAAATCTTCAAGATATATTATAGCCATACTACCCCCAAAAACTGTCTAATGGTAGCATACATACATTTGAAAAGACAACAAAATTAAAGTCGGTCAGTGATCTGCCCAGACTTAACAAATAACAGCGAACATCGTCTATAAAGCAGGAAATGCCTTAGCTATGGCCTTTAAACTTCCCTGAACCTACATCACCAGTCTAACGAAAGGAAAATAGTAATCCATGCCAATTTGCACTGGATCCAATTTGGCTCGCAATAGCGAGATCCACACCTTTTCCGGCCATCAGTTCACCACCGTTTTTGGTCGTAATCTGGTGGCAGAATTGCCAAACTTTGTTCATCGGCCTTGCCTAATGGTAACCATGGAAGACCTGTGGCCTAAGTTTGAACGCCATTTCAACCTTGAGCATACTGAAGTTCACCTGGTTCAGAGCCTAGAATTAGCTGAATTGGACCGAATTGCCGATGATCTACCAGCTATCAATAGCGTCATTGGGCTGGGCGGTGGACGTGCCATTGATGTGGCCAAGTTTGTTTCTTGGAGACGTCGGTTACCGCTGTTTCAGGTCCCCACATCCATGAGTGTTAATGCGCCGTTCGGCCACCGTGCCGGTATCCGAGATCGAGGGGTTGTTCGCTATATGGGGTGGACTGTTCCGGAAGCCGTCTATGTTGACTTTGATGTTATTCAGTCGGCTCCATCGCTTCTCAATCGCAGTGGTATTTGCGAGATTTTATGTTACCACACTGCACACTACGATTGGAAATTAGCCCATCAAAGGGGCAAAGCCGAACCGCAATGGCCGTACGATCCATGTCTGGTAACAGAAGCACGTCAGATGATGGACCTGGTACTCACCAGGCTGGATGATATCCGTCAGGTGACCGAAGAGGGGATTCGGACCTTGATGCTGGCCAACCGATGGGGAGGATCGACCTTTCATAATGCGGGTTGGAATCCTCGCCACATTGAAGGCTTCGACCATTTTCTATTTTATGCACTGGAGCAGGTAACCGGACGGGGCTTCATTCATGGCCAACCGGTTTGTCTGGGCATCTATATCGGTTCTGAGTTACAGGAAAACGAACCGGAGCGGATTCTATCCATCATTCAGCAGGTTGGTGTCGATATTCGACCTGAAGCCATGGGGATTACCTGGGCAGACGTAGTCGAGGCTATGCGAATTCTGCCTCAATATATCGAGCAGGCAGGGCTATGGTATACGATCGCCAGTGATAAACCGATAACAGACGAATTTGCAGAACGTGTCCGTCAGCGGATCTACGATGCTTACGAATAATATGCCTGCGAATAATACAAGGTGAAGAACTGCTAAAAATAACATTGACAAACTGGACTCTTTTTTATAGGCTAATCGCCTGGAAATCGTGTGACTTCTTTGGATACTGATAATTTAGCTCCTGCGGATATATATATCTATCTATACAACCTATCCCTGACTTGGTTGGGAATCCACTCTGGATAAAACGGGATTGCAATTCAGTAGAAGTTACATCATCGTGACCAGCCCTGTTGGGTTAGCAAAGCAATGAAACCAATAAGAAGGAAAAACTGATGGAACAATCAACTCTCCTCGCTGCATTGAATTCGGTGACGGCTATTCCCGTCATTCCCTTCAAAGATGGCCAAATCGACTTTGACGGTCATCGTAAAAATGTGGCTTATTTGATGAGCAACAACTATCTGAGCGACAACCGTCCTCGTGTGATTGCAATTGGCGGAACCAGTCTGCTACATCATATTGAGGCTAAAGACCAGGTCGCTCTGGTTGAAGCGACAGGTCAACAGATGGAAGATGCAAACGTTCGAACAGACGTTAATGGTATCTTAATTTCGGGGATCGTCCCCAACCCGATTTCACAGGCTGAAGAACTAATTCGGGGCCAATCAAACCTAGATCGAGTACCGGATGCCTACCTGTTAATGCCGTTATCGGGAATCAATAACCCGGACGGTATCTATCAACAATATAGCCAATTTGCCCAAAAATTCGGTGAGCAGTATGGAGCCAGGTTCCTGTACTACTTCCGTCAGAAACGCAACCTGGAGGTAGTTATCCGATTAGTCAATGAATCACCTCACTTTATTGGGGTTAAGGTTGGTACTGACGAAAGTGATATTGAAGCCCTGATCAACGGTATTGGTGACAGCGGGTTGGTCATGTGGGGGATCGGCGATCGATGTACGCAGGCGCATCGACTGGGAACTAGAGGCCACACCTCCGGTATCGCTGTCGCCTTTGCCCGCGCATCAGATGAGATTAAC
Organism: Candidatus Poribacteria bacterium; assembly: GCA_030748495.1. Classification (GTDB taxonomy): domain Bacteria; phylum Poribacteria; class WGA-4E; order WGA-4E; family UBA9662. The sequence continues at coordinate 14,808 of JASMLX010000088.1, read as the reverse complement.
AATGCCCAGCGGTCTGGGGATCTGGCCGCGTCCCAGCGAATCGAGGACAAAATCGCCGCCCTAGAGGAGATTCGTTTCCGTAACGAACGAGTCTACAACTATTCTGCTGTAGTAGAAGCTATAATTCAAAGTGGACTCGATGATATCGAAGGTGGAGCAGGTGGACCGTTCAACCCTCGTTTACCTGACGAAATTGTAGTAGAAGTCAAAGCTGCGATCGCAGATTTAAACCCCTACCACTAAACTGGAGAATCAATGTCAACTATACTTCCATTTGCATTTATGCAGACATTTATGCAGACATTTATGCAGAGTGTGACAAGCGCAGTCGATGCGACAACTCAGACAAAGACTTCCCGTCCTAATATCGTCTTTATTTTAGCCGACGATATGGGCTACGGTGATCCTGGTTGCTACAACGATCAGTCGCAGATCCCCACCCCCAATATGGATCAATTGGCAGAACAAGGAGTGCGATTTACTGATGCTCACTCTCCATCAGCCGTCTGTACACCTACCCGATACGGCGTGCTAACTGGTTGCTATGCTTGGCGGTCGCGGCTCAAAAGAGGTGTCCTCAACGGCTACTCTAGAAATTTAATCGACGAAGGGCGGACCACCGTGGCTTCGTTGTTGAAAGGGAGGGGATACCAGACAGGCTGTGTCGGCAAATGGCATCTTGGATTTCAACCACACTATCCGGGGGCCGAGCAAGCGGAACCTGTCGATTACGGACAACTCCTGACACCGGGACCAAACCAACACGGATTCGACTATTTCTGGGGCATCCCGGCTTCGCTGGACATGCCGCCCTATGTCTACGTCGAAAATGATCAACTTGTCGAAGGTCCAGCTGAGGAAATCGGCGACAGCGCGCACCGGCGGCAAGGTGGTGGCGGTTTCTGGAGAGGGGGTGGCATCGCACCGAGTTTCAAACATATCGACGTTTTGCCCGATCTAACGCAACAGGCAGTCGGCTATATCGAACGGGCGGCCTCACAGGCAAATCCTTTTTTTCTCTACTTCCCGTTAACTGCGCCACATACACCTTGGGTGCCGATACCCGAATTTGAAGGCAAAAGCGGGGCCGGTTACTATGGTGACTTTACCATGCAGGTCGATTGGTCGATCGGACAGGTGATGGATGCGCTAAAGAATGCAGGTGTATCCGATGATACATTGATTATTGTCACCAGTGATAACGGTTCTCATTGGTATCAGAACGATGTCGATAAGTTTGGACATCGCTCTAACCGGCATTGGCGCGGGCAGAAAGCCGACATCTGGGAAGGAGGGCATCGGATACCTTTCATCGCTCGTTGGCCGGGCCAGATTGACACCAAGACGGTTTGTGAGCAGACTATCTGCCTGACAGATCTCTTAGCAACAGTAGCCGATATAACAGGTGAGGCAGTTATAGCTGAAGATAGCGTTAGCATTCTACCGGCTCTTCTAGATCCCAATTTGGAAAAACCGTTACATGAAGCCATCGTCAACCACTCGGCTAGCGGTGTCTTTGCCATTCGGCAGGGAGAGTGGAAGTTGATTCACGGATTGGGCTCTGGTGGATTCAGCAGTCCACGCATCGAAGAACCGGAGCCTGACGGCCCGGTAGGGCAACTCTACAATTTAGCCGACGATCCGGGCGAAACCGAGAATCTGTACCTGGATCGACCAGAGATCGTTGAGCAATTATCGGCACTGCTAACGGAATACCAACAGCAGGAATACAGTAACCCGGAACACGGCCGCTAGGCCAGAGGTCTAGAAAAGGAGTTTATCATGATAAGAATTTCAGTCTGGGATCGTGGATTGAGCGATAGTTACCTACGACTGGTGACACAACTGGGAGCCGATGCCATCGATTTTGGGTCGGATACCAGTTTTCCCGGAGTGAGTGAACAGGGCTACCCGGATCTTGATCAGTTGTTACAGATCAAGAAAAAGATCCACTCTTGGGGTTTAGAGATTAATCGCGTTACTCTACCTAACATCACTGAAAAATTTATACAGGATCAACCAGGTGGTGAGGTCGAGTTAGAAAATACCGCAAAGGCACTCCGTGCCTTTGCCGAAGCCGGATGTCCGATTGCACGGCAACGCTTCGCTGGCGACACTTTTCCACAGTTGATGACCCGCTATCGATCTGTACATCGCGGTGGGTACCGGTCTCGTGGCGAAAGTCGCCACCTGACGCCGGGAAATCCCGACACACCAACCATAGAACAACTCGAAACTTGGTGGGATCGGTTTTGCCAAGTTTACCAGACGCTGGTACCGATTGCAGAAGAGACCGGCATTAGATTGGCCATTCATCCCTCTGATGTACCGAATCCCGACACACCATTAGGTGGGCTTGGCTTCCATCGGGTAATCGACGCTTTTCCCAGCCGGAGTGTCGGTTATCTTTACTGTTGTGGCACCCGGGCTGAAGCTGGCGGATCGGCCATTGTGATGGATGAAATCAACAACTACGGGCGCAAGGGACGGATTTTCATGGTGCACCTGCGAAACGTTCGAGGCAGTTTAGCTACGGCAGACGGATTTGAGGAGGTTCTGCTCGACGATGGTGACATGAATATGTTTAATATCGTCCATGAACTCGACAGAGTTCGATTTGACGGCTGTTTGAACGCCGACCATATCCCCTCACTGGAAGGTGATCAGGACCATCTGAGCCAAGGACTATCCTATTCAATTGGTTATATCAAAGCGCTCTTGGCCGCACTGGCGGCTTCCAGAGATTAGACCAAATAATTATAGAGGTAAATGATGCTAACACAAGACCAAATCCAATTCTATCAACAAAAAGGTTATCTGGCGGTTGAGGATGTAATTCCCGCAGATTTATTGGCGGATCTCCGTCGGGTAACAGACGAATTTGTGGAAAAGTCTCGCTCGGTGACAAAGCACACCGAAGCCTTTGATCTGGAGCCGGGACACACGCCTGAAAACCCGCGTCTACGTCGAATCAAAAGTCCGGGCAATCAACACGCCATCTACGATCAGGCTATGCGGCACCCAGATATACTTGATATAGTTGGTCAACTGGTGGGGGATGGTATCAGACAAAACGGACATAAACTGAACATGAAATATCCCAAGTTTGGGAGTCCTGTCCAGTGGCATCAGGATTGGGCTTTCTATCCACACACTAACGATGACCTGCTAGCTGTGGGCATTGCCCTCGACGATATGACAACCGAAAATGCGTGCATGATGATTATCCCTGGTTCTCATAAAGGACGGATTTACGACCATCACCAAGACGGCGCATTCATCGGTGGTGTAACTGAGCCGGACTTTAAAACTGACGGCGAAGTTCCAGTAGAGGTTAAGGCCGGTGGTATTTCCATCCATCATGCCCGAATACTACACGGTTCAACCCTCAACAAGTCCGATAAGCCTCGGCGACTGTTCCTTATTCAGTATTGTGCCCTTGATGCCTGGCCGATTCTGGGCATCACCGAATGGGACGAATTTAACGCCTGTATTCTACGCGGCGAACCGATCCACCAACCGCGTATGACCAGCGTACCGATTCGGATCCCAAGACCCTACGGTGAGAGAAGTGGCTCTATTTACGAAGTCCAGAGTGTAATGGATAAGCCGTTATACCGATAACGGCAGTTGTTAGTCCAAATTTCGTCTGAGAAGAGATGGCACCCTCTCCATTTTTTGCTTTGTTGTTTTCTAGTTATAGATTCCTTAAGTCGATGGCCTTGCGCTCAATACTGGCCCGCCTGGCTCCCTCTATAATGGCCAAGTTTTGCCGGGCCTGTTGACCCGTAATCGGAATCTCCGTTCCGTTGGCTAGTGCCTGAAAGGTCTGCATAAAATAACCAGTGTGCCCGGCGAAGGCCTTAGCCTCAGGGGTTATATAATCGTAATCTGCTACCTGAATCTCTTGCCACTGATGGTTGGAACGTAGAAAACGATACAGGGATTGACCCCGCGAGATTAACCGCAAGCCATCGCCTTGCGTGTGGACCTCGCAAATATTGCCCTGATCACCCGCTCCACTGGATGCTCCCCAGGATGTCATCACGGTCGATACTGCGCCGTTTTCGTGTTCCAGTAGTAACAGAGCCACATCGTCTACGTCAAAGTTGAAGAATTTGGTCTTGATACGGCCCTCTACATATCGTACCGGACTACCGATCATATTTTCCAACAGATAGATCTCGTGGTAGCAGGTGTCGGCCAGACAACCACCGCCAGCGTCCTTGCGGTTGCGCCAGAAGACCTGGTCGGTCGCACTCGTCGATTTGGCGAACAGAGATTTGGATCGGCCGAAGACACGATCCCCTAGCTCTTCTGACAGTAGACGTATCGCCTCTTGCGAAACGGCGGAAAACAGGAAGTTGTGCACTGCGGTGTAAAGGACCCGATTGCGATCGGCTAACTCCAAGATACGGTCTGCCTCCTCCAGACTGGTAGCCATCGGTTTCTCCGAAATGACGGCCACCCGGGACGATAAGGCTTCAGTGGTATGCTCTGCATGCAGATGGTGTGGGGTGGCTACAATGACCAGGTCTAATCCGCCAGCAGCCAACATATCCCGGTAGTTTGCATGACGGCGATCGCTGGAGAGGTTGGCGCGATCACCAATTGCGCTTAGATTGGCCTCAATCGGATCGGCAATAGCCGAAATCCGTACTAAATCCATGGAGGCTGCGATTTCAAGTGCTGGGAAATGCGCCTTTTGCGAAATCCCGCCACACCCGATTAGTCCAATCCGTATCGGTGTTTCTATCTGTGTTACCATCTGATTTCCGCCTTTCGGTTTAACCTGCTTCTGTTCATACATTTACGAATAATTTAACTTGGCTGTATTACCATTTCACAATAAATTGTAACCCATTACACTAAACTTAGTAGCATTGAGTTGTTAGTGGTGCGTATTTTTCTTGGACACGATCTTAGATTCTTCTCAGTCGATTAGCCGAATCGACCCATTATATTAAATTTTCGTCTTTTTGAGAAGGGCAAATCCAGATCGTTTTTGTCTGCTTATTTTCTCAGTGGAATCAACTATATAAACCTTAGAATCAAGACAGTGCATTAGCTTTGGCGGTTAACCACAGTCTTGACAGCCGTCCGGTAAAGACGTAAAATAGCTTTGTTTTGAAATTGGAGAACAGAATGCAAAAACAGGCACTTATTCCGGCCAATGAAGCCCCTATTATCCAGTTACCACACTGCGAGTTGAAGTGGATTTGCCATGATGATATCAATCCAACAAAAGAATTGGCAACGGGTTTTGCCACCTTTCAAGCGAGTAATGGACACGATAAGCACTATCACCCAAATGCCGAAGAGGTGATTTATGTGGTCAGAGGACAATCCCAACAAGGATTAGAAGACAAGGCCTTTGAAATGAAGGCGGGTGATTCGATCCACATTCCTAAAGGGGCGATTCATTGGACCAAAAATGCGGGTGACGGCGAACTGGAAATCTTAGTCGTCTTTAGCTCACCTACACCTGAAACGGTAGACCTATAAAGGTGGACCGGGACATGAAGTTTCTAGCAATTGATCTGGGGGCAGAGAGCGGCCGGGGGTTTATCGGCACCTTCGACGGTCAGCAAATCGGCCTGGAAGTCGTCCACCGGTTTCCAAACGGCGGTATCCGGGTACTGGATAGCCTGCATTGGGATCTGCTGTTTTTGTGGAAGGAGATTAAGCAGACGTTGTCGATGTGTACCGATGTAGGTTTAACATCAATTGGCGTCGATACTTGGGGGGTCGATTTTGGATTGATCGACGCATCAGGGCAACTACTTGGAATGCCCCACCACTACCGTGACAAACGGACAGATGGAATGCTGGAGGCTGCCTGTGAGCGGATGCCGAAAGCTGAGATCTTCGAACAGACCGGCGCTCAGTTTATGCAGATCAACACCCTATACCAGCTGCTGTCGATGGTATTGACAGAATCCCCGCTGTTGCAGGTGGCAAGAACATTTCTCACTATTCCTGACCTAATCAATTTCTGGCTAACAGGACGAAAAGTCAGCGAATTCACCAACGCCACTACAACACAACTCTTCAATCCTCGAACGGCCAATTGGTCAAAACCGATTTGCGATTGTCTGCAGATTCCGTCTGAGATTCTGCCAGAGATCATTTTTCCAGGTGAAGAGATCGGTGAATTATTGCCCTCAGTTAGTCAAGAAACAGGTTTATCCTCGATTTCGATTGTGGCCCCAGCTTGCCACGATACCGGATCAGCCGTGGCTGCAGTACCGGCTAGCGGAGATAACTGGGCCTATATCAGTTCCGGTACCTGGTCTTTAATGGGAGTTGAGTTGAACTCACCAATGATTACAGACCAGGCACTAGCACTCAACTTTACCAATGAGGGCGGCGTCAACCGCACATCACGTTTCCTGAAAAATATCATGGGATTGTGGCTGGTGCAAGAATGTCGACGAACATGGGCTCAACAAGGCGACGAAATGGGGTATGATCAGATGACCCAATTAGCTCGGGAAGCCCCGGCTTTCTCGGTATTGATCGATCCGGATGATACGGTCTTTCTACCTGCCGGTGATATGCCAAAGCGGATCGTGGATTATTGCCAGCAGACAGGTCAAACTCCTCCCTCAACCCCGGGTGCGATTGTTAGATGTGCCCTGGAGAGTTTAGCTTTTAAATACCGATGGACGCTAGAACAGATCGAAACTGTTTGTAACCGCCAGATTGATACGGTACACATCGTCGGTGGGGGAACACAGAACCGATTACTGTGCCAATTTACGGCCGATGCGACCGGTCGGCAGGTTATCGCTGGTCCTGTCGAAGCCACTGCCATTGGTAACATTGCCATACAGGCAATAGCGGCAAAAGAGATCGGTTCGCTAACTGAGGCACGTCAGATTATCAAAAAAACTTTTCAAATGCAGATCTATGAGCCGACCGAAACTGAACAGTGGGACCAGGTCTATCAACGATTTTTAGAGATTACCGGTATCAGAGAGGGAGTATTGTAACACCTACATTATAGGTGTTTATGGCCTTTTTTCCAGATGGTGTATTGAAATACCGAAAGAAAGAAAATTTAGGTTGTGTAGAGTGTAAGAAAAGGCCGGAGAAAGGTTTGAGAAAGACACCTCCTACCAGAAAGTGTCAATGGCTGGCTAGAAAAGCAACACCGACGGTTAATGCAATCCTGAATTTGAGTATTCCAACAGGAATTCCTCTAATCAGGCTAACTAAAGTTGGGTTGAGGGTAAACTTGTTCTGTTGGATATCGATTATTTTAGTAGAGTCAGATCTATAAATTTTGAATAGTACATTACCTTCGGAGTTAGTAAAAATCCATGCAGGATTCAAATAATAAAACCCCTGTGGTCAGCATTGTGATGGGCAGTGATTCAGACCTTGATAAAATGAGAGAAACCGCTGAGATTCTCGACCTCTTTGAAGTCCCTTATGAAATCACGATTTCGTCTGCCCACCGATCTCCCGCGGCTACAATAGCTTACGCGGAATCGGCCAGCGACCAGGGCATAGAAGTAATTATCGCCGGTGCAGGACGGGCCGCACATTTGGCCGGAGTAATAGCAGCACACACTATCTTGCCGGTAATTGGGGTTCCGATTGATGGCGGTCCGCTCAACGGCGTAGATGCGCTGTATGCGACAGTTCAAATGCCACCCGGCATTCCTGTTGCCACAATGGCGATCGGTTCTGGTGGGGCTAAAAACGCCGGTATTTTAGCTGTGCAGATCTTAGCCTTGAAGTCAGTCTATCTGCGCACAAAACTAGAAACCTATAAGCGGGAACTGGCAGACAGTGTAGCCGAGAAGGCCAAGCGATTGTCAGAAGTAGGGTATCGAAATTATGCTCAATCCTAGACAAACCGTTTGCCGCGCCACTACTATCATTTTAGCCACCCTATTTTTGTTGGCTGTTTTCTTGGCTGCTGCTGCCGCAGAAACGGATCCTAAGCGGGTTGCCGTTTTATATTTTGAGAACCACAGCCTATTTAATTCAAGTACGGGTTGCGGTTTCATACCTGTTGGGCCAATCGAATATTTTTTTGGCAGGAAAAAAAGAGCCAGCGAATGGGATCTAGAAGTCGGTTTTCGGCAGATGATGAATCGACATCTGGATCAAGCTGAAGTCTATGAGCCTATCACTCAGGACGAGATTTTGGACGGGATGGCCGCTTTGGGGCTGTCAAAAAAAATCTTGCTCAGAGAAGAGAAAAAGCGGGCTGAATTAGCAACAAAAATAGATGCGGACGCACTGATTGTTGGAGATATCCGCTACTTCAATCAAGAACGCATAAGGGCTAATGTCTCCCGAACCATGCTGGAAAGTGGTGCACAAGGACAAACACTAGGTGGTAGTTTTTCTAGTGGAATTCGGGTAGTCGGTTATGTATATATTGTTCGGATTGACCTGGAAGTGGATATTTATGGTCGATCCGGATCTAAGGTTGCTACTCGCAAAGTATCTGAGCGAGACCGGCATCAGCTTGGCGGTGCCCAAGTTGCGGCTCTACGAGCCATGATGACCGAGCAAGGATCTGAGTTTCAATTGGGACAGGCCCCCAAAACAGAAGCACAAAAAAAACGAGATAAGCTTAAGCCAATCGTTGCTCCCGAACAACTGCAACAGATCCAATTTGGAACGCCGACCTACGACAGAACTCTCTTTGGTATGGTCACCAACGCAACTCTTCAAAAAGTTGTGACCGCCCTCCGGGAAACCATTGGTCCAGAACTAGACGCTCAATCCAAGCCCAACACCGGTGCAGCTCAAAAATCAACGTCTTCTGCCAAAAATAAAATCCCTATTGGCAAGATTCTCTATACCGATGCTGACAACCCGGAACTGACCTACATCAATCTCGGGTCAGCCAAAGGTACCAAAGACGGTCAGAAGTTCAATGTTTTTAAACCTCTGGTTGATCCGGATTCTGGTGATTTATTGGGGTATGTTTCCGTTCCTATCGGTCAAGTTGAAGTGATTGACGTCCAAACCGATCGATTGTCGCAAGTGCGAATTCTGGAAGGATTCGGCAAGGTGGAGAAAGATCAGATGATTCGACTGGTCGAAGATAGCAAGGAACCTTCGGATATTTCCGAGCAAGAACCCCCACCTGAACCAAAGGATCAGTGAAAGTTGAGAAGCAGCGGCTAGACCTACTGTTGGTTACTAAAGGATTGGTCGAAAGCCGGGAAAAAGCCAGGCATCTGATTTTAGCCGGTGAAGTTTTGGTAGCGGGCTATGATCAGATCAGGTCGAAACCGATCAAACCGGGACAGTTGTTCCCACTCAATGCTCCGGTCAGTCTTAAGACGCCAGTCAAATATGTTAGTCGCGGCGGACTGAAATTAGAGAAGGCTCTCACCATATTCCCAGTCGATGCGCAAGGAAAAGTCGCGATTGATGTTGGTGCCTCAACAGGGGGGTTTACCGATTGCTTATTGCAGCACGGTGTTGATTTTGTCTATGCCGTGGATGTTGGTTATGGCCAAATCGCCTGGCGACTTCGTCAAAATACGGATCAGGTCAAAGTGATCGAACGCACCAACATTCGACACATTGACCCAAGTCTAATCGACCGCCCTCCAGACCTAGCGGTAATTGATGTCTCTTTCATTTCCCTGACTAAAGTTCTACCCGCTGTTATAAATCTTTTGTCTCCATCGGCTCAGATCATCGGGCTAATCAAGCCTCAGTTTGAAGCCGGTAAAGAGCGAGTACTCAAAGGCGGAGTTATTCGTGATGCCGCCGTGCATGTGGAAGTAATCAAACAGATTCAAGCGGAGGTTAATCAACTTGGTTGGAGTATGGCTGGATTGACTTACTCTCCTCTTCAAGGTCCGGCTGGTAACACCGAGTTCTTATCGCTGCTTGCTTGCTCAAGGTCAGATGACACGATAGTAAAGCAGATCCAATTCGTGGTACAACAGGCTCACCAATACTTTTCCAATTGAGTATTCACCCACCAAGCTGATTCGATAGACTAATCGGCGCTTCGTTTCAAAAGGGTTGCTTGCTGGGCTTGATTTCCTTGTTTTTTCAAGGTGCCGGGCGGAATTGCCATTCTCTTGACAATCAAAATCGGCACAGGTATTATTAGGCGTTCGCCCCACCGACCAGAACCCAACGGCCGGACAGGCTAAAAAAAACAAGTTAGAGATTGAAGGAAGCAGATTAAAAATGGCTGCAGAGCGAGCAATCGCACAAATTGACCAGACCATTATTTGTCGAGGTTGTCAAGCTGAGATACCACTTGAAACGTTCATTCAGGCACTCAAAGTTTGTTCGACCTGTGACGCCCATGCTGCTCTTGGTGCGCGCGAACGCTTGGACCTACTGGTCGACCGGGAGACATTTGTTGAAAATGACACTGACCTCTACTCCATTAACCCGCTCAATTTTCCTAACTACGAGAGCAAACTTGAGCGCGACACAAAAAAAACGAAACTTCCCTATGAACTGCTAACAGGTGAAGGCGAAATCGGTGGACACCAAGTCAACTTAGCCATCGGCGATGTCGGTTTTATCGGTGGAACGATGGGGTCAGTTGCGGGGGAAAAATTAACCCGAACTATTGAGCGTGCCACCCAAAATAGGTTGCCGCTCATCACTGTTTCAGTCAGCGGTGGCATGCGAATGCAAGAAGGCACGCTTGCACTCATGCAGATGCAGAAAACAGCGGCGGCTTGTGTCCGTCATTCAGAGGCTGGCTTATTCTATATTTCAATCGTTACCGATCCGACTTACGGTGGTGCAACTGCTAGTTTTGTTTCTCTCGGCCATGTGGTTATTGCTGAACCCTATGCCCGGATTGGCTTTGCTGGTCCTCGTGCGGTGGCTGGTATTCACGAGCAACTGCCAGATAATTTTCAAAAATCAGAATTTTTACTCGAACATGGGATGATTGATTGCATCGTTCATCGTCATCAAATGCAATCCTTTCTAGTCAGCCTTCTAGATTGGGTTAATTAAACCAAAGCTATTCAAAATAAAAACAAATAGGACTCTAGTGAATAAAGCACTAATTATCGTCGAATCGCCAACTAAAGCCCGAACTATCTCCCGTTTTTTAGGGAACGACTATTTGATTGAATCCTCTATTGGGCATGTCCGAGACCTCCCTTCTAAAGCTAGCGAGATTCCAGCAAGGTATAAGAAAAAAAGCTGGGCTAGAATCGGGGTTGATACTGAAAACAACTTCAAACCGCTCTACATTGTTCCTGAAGGGAAAAAAGCGCAAATCAAAAAATTAAAAGGTCTACTTAAAGATGCTAGCGAACTTTACCTGGCGACTGACGAAGATCGAGAAGGCGAAGCGATTGCCTGGCATCTGATTGAACTGCTCAAACCGAAGATCCCGGTTCGGCGGATGGTATTTCATGAAATTACAGAGCAGGCTATTATACAAGCCTTAGCTAACCCACGAGAGATAGATCTCCGCTTAGTCGAAGCTCAGGAAGCACGCCGTATTTTAGATCGCCTTTACGGTTACGAAGTTTCTCCTCTGCTTTGGATCAAGATCAAACCCAAGCTTAGTGCTGGACGCGTACAGTCTGTTGCTAACCGCCTGATTGTAGACCGGGAGCGGGAGCGGATCGCTTTTCGTAGTGCCGGTTTCAGTTCACTTCGAGCACATCTGGAAGAAACAGATGGAGATGTTGAATCAGTATTAGTCAGCTTAGATCAACGACGAGTCGCACAATCAAGAGATTTTGAGCCTACAACCGGTCAACTCCGTAATGTCGCCATTTCAGATAGAATCTTGCACCTGAGTCAGAAATCGGCAACGGATCTCAAAACGCAACTACTCAACCAATCATTCGAAGTCGCAGAGATTCGCCAAACCCCCTTTACACAGAAACCGTCAGGACCATTTATTACCTCTACACTGCAACAAGAAGCCGGGCGCAAGTTACGATTCACTGCCAATCGAACTATGCGAGTGGCGCAGCGACTTTACGAGAACGGTTATATCACCTATATGCGCACCGATTCGATGACTTTATCTGAGCAAGCTATCCAAGCAACCCGGGCTCAGATTGAAGATCTCTTTGGCTCGCAGTATTTGCCGTCACAACAACGAAACTATCACAAAAAAATTAAGGGAGCACAGGAAGCACACGAAGCGATTCGACCGGCGGGAGAGGTTTTTCATCACCCAGATCAGATTAGAACTGAACTAGACGATGACGCCATCCGCCTCTACGAACTCATCTGGAAAAGAACACTGGCCTGCCAGATGAAAAACGCGACCGGACAACGAACACGAATCTTATTTGAGACCCAAGTTACTAAACCCATACAGGATCAGTCAGGTCAACCAGTGAAAGGGAAAGCCGTATTTTCCGCCTCCGGTAAAGTGATTGAATTTGACGGCTTCTTGAAAGTCGAGGCGAATAATCTAACAGAGTTGAAAAGATCCGAACAAACATCCCCATCACCTGAGGAAAAGGAACACGTTTTACCGCCGTTAAGTAAAGGGCAAACCTTATCCGCAAATCAGGTAATAGCGCTAGAACACCATACTAAACCACCAGCCCGATATACCGAAGTTAGCCTGATTAGGATTCTGGAAGAAAAGGGAATTGGCCGCCCTTCAACCTATGCCGCTATCATTCAGACCATTCAGGAGCGTGGATACGCCTGGAAAAAAGGTAGTGCACTAATTCCCACCTTAACTGGATTTGCGGTCAATCAACTACTGGAAAAACACTTTTCACGGTTGGTGGACTACGAATTCTCTGCTCAAATGGAAGGAGACCTGGATCTAATCTCCAGTGGAGAACGAACATCACAACCATGGTTGCATCAGTTTTACTTTGGTCAGGATCTTCAGGTACCGGATGAAGAAAAGATCGATCTCAGTGTAGAAGAGCTAGGTTTGAAAGGGAAACTAGCTCTTAGTGCTGAATACATCGATGCCCGTGCAATCTCGACTTTCGACATTGGGGAGCTCAACGGTGAGAAAGTCGTTGCTAGGGTTGGTCGGTATGGCCCCTACATCCAGGTTGGTGAAACAGAGCGGAAAGCTTATGTAACCGACGAAATTGTATTAGACGAACTCAGTGCCGAGCAAGCAGACCATTTATTAACCGAGGCAGCTCGCGCCAATCGTGAACTGGGAAGACACTCCGAAACCGGCGAATTGATTCTCCTTAAAAATGGACGTTACGGTCCTTACGTTCAACTAGGCGATATCGATCCAGAAGCGAAGAGATCTAAGAAAAAGAAGCCCAAGATGGCCAGTCTATGGCCTGAGATGGAACCGGAAACGATTACTCTGGAGCAAGCCGAGCTACTCTTATCATTCCCAAGAATCTTAGGAGTACATACAGAATTTGGAACCAATATTACGGTTCAAAATGGCCCTTATGGTCCTTATATCTCTTGCAAACGTCAGGATGGTAAAAATGAATCCAGATCTTTAGAGAATCACCAGCAACTGCTAACGCTAACTTTGGAAGAATCATTGGAGATTTTAGCTAAGCCTGCTGAGCGGAAGCGACGGTCAGCACAAGGTCCATTGGCACAGTTGGGACTAAGTCCGCTGACCAAAAAAGAGATCGAGGTTCGAACAGGTCGCTTTGGACCTTACGTCACTGACGGACAGATCAACGCTACTATTCCCACCGCAAAAGATCCGATGAAAGTTACTTTTGATGATGCGTTAGAACTGATTGCTGTTCGGGAGGAAAAGATGCAAGCTGAAGGAAAAGAGCCACGCCCAAGTTAATTGAACTTTGGGCAAATCAGAGAAAAGCCAGAGCGATAGCATCTGATACTATCACTTTTGTGGCAAATGTACAACAAGGCCACAAAACCCCAATTTAGGGATCAAGTCAGCTATAGAATCGTTTGGCAAGGTGTATTGTTTGATTTGTCGGGGCAGACATTAGCCTATTATTTTACCATCGACTTGATCCACTTCTTTCACCTCGACCGCCGTCATCTTAACAGACAGGCTTAAATCATTGAGCTTCTTATAGAAGCCATCTGTTACCCAAATGATATTTGTTGTCAGAACTTATACTGCCGATTTGACTCTCTTCTTGCTATTGTAAATCACTTTCTTCCTTTCTCTGGGTTTTTGTCTTCTAAGCTTCATCTCAAGAATACGTCCTATTGGACTGGCTAGCTATTCATTTTTTGTCAGCAATGCAGCACTCCGGTGCCGGATTAGATCTATGGTGTGGTTGAGCAGGGTCAGATGGCCGACAGAACAGTGCTTTGAAGAAGGAAAAAGGCAAGCTGGGTATGGATTATTATGAGGTGCGAAAATACTTGGGATGGAACCATCAGATGTTGACTGGTATGCGGTCCCACTTTTTTCTCTGGCACTTGAAAAACAAATTGGGAAAAGCACCGGCGGTTACTATCACCCGGCTTAGAGTCTAGCTTCAGGTGACCCTACCATTGAGAGTTTACGATATCGACTTGGCCTTATCTGGAGTGTAAGTCAATTCAGCCCAGAAACCATCGGCCGGATTTATCGCCGCAAAAAAAGAAGATTGGCGATAATTTTGCCACCTGACTTTTTATAAGTGTCGTTGTAAGGGTCAATGAGGTGGACAGTTTAGCATAGGTTTGTATCACCTGCAAAGATCATTATCCAGCCGCTCTGATACCGGTTTGTGCGACCTCATCCAAAACTGCCAAGTATATTTGTTGATCTTGGGTCGAACCTAAACACGATCAAAAGTTTTTAATCACTAATTGGTTAGACTTACGGACTTTGAGTGAGCAAATTGATGTGACCATATTTCGAGGTGCTGGACCTCTCTCCAGCACGATTGATCTGGCTTCTAA
>JASMLX010000087.1:19720-27566 GCA_030748495.1 Candidatus Poribacteria bacterium | reverse complement strand
CAAACTGCCATCGGCCAAGGTTTCAGGCCAATCTAACTGGCCCTGTTGCTCCAGTTCGGACAGGGATTTAGGCCATATTTGGAGCCAAACACCTTGGTTTTCCCATGGCTACAATCTTGGCCCACAAGTGCTAGCTGATGGATGCCGATCAGCTAAGTCGTTCCATCTAGCACCAGTTGGCCAGAGCCGGATAATGCCGTCAAACACCTCCCTGTTGCCTCTGGGCTTGGGTCCACTTTTTTAGGTGAGGTTTTGGCCGCCAGGGTTCAAGTCTTATCCATTGTTGGTCGGTGACAAATGGTTTCTGTTGGGCCATAAAAAGTTCCTTTTTAGATCAAACTATAACCAGACCTAACTCTTTTAGATGGGCAAGTTTAAATTGTATTTAGTTTTGAAATCGCTTCTAATCATTCTGACATGGAACACTTTCAACCTCAATACTCTACCAAACAGGTTCTTAGGATTTAGCTATAGTAGAGTATTTCCCCTGACTTGGGTGATATCGATGCTTAAACTTGGATTGTGAAGGTAAAAGTTGACATTCAGAAAATATGATTTATGTTACTACGGCTAGTTAACGAAGTAGCACTAGCTAATATTGAAGCGTTTCTTATTTCTTTCAAACAGGTTCTAAGACGCCGGTTATTTTTATTGGAAAATTAAATCGTGACCGGTATACTTAACCACTGAAGCAGACTTTGGCGAAAGATGCAACAAGCGCAAAATACAGAAAAATCTACTCCTTGGTATAGCTGGATCTGGCAACGTCGTACCAAGTTACTTGGGGTTGCACTGGTTGTTTTATTGACCTTGTTCATTATCCAGTGGTATGCCATTCGCTGGTTTATTACGGCTACGGTTGAACTCTTTGAACCGCAATTCATTCAGCGGATGCCTGAAGGCATAGAGGAAGCGGAGATCACTCAAACGATCAATCAGGTCAAAGTTGTGGTTAAGAAAATGCCGATGAGTCTGGTTTCCGGGCAGATCAGTTGGCGCAAAGTCAAGGCCGCCGTCGATTACGCTTTTCAGGTTGACGGCTCAGATCCAGAAGAAATCAAGACTTTATTAACGATGATCAATGCTGCTATTGGATTCAAGAACTATTCTCCCCTCCACGAAGAGGAAAATTAATACATGGTCGAACTTGCCCCATCTTATGAGCGATTTGCTTACGCCTATGATCGAATTATGTACAATGTCGATTATCACCGCTGGGCAGATTATATCCAGAAAATCTTTCGTCACCATAGTGAATCGCCAACGTCTATTTTGGATGTTGCCTGCGGAACCGGGGCATTAACCTTTATCTTGTCCGAGCTTGGCTACCAAATGACGGGTGTTGATCTAGCCGAAGGAATGCTCGAAATTGCGCGGCAAAAATCAATAGATCTGGGGATCGTGGCTGCCTTTAAACCGGGAGATATGCGAAACTTCGACTTAGGGGAACAGTTCGATACCGTAATCTGTACTTACGACAGTATCAACTACATGCGAGACGAAGACGAATTTGCCAGTGCTTGTCGGCAAGCGTCCATCCACCTAAAACCAGATGGTATTTTCATTTTTGATGTTACTACTGAACGTAACATCGCTCGTCATTTTCATGGCCAAACTTTCGCTGAAAACCATGAAGATTATGCTTACATTTGGCAAAACATCTATTCTAAACGCGATCAGATTTGCCGAACCACGCTAACCTTCTTCATTCAAGAAAACAATCTCTTTCGTCGTTTCGAGGAACTACACGTTCAACGTATTTTTGACAACGGCCTGATTAAGAAAATTCTCCAGCGGTGCGGTTACGATGTCATCGGAATGTACGACATGTATACCTTCAATCGCCCAGGCCGATTTTCCGATCGAGTCAACTTTGTAGCCCGGAAGACATAATGTCTTGCCGTCTAATAAAATTCATTAGAGCAAACGGTGCGTAAACCAGAAAAAAGAGAACGATGGTCAGTAAATCCAAAAACGGGATATACCAGGGGTGTGGCGCAAAAAAAAAGATTTCTTTGTAGGGTATATCAGGTGGTTCACAGACGTACATATAGTTACTCTCCGGCACCCAGTTGTGCATAATTAGATTAATGAAGACGGCGATCACCATATAGAGATTAATAGCCACAAACGACTGAAATAGCCCTTTTAGGGTTGGCTGCATTTGTAAGCCCCAAGTGGCAAAAAGCACCCCTCCAATAATTCCACTGTGTGCTAGAAAATACTGGAAGAAACGAAAACTGGGACACCCCTCCCCTTCCCCCAGATCAGGAAAAATCAGCGCACCAAGGGTACCCACTAACCCCCAAAAGTATGCCGCTTCGAACAGCTTTTGCTCGCGCCAAATCAACATCGCAGAGATCAAAAAGACCAATACCCCACAGATATGAAAAGGCAGATGATTCAATAGCCCCTCTTTGCCCCACAGGCCGTATGTTGTTAATCGCCATCCAAACAGGCTAAACTCCTGACCAATCAGCAACACTGCGTAGGCGTAGCAAATTAAAGCAGTTAGTCTTTCAGACTTAGCATAGCGAACGACAATCGATAAGCCAAGTGGGATGGCGAATGTTAGCGCGATCGCTGTTAAATGAGGGGAGGAAAAAGCCTGAAAATTCGGCATTCCACTTATCTTTCCCCTCGCTTTTCAAATTCGGGCTGTCTTTCGATTACTGCTTGGCAAACTTGGTCGGGGGCTTGAAACGAAATGTCATGATCAACGGCCAGCTGGATACACTGTTCGATCGGGACAAACGATGGTGGCGCAGCTTTTACAGCCAAATCTTTTGGACTCCATAACCACAATATCTTTTCTATCCCAATCCGGTTAAGTACCGGTTCCTGAATATTGTTCTCTGGTTGAAGCATGGACTGGGAATTTTGAAAAAATACCTCGTAATTGTCCGCCCAACCTTCGGTTCGGACAGACTTAGGGTTAAGCGATGTACCACTGTGACCTTGTAACCGATAAAATGAAAATAGGATCTGCGTTGATAACCACCGACTGGGCCGTGTCCTATTGAGTTGCTTTCCCCACCAAATGGCAAACTTAGATCCCTTGGAGACGCAGTTGGCAAAGGCTGGAGCCTCAAAAACAATAGATCTGACTTGTGAAAAGAGATCGGGATTTTCCACAAGAGCACGATAGATAATACCGGATCCCATAGAATGTCCCCAGAAGGTCAGTCGGGACGGATCGATCTGCTCTTTTGAAATCAGCATCTCAACCGATCGAGTCACGTATTGTCCGTAGGCCGGTAGATCATACCTCACTAACTCAATGTGTGATCCCCACGTATCCTGGTCGTAACCGGGTAGTTCAAGCGAAAAGGAGGAGTAGCCGACTTTGGACAGGGCCATCGCTACAGGCCGAAAGTAACGGGCATTGCTTCGAATCCCATGGACAAAGATAATTACGCCCTGCTCAGTTGATAATCCCTGTTCACGGGTTTTATGAGCAGAGAAGGCGTAATAACGAACAGGAACGGTTTTCCCTTCGATAACAACCGAAAAGGTATTGTGAGGCTGCCCCTGCCAACTCTCTCCCATAGCTCCTACCGCTGCTATACTAACCAGGGTAAATAGTCCGTGTATCATTATCATCTTTCTTAAACAGATCATTTTGTTAACAAAACTTTTCATCCACATAAACATCTGCATAAATCTAATACCCTGTTTTATACGTTGTCTATTAGAAAAAGTTGCCTGTTAGAAAAACGGGTTGTGTGCTTTTTCCTCTCCGACAGTAGTTGCGGGGCCGTGCCCTGGAAAAAGGTAAGTCTGGTCAGGTAAGGTTAGCACATTCTGGCGGACGCTCGATAATAGTCCGTCATAAGAGACCGGTGCATTACCAACCGATCCGGCAAAAATAGCATCACCAACAATGACCGTGTTGCGAGTATAAAAGACACACCCACCCGGCGTATGCCCTGGTGTATCTAGCACACGGACTTGCAAAAGCCCAACCTGGATTTCATCACCGTGTCCTACCAGTTGAAGCGGAGTTGCACTTTCGGGTTTGGGTTCGTTCCGATGGATATAGGTTGGCGTCTGAAAGGCTTGCTGAATCTCTGGCAACCCGTTAGCGTGATCGCCATGCGTATGAGTCAACAAAATCGCAACCACCGGCACGGCTTGCGCATTGGCTCTCCGAATCACCGTCTGTGGATGCGCCGCGGTATCGATAATTGCCATCTGATGGGTTTCTTTACAGACTAAGAGATAGGCGTGAACCGGCCAGCCGCCGACATTCTCACTGATTGTCACCATCTCCAAAGCCGGATCATAGTTAGCAGGGACAGGTGCCGGTGTCCATCTTTCCTCGGCAATCTGTAGCAACTTATCCGCATCCAA
Source organism: Candidatus Poribacteria bacterium (assembly GCA_030748495.1). Lineage (GTDB taxonomy): Bacteria > Poribacteria > WGA-4E > WGA-4E > UBA9662. The sequence continues at coordinate 23,213 of JASMLX010000087.1, read as the reverse complement.
ATCCAACCGATCAGCCAACTTGCTAACCTGGTCTGCGGTCGGTTTCAGCAGGTAATCTTCCATCTTAGATAGATCCGGATCTGGAATCTGCGTCGTATTTGACAGTTGGCCTAGACTCAAGTCTAATCCTCGTCGTGCCTTCTTGATAATATCCCCGAATTCGTCTTCTAGGGCGTAAGCCATCATCGACTCCTAGTATCTATTTTTCTAACTTTTATTATAACACGTTTCTGAAGTCTCAGAAAAAAGTTCACTTCCACACTAAGCATGGCAGTTTGAGTAATATAATAGAGTAATGAAGTGTGAATTCTGGATGGTGTATGGTCATCTCCTCGGATTCTCAACTACCTCGCGCTCCATTTTATCGACCAGCGTCAGGGCGAAATCCACATCTTGTCCTGGTTCAAATAGTCTTTGGAATTGTTGCCAGGCATCCACTCGCCCCTCCATATCAAAATGGGTATCGAATAGAATGCGATTGCCATAATCAACGATTTCCTGCAATGCCCACTCCAGAACGTAGTAATCAATTATAGTTTGATCTACTACACATGTACCGGCGCCCGATGCGGAGTCGGTTTGGCCTCCAAAATAACCGGTTAGATAGTCCTCATTACCGCCAAAGAAGAACAGATCACGTTCCTTTGGGGCAAAGATCGCATTGTCCCAATCAATAATGAATATCTCTCCACTATCGGATAGCAGTATATTATCCTCGTGGATATCGCCGTGACACAAAACATAATCCAATGCTTCCAACCGGAGGGTCTGTCCTAGTTGTCGAGTCACTTTAACCAGATTTCTCAAGACCTTTTGCCGGGGCTGTATAAAGTCTGATAACTCAGCAACCAGAGTGTCGTCATGTTGCCTGACCAGAGGCTGGTGATCATCTGGTGAGAGAATAGAGAGGCTCTCAACTTGAAATCTAGCAAAATCTTCCCTTGGCAGGTCGAATTGCCTGACCGGGGAGTGATGGTTGCGATTTGATTGCCTGGAATACCGTTGATTATCTGTAGGCTCAGTTAGGGCGTGAATTCTGGCAACGGTTACTCCGATCTCTCTCCTAAATGGAGAGGCCTGTTTATTAGAAAGCTCTCGGTTCATCAGGGTCGAACCATAAATGAAGGGATAGATAATCAGACCGCAGCCTTCGATTTCACCCATTAAGTTGCCCGATTTATCAGCTAAAGAGGGTAACACAGGCAACCCCTGGTCAGAAAGAGACTTAGCTAAGAGTACAGTTTTTTCGGCTTTTGTCTTTTCTTTGACCAATCGGATGAAAACCTCGGACTTCCCCTGACCATGAAAGCACCATGACCCCTCACCAACGGGTAGAAACTCGAGTGCCTGCAGGTTGATACAATAGTTTTGGTTGATCTGTTGCTGAAGTTGGTGTTGTGGAATGGCAGGCTCAGTCTTCATGTATTCAGTCGTCCTTCAATCAAGTGCCGGTAATTCTTGCCTATTGGTAACAACGTCCTCTTTGGCAGTCCGAATATGCGATCTTCTGATCTCCACTGTGCAGGTCGAATCAACAAGGCAACTACACCTTTCGACTGCTTGCGCCCAATGCCCTCCATCACTCTAACCAAACTGTCAGTAAACTGCGCCAAACCCAATTGGCGTATTTGATTTTCTCTAGCGGGTATCGGTTTTCTATCGGAAAGATAGCATCGACACAATCGCTTTCGACAAACATCAATGGTAGAGCTACCACCGGCAAACGGGTCAACAACGATATCATATTATATGGCCCGGTATAGAGATATAGCAAATTATCTACGACCTGCTGCTCAGAATTCCCAAAGTGTTTGACTTCTTCGTTAAGCTTATTAAAGGTCCAAATATTACACAGTAGAATAGTAAAGTCTGGATCTCGATCGAAATCGAGACTTTTACCGAAATCGGAAGTGCTTCCATTTTGACTGAAATTTTAATGATGCGACTAACAGATTTCTGAGCCATACCGATTTGTTCAGCGATTTCTTGTTGTGTCCAGCAATCCATGTATAGCTCGAAGATTTGCTGCTCGTGTTCCTTACGCAATTGCTTATCTACTTCCGTTAAATAACTTCTGACTATACGCTCCGAAACTGATAGATCTTCAGCAATTTGGCGTTTTTTAAAACCAGTCCCAGCAGCATAGAGACGAACTGCGGCTACATTTCTTGTCACTATCAGTTAATTGCCATCCGTGTTTACTATTGGCTCGAATAGCCAGACGCAGTAACTCAATATCGCTATCTGTTTCGGTCACTTCAACCGGTATTTACTCAACTTCAGTAGTCTTATAGGCTGTTAAGCGATGGTAACCATCTATAAGTTCATTATGTTGATTTATTTTAATAGCGGGTAGCATTTCCAAGTTTGCGGCATACTGCTGCACTAAAAAAGGATCGTATTTGAATCTTGGATACAGATCTTCTCGAAACTTAATTTGATCGGTTTTTCTGTATTCCATTACCCACCAGTCACGCCATCCATCAATAATGTAAATTCGCTTATAGTACATCCACTTCTCTTTTTGGTGCACTATCCCTTATCGCAAAACCTTCCCAATGACCTCAAATCGACTCCTAAGTATTGCTCTCGACGAAAAAACAACTTCTCAGCGTATTTAAGAACTATTTTACCTTATGGTCCTATGCTTATAGGACTAACGCAATTGGCCACAAAATGAGGCAGAGTGACCAAATCGAAATAAGGTTCAAGTGAGAACAAAGCAATGAATCTACCCAAATCCAATGCAGAGAACTATATCCAATGGCTGATTGCCTCTCCTAAGGTAGTTTTTTGTACTGAAGCTACGCGCACCGATAGGCGTCCCGTGGCCCATGACGCCTACACCCGTCTGCTCGGACGCCTCGACCCTCAGCCTGAGATCTAATGGCAGGAAATCGAGAATCTAGTCCAGCTTGACTCCGGCTACCTGATTGTTGATGACACAACCATCGACCAACCCTACAGACCACACATTGAGTTGGTTACACCTCACTGGTCCCGGCCAGCACCGGGCTGTAGTTGAGGGCCTGAACCAGATCACACTATTATGGACTGATAGTGACTTATCCATTCCTATCGACTGGCCTGTTTTTGACACAGAGAAGGATGGAAAAAGTAAGAATGACCAGCTGCCACAGATGTTCGAGACGGCTCGGCAGGGCGGTTTAAAACCTGATGGTGTACTTTGGGATTGATGGTATTCTTCCCTGGATAACCTCAAGCTGTTGCGCCAGTGGGGCGGGTCATTTTTCCTCGGTTTGAAGTCGAACCGTCAGCTCAACCCCGATGGTCAGGGTAATGGTGCGATCCGAGATGTCGGCTTTCTTCAAACAGCCCTGCTCACCTACCTGAAAGGCTTGGATGGGTAATCTCTGATCGAGTCGAAGCTGGTGAGGAAGAGGTGCGGTTCTTTATCAGCAACCAAGAGCTCAATCTTGATGAAGCACAAGTACAGCAGAAGCGCAAAGATGCCCAGAAGATCGAGGGTTAC
>JASMLX010000087.1:0-19710 GCA_030748495.1 Candidatus Poribacteria bacterium | reverse complement strand
CTCAAGTTGTTGCGCCAGTGGGGCGGGTCATTTTTCCTCGGTTCGAGATGTTGGCTTTCCTCCAACAGCCCTGCCCACCCAGCTGAAAGGGTTTGGATGGGTAATCTCTGAGAAGCTGGTGAGGAAGAGGTGCGGTTCAGCAACCAAGAGCTCAATCTTGATGAAGCACAAGTACAGCAGAAGCGTAAAGATGCCCAGAAGATCGAGGGTTACCATCGGGGACTCAAACAGGAGTGCCACATTGAGCGCTGTCAGGCCCGCAAGGCCCGCAAACAGCCTAACCACATCATGTTGGCATTACGAGCCTTTGTAGGTTTGGAGTGGAAGCGCTACAACGGCGGCATCAGCCGTTGGGCGCTGATGCAAGATATCATTCGACCTGCCGTTGGGGCTTATCTTCAACAGCCTCGCTATATTCTTGGTGATCCAACTGCGTAAGTCCTACTAGAAATTGAAAGGAAAAATTACTTATGAACCAAAGCAAACCAGTTACGATCGGTATCATGGGCGGATCAGCAGCCGGAAAAAGCACGCTGGCCAAAAAACTGGCCGACCGGCTCTCCGTCTTTTCACCGATTGTCCTCAACCAGGATCACTATTTTCGGGATTTCTCGGAGTACTCACCAAAGGAACGAGAAAAAGTGATCACCGCTAACCATCCAGATGTGGTGTTGTGGGATCAGTTGATCGATCATCTTCAGCGATTATCAGATGGACAATCGATTCAGACGCCCGTGGCTGGTACCCGAATGGCACAACGACAGGAGACGGTTGAAATTATAGAACCGTCTAATCTAGTCATTTTAGAGGGACATCTGATTTTTTGGTCTCAGGAAATTAGAGATCTATTGCAGATTAAGCTCTACCTGGAGGTAGATCCACACGAACGGGTTTTGCGACGAATGCTGAGAGATGTATCCGGCCGCGGTGGTGATCTAAAGTGGCAAATCGATTGGTATCGACGCGACGTGATTCCCAATTATCCGACTTATACTGAACCCTGCAAAAAGTACGCTGACCTGATCGTACCGTTCGATAGGGAAAATGAGGTGGCAACCGAAATGGTAATCGCCGGGCTTCTACAGCAACTTACCGCCGGATCTTAGTTAGATACAGCGTCATGGGTAGTCGTCAGCTGTGGATTCTATGCGCGATCTTGTTTGGTCTGGGCCTGATTTCACAACCGATCCAGTATCTGTTTCCTAAATATATGGAGGATACGCTGGGCCAACGACTGTGGATTGCAGGATTGCTCCGTGCCATCCCAATTGGATTAGGTGGTATCTCAGCATTGCTGGCAGGAGCACTGTGCGATCGATTTGGGAGAAAGATGACGCTGGTGTTAGGCATTACGGGTGGTTTTCTGGTCGGATTTGTCTTTACCAGTCGAAGCGCAATGGTAATCTTGGTCGTACTGTGTATGCAGGGGATTGCTTCTGGCTTGAAATCAGCCGGAGGGCAATCCTACCTGATCGGATCAGTTAAAACTTCAGCCCTTGGCCGCGCTACGGCCGCCTACTTTTTAAGTGGTATTTTCGGCCAGGCGGTGGGAAAGTCTGTGGCCGGCGTCTTGATCAATCGATACAGCTATGCCGCCTTCGGTTTTGGAACCGTAGGGACAGGACTGCTGCTGGTGTTGGTAACCGTCCTGGCCTTGCCTCGCCAACAGACAGCGACCTCGGTAACAGAAACCGAGACAGACACAAATCCTGGTTCGGAGATTGAGATAGATATGCGCCGAGGATTTCTCGCCACCTTGTGGCAGAACTACGCACCAATTATTGGGCGGCGAAACGTCGCTATTCTGGCCGGTATCCGGTTTTTCAGTACCTTCTCTTGGGGCAGTATCCAGTTTTTGATGCCATTGCTGATGGCCCGCCTGGCAGACATCCAAATTACCGGTTTTTTTGGTGGGAGTAGCGATATTTTTGCCTGTCTCTGTCTGCAGGTGACGGGTATGATCTGCGACCGGACCGGCGTTATAAAACCGGCGATCGGCTCGCATTTTCTGATCTTGGCCAGCTTGTTTGGCTTGACGATTTCAGCCCATTCAGCCACCGGATTTTTCGTAGCCGGGATATTAGCCTCGGGCGCCGCCTGGTCGTTATCGACCACTATGCCCCGCTTCATCAAACTGTTCTCCAGTAATGACGAAACAGGTCGCGGGGTAGGGTTTCTACACCTGGCTTGGAGTGCGGGCTTTTTATCCGGTTATTTTGTTGCCAGCCTGCTAATTGGATTAGGTCAACAGATACCACTGATCTGTGCCATGGTGTCTGTCAGCGTTTCGGCAGGGCTTATTTTTACGATTGACAGAAGCCAACTGTAAGTGGCAGATTGAAAGATTGCAACTTTTGACTGGTATTTTTGACTAGCGCTATCTAGTATCAGGCAGGTTTACCTGCTCAATCGAAAAAGCGGAAGTGGATAATATGGCCAACGGCTGCGACTCCGTCTCTCCAGCCGATTTTTTTACCTTCGGTGAAATGGCGTCCCCGATAGGTGATCGGCACTTCCATAAACCGACACTTTCTTTTGGCCAGTTTAGCCGTGATCTCCGGTTCGAAGCCGAACCGATCCGATGTCAGGGTAAAAGACTGTAGAATCTCGGTTCGGAAAACCTTGTAACAGGTTTCCATGTCAGTCAAACTCAAACCATTGATAAGGTTAGAGAGAAAAGTCAAGAACCGGTTGGCCAGGTAACTAGAGAGTAGCGCTGTTTTTCGGCCTGCTGTGAAGCGGGATCCATAGACCACGTCAGCCTCACTATCTAGAATTGGCCGGATCAGCTTCGGATAGTCTTGCGGATCATACTCCAGGTCGGCATCTTGGATAATGGTTAGATCACCGGTTACAAATTGAAATCCTGTTCGGAGTGCAGCCCCTTTCCCTTGATTGACAGAGTGAGAATGAACCGAGACATTGTCCGATTCCCGCTGTTGGATTTCCCGCAGAAGTTCTCTGGTGCCATCGGTCGAACAGTCATCGACTAGGATAATCTCTTTATCCAATTCGAGTTCCACTGCTTTGACCTGGGATAGAATTTCCTCCAGTGTCTCGATTTCGTTGTAGACTGGGATGACAATCGATAACTTTTTCATAGGAGGAAATTAAACTGATATAGATACTTGCGCTCAGTACTGGTTAAAAGGCCTGAATTCAACTTATTCGCCAAGCGACCGTTACTTCAATAGCATAGCACATGTTCGCAATTGATTCAACATCCGGTCACGTACGGCGCTTCCAAATCGGCCAACCCTCATTGACATTCATCCATTAGTTTGTTACCATAATTTTCAGCTATTCTGATTGGTTTAACAGCTAGAGACCAATACTATGATTAACCCTCTACTGAAAATAGTTCCTTCGCCAACATTGAAACGCAGAATTATGGCTGGTACCTTCCAGGCCTACAGTATATATTTGATATATTTGCTGGTGACTTTCTTTTGGATGACTCTTTTGGTGACACCCCGTACTTGGGGCTTAACAGCCGAACTTGCTGAAGCCGTTCGGGTAGGCCACAAGTTGCTGGATACAGAGACAGACTTTGCCCCCCACCAAATCGAGAAGTGCTTTACACCAGCCATCATCACTTTGGCGAGAGGCTGGAATCAACTATCACCAAAAACCCAAAATGAGTTGCGAGCTGTTTTTGCCCGTCCTAATGAGCGCGGTCGTTATGGTGCTGCTTTTGGGAATATTGACGTTCCGTACAAGTTTGAGACACCCCATTTTCGCCTGCACTATGCTATGACAGGGAAGCATGCGCCAACCGAGGTGGTTGACTTTCACCCACGTAACGGTGTACCCGATTATGTCGACCTGATGGCCGACGCAGCGGAAAAATCCTACCGGATCGAAATTATGACCATGGGATTCAAACACCCACGCGAAGATTTCTGGGAAGCCTCTAATGGTGGTGATGTTAAGCAAGATATCTATCTGATTAAGTTCGGTTCTTTGGGCTTGACCGTCGGTGAGTGGTTTGATGGCCGTATGTCGCCCAAAGCCATGAATCGTCCGCCTTACTATCTGATGAATTCCCATATCTATGACGTAGCTGGTTACGGTAAGTCGGAAGGTAATATCTATATTGAAACCACTATGGCACACGAGTTTTTTCATGGTATTCAAATGGCCTACAACTCCGATGCCAGCACTGGAGCGGTGGTGATGATGCTAGAGTCATCAGCCACCTGGATGGAAGCTATTGTCTACGACGGAGGGCGCCGCGTATTTCAGATTGGATTTAACGGACGAGGGCTGACAGAGGAGCGATTAAAAGAACAGTACATTACAGATTTAAAATACGGGAACCTGTCTTGGGCTTTTAGTGGCCTGTCTGCTGGTAATGTGATTGCCCAGCAGTTAGATAACCAACAAGTGCCACTGGTGGTTATCGATGCTTTTGAAGATCGAAATATCTCACTATCGGCCGAATTGGCTGTTCGTAATGATCAAATTCAGTTTATTCGATACAACGGTGCTGATGTCAAGCCGACGAACGAAAAACGGTGGATTATCGAGGACAAGACCGAACAGCGAAAGTATTACTTGATGCTATCAGATGGGAGCCGCTTGCGGGCCTGGACCGATTTAGCCGAAGAACTTCGGCAACGAAAGGTGATTTTATCGGAAGATACTTGGGTGGAACCTGACGCTGATACCCCTGATACCTTCTGGAAGGTTCGGGACCAAGTGAGACGGCGAAACTATCACATCAAAGAGAATGAGGGTGGTCAACTCTATTTTTATGAAGATCTAGATGGGGTTGATGATCCGGATCCACTAGGAGAATCCGATGGATGGAACTACTTTCAACGTCAATTATACGAATGGTTTTCAGTGCCTGATGTGCAAATTGATTCCAAAGCAGGTGTGCACGCCTATGGAAACATGATTTGGATCTTTTTTATGACCCAGCATTTTGAAACCGATATTATGCGAAAGTATCTAGAAGCCTTTTCTAATGGTTCAAAAGGCGAACTAGGTGAATTTACTGAACTGTTTTCACAATATGGAACCAATTTAGTGGATACTTTCAAGACATTTACTGTCTGGAACTACTTTACCGGTCCTCGGGATGATGGGCGTCACTATTTCAACGGGCATCGAATTCCGACTGTTTTTATTCGACCAACGGATGTTCACCATACCTATCCGACCAATGTGTTTATTGATCGATACACAATTCCAAAGCATTTTTCGTCTCGCTATATCCAGTTCAATCCACCACCCGGCCAAGTAATCGATAAGTTTGCCATTAAAGTCGATGCCCTTGATTTAGCACCTGTGGATATGAGTGTAATGACTAAATCGACCTATGGCGAAGTTTCCCGAGATCTTTCTCGTCATAGCAGTTCCGGCCTTCGCGGTTGGGGGGCTAAGGTTATTATTGAGAAAACCGATGGATCTTCAGAAGTAGACGAAATCTTCCTTTACCAAAAATCGCAAGCTGGACAGATTACCTTTGATGGATTTGGTAGTGATATTCAGCGACTGACCCTAGTTATGATTAATGTTCGGCCTGGAACCGAACGGGTCATTATGCCCTACTATAATAAAGAAAAGAAGGAAGGAATACATCCAGGTGAGTTTCGCTACGTGGCAGGAGAACCGCCGAAAGGCCGCTTGTCTGTTCCCAAAGCACGTTCAATTACCTTAAAAAGGTCCACGTCTTTTCTCGGAACAGTTAAAGCTGGAGCAACCGAAATACCGGATAATACAGCCGCTGATCCATCTGAGCCAACCATGGATCGACCAGGTGTATTGGTCGAATGGGAACTGGAGGATATAACTGATATTCATCAAGTGGCCATTATCCGCAAGCGATTCGATTATCAACTCCGTTTGAAGAAGCCAAGCGAACAGTATAAACCACACGACACACTAACTTTTAAGGATTTCGCTGCGGTTCTACAGGCTGGAGATAAGAATGGTGATGGAATTCCAGATAACGATGTCAATATGGTCGGTGTCGTTCGAGCCACAGATACTCGATTCATCGACGTTAGCCCATTTCAAGATGTAAATGTCAAAAGTACTCAGTTCAACCCGAAGACAGTTTTTTACGTTTATGCAGTGGTACCGATGAACGAGGATGGCATTATGGGAACGCCAAGTATTCAGATGGACCGTGCTTTCCCAGAATATCAACCGATGAAACACGCTGAGGCCTATTTAGTAGGGACCCGCGTCTTACAAAGCTACCCTAACCCTTTCAATCCAGAGGTCTGGATTCCGTATGAACTAGCGGAGTTAGCTTATGTTACGATTGATATCTTCGATGCAGCAGGCCAACCGGTTAGGACAATAGATCTCGGCTTGAAGGAGCGAGGCCGGTATCATCAACAGGAGAAAGCGGCCTATTGGGATGGGTATTCAGCCCAGGGCGAGCGGGCAGCTAGCGGTGTCTACTTCTATGTCCTCAAGACCAAAAATTCAAGCGAGGATTTTATCGATACCGGCAAAATGGTGATTCTGAAGTAGGGGGAATTTCTCTACTGATGGGTTAGCAAAGAAAAACAGAACAAAATACTGTTTTTTAGGGGAGCCGAACACAACGGAAGCCGATCCAAGATAAGGTCTGATCTGGTTGAAGGGCTAAACGGCTGTCGGTTCTTAGGCTGTCCGGATGACGACTTTTCCAAGACCCCCCTTTTACAATTCGTTTTCCCGCTTCCTCTGAACTGGTCCATTCAGCGACATTAGTGGCTAGATCGAAGACACCGAACGGGCTACTATCGACATCCAATATGCCGACTTCTGTAGGACCTGTGGTTCGCCAGTCGATCACAACTGAATCTAACGGCTCACTACCCCACGGAAACAATCGTCCATCCTTTTGATAAGCAGCGGCTTCCCACTGAGCAACTGTCGGTAGCGTTTTGTCCTCCCACTTAGCAAATTGGTTGGCACCGAACCAACTGACACCGACAACCGGGTACTGCTCTTTACCAGATTGAGTTTGAAACCCCTTTTTGTCTGTTAGGATCTGTGCATAGGGGGTAGAGAGATTGATCAGTTGAGAAATATCCAAATTGGTCTGGTTCAAAAACTGAACGAAGTCCTGATTGGTTACTTCGTACTGGTCGATGAAAAAGTCTGGCCCACTATCTGAAGAGACGAGTACCATGTCCTGATCTACTGAAATGTGTCTCATCTCTTTATCAAACCTCACCAATCCCTTCGTGGTATCAATGGCTGCCTCAACTTGATCAATATCAACATCTTTAACTCCCGGCGGCACTTGAACACTTACTTGAACCGATAAATCCACTTGATTGAACCCATCATTTAGGCGAATCTGAAATGGGAATACGCCGTAGGTGGGTTGTTCAGTCGACTGATCAGCATCTAGTACCCATTTTAACTGTGCTCGCTGAGTGGTCGAATCTGATGAGGAACTAATGTTTTCAATTACCATCCCCGGTGGATTCTGACTGATCGAAAATACAAGTTGGTCCGATTCTGGATCCTCGGCAACCAGTGTCTGATTCAGATCTTCTCCGGCGGCAACTGTAAATACCAACGATTCAGAGGTCGGTGGTTGACCACCAACCGAAACGAAACGGGGTGGTTGGTTGGGTCCAACCGTAACTGAAAACGAAATGGGCTGTGACAGATTATCTGCAGTAATGGCGTAAAACTGAAAATCGGATGATCCGACCTGTGTTCGGGTTGGTTGCCAACTTAGAGTACGCTCATCAGCGATGAAATTGGCATTAGTAGGTATCTGCCTCGGGAGTATAACCGCCTCTTGGGACGGATGGAAGTGGATCTGTAACTCTTGTCCAATTGTGATGCCATACGGTGGTTTGGGAGTGAGTTTAACGGTTAATTCAGGCTGTGTTTTTCGGCTCGTTTGAGTGGACTGCCCCATCGAGACTGGCACTGGCTTGCGGCGACTCACCTTGGGTTTGGTGGATTTCGTCGTGACAACCGACTTGGGTGGAGTTGAAACTCGTTTGGGCGTCATCGAATAACTGACGATTGCTCCTTTGTCGGTTGTCACCAAGTACCAATCTGATCTACCAGATTGAGTGGACGACTGCAGATAAGCAATATTCGTATAGTTCTTTTTGGGAAGTTGCTGAATTTCTTGGCTTGATTTTGTTGAGGTCGTCCACTTTTTGACACGCCCACTTTGCTGAATTGTCAGTAATGTGTTACATGCTCCAAAACAAAAGGCGGAAATAGGATCGTTTTTACCGTCAAAAACGGCAACGGCCTGTGCGTCTGACTGTAGACTAGAAACCTGTGTTGTTGGGTAAACAAAGATCTGGTTACCGGATTGTAGCGCAACCTGGTCGCCCGTTTGGCTAAATCGAACAGACGTAATTGATTGTACGATCTCGCCTGTTTGCCAGATCGAACGACGAGTAGCAAAGTTCCAGAGGGATAGAGAACCACGGCTATAGATTAAAAATTGTTGATGGACAGAATTAAAACAGATTAGATCAATATAACTGTGGTTTGAGCCAATAGTGTGAATTGGCCGTTTGTTCATCGACTTAGAATCGTAGACCAAAACTGTTCCATCTACCAAGCCGACGTGTAAGTTTTCTTCGGAAAACCATAGGTCGGCAACTGCTCGTCGGGGTGGACTCAACGTTAAGGTTGGGCGTGTTGGATTAAACTCCCAATCATTTAAGATATGGATCACATCACCTTTGGTTAAGTAGGCCAATCTCTGATCATAAACGGCGACACGTTTCACATTAGTAACCGGGATCGAAGGTTCAGGTGTTAGTTTATGTGATCCGCTAGTGAGGTCTATGGGCAGTAAGATAATCTGGTTAGGTGTTGTGGCGTAGGCAACAATCTTGGAATTAGCCACGTTAGACTGAGCAAAACCGAAATCGAGGATAGGTTCAGAGGTTATCTGCTCAGCCGTGCCGGTGGTTACCAAAAGATAAGAGGCGAGGAAAAATAGGCCAATTGTCGGTCTCATTAACGCTTCTTCAACGAGGCCTCATGTATGATGTTCCCTAATTGATTGGGTAAGAGGCCGGATGAAGTAAATGGGCACTCGAAGACAAGAATTCTTTAGTCATAAGGATCGAGTTTCAGTTGGTCGAGTTCATCGAATAGATCTGCTTGGCGACGTTGGTGGGGATCGGCCTCGGCTTTCGTCTCGATGGCCAGATACGGATCTAAGTCTGGGTTTTCCAGCAACTCTTCTATGAAATCGTCGTTAGTCAGATAACTGCTAACACAAGATTTGTTGCAAGACTCACCTTGGGCAAGAACCTGACAAACGGGATGTTCCAACCGCAGAGAACTAGTTAGGCATTTGAGCAGCCGATCGTCATCAAAATCTCTACCGATCAGGTAACTGTAGCCACCGTTTTGCATAGCTCGATCACCAGAGGCTTTGTCTCTGACCAAAGAGACAATTTTAATATAGTGCTGGTAACGATTAACGTAACGAACCAACCGTGTACTCCGCCAGTTGCGCCCTAGTTGATCGTGAATCACCATTCGATACTTGGCTAGCGAAAGAAATCCGATCCCTTCGCTATTAGACTCAGCACGGTCACACCTGAGACCTTCAGATTCTAAAACCGATCTAATTCTTCTGTAGGTGTGACCATGCCGTGTAATCACCAGGATGTCACCCTTAACGTTTGAGATTCCGACATCTTCTTGTATATCCAGCGGCATTAAAGCCCGGTGGACCCGACGGTCAAGTTCCCAGCGGGCGTTTCGGACACGTCTCCGAGTGAAGTCGAGTCGCTGTTTCAGAGATGGGTGTGAATCAGGCCGTCTAGACATAAAATGAAATTGTTATCAAGGAACGAGGCTAATTATCGACAATCAATAAAGTTGCTCTTGACCTTTTTACTGAAGGTATGTTAACTTAATAATTATCTTGTCGCAAGGAAATCAGTTATGGCTATGGGATCTGTTGGTCGGGCCGGAAAAGGACTCCTTAATTCTGCGCAGAGGGCTAAAGTCAGAAATTTCCGTTCCCGCAGAGGGCCTAGTTCTCAAAGAAGATCCGGTTTCATCCGCGACATCCGGCGCCGTCGTTCGCGCGTCAGAGCCTCGAGTATTTCAAGACGGCTGTCTCGGTTTAACCGCTTGGTCTGATCTGTCCCAAAGTTTCAGAGCTGTCAATCGTCACCCAACTTGGAAATGAGCGACACCTTTTCCCCTGGCACCCCCAATCTGTGAGCGATTTCCGTCGGATTTAATCCTTCTTCCGTTTGTAACTTCTTCACCTGTTTTTTTAGTTGTTCAATCTCTAGGCCGTTAATCTCCTCGATTTGCGTGCTGTCGATCTCCTCTACCGTAATTTTCTCTGTCTCTACATCCCCAGCAGGCATTCCATTTTCAGGTATATCTCGAGCCTCGGTTTGTTCCAGGTGTGACTGAAGTAAATTATCGAAACTTTGGTTACTCTTAATCGCTTTTTGCTCTGCGGATTCGTTCACCAGTTCTGACGGAATTTGCCGTAATGCAACTTGCCGAATAATCCGATGATTTCTTCGCAATCCTAACCCGAGTCGCAGCAAGCCCAGTAGAATAATCAGATCTATTGGAATACGAAGATATTTTTGCCAAATACCAACGATTCGAGGCCAAACGGTTTTTCCTTTTTCCTCGACGGTGGTCTGAACTGTCGTTTTGGGGATCTCTGGTAAGACGCTAAAAGTAGTAGTAACTAGGTTAGTATATGAAGGTTGGTTAGTGGTAGCTGACTGGTTTTCTATTTTTGGGACGGTTGAAGACTGCACACTTGAGTCATCAGTCTCAGATTTCGATTCAGTAGATATTTTCCCCTCGTCTTGTCTCTTGAAGATAGTACGGTTATTGAATGTTTGCAGAGGTTGACTAAGGAACTGAGGTGTTTTACTGAAGTCAACCCACAAGAGGTGGCCGCCAGGCCTCATCGCACTGGTAGATGATTGACCGTCGGTTGAAGAGTAGTTGACGTTAACATTTGGGTAGAGTTCCAATGTGATTTCAATAGTTTGTCTTTCCTGAATGCTGGTGTTGTAAGACTTAAGATATAGATCGTCTTGAAGTTTGCTGCTCTTTTGTTTGAGGTTTTGGTGGTAGTTAACATTCTCAACACTAATAGTTACAGTTTTACCTGTGTTTGATATCTGATATTTAAAATCGAATTTTTTTGTAAATACAGCGACGAACCGGCCATTATTCTTGTTAGAACGATACACGATTTGGTCGAGTTGGTTTACCGGTTTCTGTGCCACCACAAAATGTAAAGAGAGTTGAAACAGGAAAAACAGTAAGGATAGGTTGGCGTACCGCTGAGGGCAAGATTTTCCCTGAACGCTCATTATTTTCCGTTTAGGCTAAATCTATCAGGCAAATGGTTTTGTTCTGCATTTTAAAGATCACCCGATGAAACTCTGTAGTAACCGGGAATAGGTCCCAGCCGACCTCGACCCGTACCCCTTGGAAAACAGTATCTCTAACTTCTATGTGAGGATCAGGAGGCCAGCGGACCTTGGCTAAGTTTAATAACTGAACTAACTTACGTCTCGCTTGATCAAGCTCGTTCTCGTATCGGGTCTTCCTGGCTTTCATTTGCGGCAACTGCTGATAGCGTTGGCGAGACTTGGGCGGCAAGGAGGTTGGATCAGTCTGTTCCAGAAAGATAATATCTTTAGCCAGTCGATCTACCCCTTCTTCCAAGCGATTGAGTAGCATTTGAAGATCCCGGCGTCGACGGCGAATTTTAGGGTGGATACCAACTGACAAGTTAGTTTCGACGTCGGAAGAGGAACCGACTCTGTGAGCTAGGATTTTTTCCCCCGCACAAGCGGTCCCGCCGACGATTGCGCCATCCGAAAGCAAGACATTTCGACCCGCAAAAAGCTCAGCTCGCATTGTACTGTCCTGAACGATGATGTCGATTCTACTATGGACAATACTTCTTTCAATGAATAGAGCCTTGGTGCTACCTCCAACTGTTACTTTACTATCACTAGAAATCCCCTGACCAACAATGAAATGGCGACCCACCTGGACCTGAGCAGCCCAAACGCCTCCTTGAACCTTTAAATCCCCCCCAACCTGAATTTCGGAGCTATCGGGAACATCGCCTCTGACAACTAGATTTCCCTCTATTTTATAAGGGCTATCCCATTGACTAAGATCCCCTTCGATAACAATTGTTTGTTTGGGTAATTCGTTCATAGGCGATCATCTGCAATAAAGTAAGACTAATTCTCGTCTGACGGTTGCATAGCGTTGCGGAGTCGTAAAATTGCGCTCGAGTGCAGTTGAGAAATACGACCAAGACTGAGATCCAGGATCATGCTAATTTCCTGCATAGTTGCTTCTTCATTATAGTACAAACTGACGACAAGTTTCTCTTTTTCCGGTAGTTGGTCGATGGTTCCGGCCAAAATCTCTTTGGTTTCTTGAAGTTCCAGCTGTTCTTGCACATCGATAGCATACGGATCCGCTAACCAATCGTTAACCTTTTCTTCATCTTCTTGATCTACTGCTAGATCCTCTATTGTCAACATTGCGGTGCATCCGACCTCTGACAGCATCTCTTGTAATTGGGGGACGGCGAGGCCTAACTCTTGGGCAACTTCTAGTTCTTCGGCCGGGCGACCAGTTCTTTGTCTTACGTTTTCGTAGGCCTTTTCCAGTTGGCTGGCTTTTTCCCGAATAGATCTGGGTACCCAGTCAAGGGCACGGATCTCATCCAAAATGGACCCTCGAATCCGATGCCAGGCATAGGTTTTAAAGACAGCCCCTTTACCGGGTTGGAACTTCTCGATGGCATCCAGTAATCCTATCACCCCAACACTGACTAAATCTTCAATGTCGTAAGAGGATGAGGCGTAGATCTCCAATCGTCGAGCAATACTATTAACAATTGGCACAAATTCAGTGACGAGCTTTTCTTTAGCTTGCTCGTCGCCACCAAATTTATATGCGCTCCACAGTTGATCCATCTCAACTAACCCTTAGCCGATTGGTAAATAACGGTCTGACGACACTCATTCTTATTCAGTTTCCGGCTTGTTCTACTTCTACGCTACGTCCATTCTGCGCGACACCAACGTCACTATTTTTGTAAATAAAAGACAATTCTGGCCTCATAGAGCGTTGAATGATCCATCCGCCAATATAGCCTAGTAGCCCAAAGACAAGAAAGGCAATAATGGCTCTGACAAAAATAGTATCAAAAGAGTTACCAGCAGTATAGCTTATAGTGATGGTTGAGCAACCTGACCAGATGCTTAGAGCGTACCCTAGTTTCCTTGCAATCCAATTCTTGGGAAGCATATGTTTTCCCCACGTCTAGTTGCCGGCCATGCGAGTATGTAATGTGTATTCGTAGACATCTGGCAAGAAGTAGATACACCTACGCTGACTTTAACCAGCATGCATCTACCAGATTCACATAGTCGGCGGTTTTAGTCGGTCGTGTATACGAACATTTGGGAAAAAAAGTCCCGAACGTTCTCGTCCACCCGCTCACGCGGTGTTCGTCGAAGATAGTATAGCAATTTCTTTGCCAACTGTTGAAAACACCTGGCGCCGCGTGTCTCTGGATATTCTAGAATAAAGGGTTTCTGACTACCGAGAAAAAGCGCATTTCGGATTTTGGCCTCATATGGCACGTAACCTATATAGTTAATCCCACGAATGCTAAGCTTATACCGTTCACTAACAGTCTGCAGTGTTTCGTAGACCTCTTGTCCCTGCGCCATACTCCGAACCTTATTTACTACTAGATAGATCATCTGATTCTGTTTTCGACGGGAGATGGTTTTAATTAAAGCGTAGGCATCGGTGTAAGCCATGGGATCCGGTTCAGTAACAGTTAAAATTAGATCCGCAGCAAGAACAAAACTCAAGACATTATCTCCAATACCGGCTGGCGTATCAATGATAAGATAGTCAAGCAAATCCTCTAGTCGACGTAGTTCCTGAATTAACTCTTGGCGTGCTCTAGTTGGCAGATCTGCTAAGGCCTGGATTCCAGAACTGCCAGGAATAATCGAAACCCCCAGCGGGCCAGAGAGGATAATTTCCTCAATCCTCTTTTCTCCTGTTAGGACATGCCGCAGATTGTATTTAGGCGTCAACCGAAATAGGACATCAATATTCGCTAGGCCCAGATCCGCATCTAGAATCCCAACTCTAAAGCCAGACTGTGCGATCGCAATCGCTAAGTTAGCCGATAGATTTGTTTTTCCAATGCCACCTTTACCACCTGTTACAACGATTGTTTTCAAACCGGTCGAAGGTTGTTTGGCTTTATCCGATAGTCTGGTACGGCCTTCCGGCTGGGCTTGCGATTGACGCTCCAGACGGCGGGTTGCGGAGGTTGTACTTACGTCCGACTGGGACTGTTCTCTGGCTCGCATTAGTTGACGAAGTTGTGTAGCTTGATCTTGTTTCAATTCATTGCTCCCAAAGTTAAGCCTGCAGTATAGGGGTATTTACCACATACACCTACCATATTCATTTCCCGGTCTAACTTTTCGCTTTATTCTTGACTTGATCCCTCTTTTTTTTTCGCCGGGCTTGAAAACTACGTAGCAAAAAAGTTGCAATTCGGCTATGACTAGCAACCTCGATGTCGCCGGCGACATCCTGGCCGGTGGTAAAAAAGGAGATCGGTTTCTTGAATCGAATGCTACTGTTGAGGATTGGTCCAAAGCAGTTTGCTTCGTCTAGCTTAGTAAATATCAGTCGATCAACCCCTAAAGTACCGAAACGGTTAATCATACTCTGGAGGTCGACGTTACGGGTGGTCATGTTAATTAGAAGATGGGTTTCGGTTGGGCAAGCAGCATTGAGAAACGATTCGATGAGCCTGATTCGCGGTTGATCCAATTGACTCCGACCTGGAGTATCCAGCAAGATTAGATCAGCTGATTCGTGCTGGGCGATTTTATCCTTTAGTTCCTCTACTTCATGTGCTATTTCCATCGGCAACGATAAAATCTCAGCATAGGTGTTGAGTTGCTCGATGGCGCCAATCCGAAAATCATCAGTAGTAATCAGGGCAACCTTTTTATTTTTGAATTTGTATTGGACAGCTAACTTGGCGATGGTGGTGGTTTTACCGACTCCGGTTGGCCCCACTAGCGATATCACTGTCGGTGGAGGCCCAAACTGAACTCCGCCTGAAACCTTGACGATCTTCTTGAGTAACATAGTCAGATACTGGTGGATGGATCTGCCTTTCTCGTCATGAAAGCAGTCTTCCATTGCTTCAGCTAAATCGTAGGCTAAGTTTTGGTCGATATCGTGCTTTAAGAACTTTTGGTAGAGACCTGTTACTTCATCCGGTAGATCTGGTGTGTCGGTTGCTTTGACATTATTGAGCAAAATGTGCAACACATCGCGGATCTCGGTCAACTCGGATCCTAGATAGTTAAACAGATCCGACTGTTGCTCGACCCCGGATCTTGATAGATCAGTTTTATCAGATGGAGTCTCATCAGCAAATTCTGGTGGATCTCCATACGCTTCGTGTCGCGCCGACTCCTCTGCTAAATCTGGCAAATAATCCGTTCCCGCTTCGTGAGGTACCTGGTCTGAAGACGTTTCCGTAGCCGTATGTTTACTATAAGCACTTGCCGTCAACAGCGTATTGACTCTACTGATGGCATCTTTGAGCTTATTTGGATCCGGAACATCTGATCGAGGTCTGACTAGCGGAGCCGTAGTTTCAACCTCACTTTCAATAGAGATGATCAATTCATAGTTGGAATGTTTATCCGGCTTTAGTAAGCTCTTACCGGAAACACGATTCATCTTGATTACACTAAAGTCGTCACCAAACTCTTTTTGTGCTTTCTGCCGCACCTCTTTAGGAGTTCGTCCGTAAACTTTCTGGATTCTGGTTGACATATGGAGCGTACTTAATTACTGATGAAATGCAAGTTGGCTTTGTTTATTGAGAATGTAGGAATTACGAGTTGCAACATACCCTCTACCCATAGATGGCCAAACTTCAGTTGATGGGCTCAGGCAACCTATCTTCACCTTTTAGGGTTAAATATTTGTTTGTTACTGATACAGATTAAATCGATGCCGGATTAAGAGGTATAACTCTGCTGGTTAGGGTTGACCAAGTTCAACCCGGCCAATCTCATTCAACGGTACCGTGGCAGGTACCTCTTCGATTGATAAAACAGGAATCGGTGTTGGGAATTGGATGCTGATAAACTGTGACATATAGGCCCGTACTAATGAACTAGAACAAAGGATTAAGGGGGCCGCATGCAGACCTGAAACTTGCGTAATCGTATTCGCGATGGAATCTACTAACTCCAATGCTGTGCTAGGATCAAGCGGCGTGAACTCAAATTCGCCTGATTCGGTTTGCATAATTGCGCTTCGAATCATCTGATCGACACTTTCACCTAATCCAATATAATCCAAAACCCCTTCAGGCGATAGATGTTGCCGGCAGATTTGAGAACCGAGACGTTGCCGAACCGCTTCTGTCAACAGTACCACATCCTGAGAGACGGAGGCATGATCAGCAACACCTTCTAAAATAATGACTAGGTCTCGAATCGAAACGCCTTCCCTCAGCAGCCCTTGCAACACTTTCTGGATTAGCCCCAGGCCGAGTGCTGTATTGGAGGTTACCTCTTCCACCAGTGCCTCATTGTTCTCTTTAACCCGGTCCAATAAATTGCGGATATCTTGACGGGTCAGCAGTCGGTCAGCATATCGCTTAATGGTCTCAATCAGATGCGTAGCTAAAATACTCGAAGGTTCAATGACCAGATAGCCCGCTAGCTGAGCTTGCTCCCGCTGCTCTTCAGTAATCCATAGAGCAGGCTGATTGTTAGTTGGCTCTTCGGTCGGAATACCATCGATCTCTTCAATTACGGGACCGACTTCCATAGCTAGAAAGTCGTTGACCCTTAGCTCTCCTTCAGCAACGGGTTCTTCTCGGATCATAATTACGTAGCCACCAGCCGGTAGATCGACCTGATCGCGAATCCTAATATGGGGCAAAACAACACCCAATTCTTGGGCTAAGGTCGAGCGGATCTGTTTAATTCGATTAAGCATATCTCCGCCTTCAGAGGGCGTAATTAGAGAGATTAGATTATATCCGACGTTGAGATGGATGGGTTCAACTTCGAGATCTTCAGCCGCTTGCTCAATTGGTGTTAACTCTTCTTCATCCGCAGTTTCCTCTTCCGCAGGTGGGAGCATTTCTAATTCTTCTGTTTCAGTGCGACTGGAAATAAGAGCAGCGCCACCAATTGCAACGGATAAAATAAAGAAGGCTGGCGATCCTAACGCAATCCCCAATAAAGCCAAAGCTCCAGACGAAATGAAGAGGGGCCGAGATTGTAATAGAAACTGACTGGCCAAGGTGCGGCCAAAATTACTACTTTCCGAACTGCGACTAATCAGAATACCCGCGGCAATAGAGATAATCAGTGACGGCAGTTGACTGACTAGGCCATCTCCAATCGTTAACAGCGTATACCGTTGTATAGCCCCATTAGGGCCAACTATTTCCATATTATGCCGAACAACTCCAACAATAAGCCCGGCCACGATATTAACAGCAGTAATAATTAGGCCCGCAACGGCATCTCCCCGCACAAACTTAGTTGCACCGTCCATTGCTCCGTAGAAGTTGGCTTCACTTGAGACAGCAGCCCGGCGTTGGCTAGCTTCGGCTTCATCTAGGAGACCAGCATTAAGATCAGTGTCAATTGCCATCTGCTTCATCGGCATGGCATCCAGAGTAAATCGAGCCGCTACTTCCGCAATTCGTCCAGATCCTTTGGTAATTACCACAAACTGAATAATGGTTAGAATAGCAAAAATGACAAAACCGACCACGTAATCGCCCCGAATTACAATTCCGGCAAAGGCTGAAATAATCTTGCCGACGGAACGCTCGCTAATATGGCCTTTGGTCAGAATCAGTTTGGTCGAGGCGACATTCAGTGATAATCGATAGAGTGTTAAGACTAACAATAGAGATGGAAAGACCGAGAAATCGACAGGTTGCAAAGTGTAGAGAACCATCAACAGTACGATTAAGGATAAAGAGACATTGATCGCTAGAAGTAGGTCTAGCAGCCATCCTGGCAACGGGATTAGAATTACCAGCAAGATTCCGACTACGCCGACAACGAGAAATAAGTCTCCGTATCGGGATAAAGCAGGAACTTGAAGTGCGTCGGCGTCGTTCATCCTATTCTGAATACCTAGTTTGATGATCGGTGACTGAGCCTACAGGCCCGGCCAATGTCAAGCCAATTTTAGAGACATGATTCTGCCACTTGATAGCAAAGTGACCTTGATCTGAGAGCGAATATGTTAAGCTGTCTTTTTTCGGTTTCGAGTACGGTAGATACGGGCTAAAATCTCGGCCACAGGCTGAAAGAGTTCGTAAGGGATACTTTCACCAAGTTCGATTTCATACAAGGCCCAGGCAATAGGTTTATCTTCTACAACCGGGACATTATGCTCAAAAGCAATCTCCTTAATTCGTTCGGCGATTTTTCCTGCGCCCTTGGCGGCAACTATCGGACTTTTTGACCGCTCTAGGTCGTAGACGATTGCTATAGCGATGTGCGTTGGATTGGTAATTACCACATCTGCTTCAGGAATATCCTGCATCATTCTCTGACGAGCAGCCGTCATTTGGCGTTGTCGAATTAGGGATCTGACCTCTCCCGAGGCTTCCGTATCCTTTTGCTCCTCTTTGACCTCTTGATGTGACATCTTCAATTTCTCGGCATAGCTCCATCGCTGGTAAAAGAAGTCCATCACACTTAAAAGTAGGAGCAGGAGTGCGACCCGAAACCCGATCTTATAGGTTAGTCCACCGAGATAGGATATCAGTTCAGACATCGACTTAGATCCAGCCGTCTGAAAATTCGGGGCCTCCTGCATAATCGTCAGTACAACGACCACACCAATGATGGTGAATTTCAGCATTGCTTTCAGCGTTTCAACCAGACCACTGCGAGAGAAAAGCTGTTGCAAACCTGACAGTGGGTTCAGCTTTTCAAACTTGAAAGCCAGAGCTTCAAGTGAAAATAGGGGGCCAACTTGGAGAAGGTTGGTTAAAATTCCCGTTACGGCCATAACAATTAGAATGGGTGAGATGATCAGCATTATCCGTAGTAATAGATTCACAAACCCTACTTGTAAGGTCTGAGGATTTGGGGAGATATAATTGAGGTGCGTAAGGGTATAAACGCTGATATCTTTCAGGCCACCCAATGAAAATTGGGCGAAAAATCGTAGTGTTAGTAAGCCTAACAACAACGCTATAGCCGAGTTTAGCTCTCGACTTTTCGGAACATCTCCGCGTTCTCGTGCTTGGCTAATCCGTCGACCACTCGCTTCCTCAGTTTTTTCTTCTTCAGGCATCGCTATTAAGAATTAAGAATTCACTATTCCTAAGTGAGATCATCTACCACTCCTGAACCTGATCGGGAAATTAGCTCTAGTAGAGATAACGATATTTAGTGGATCTTGTTTCAGTAGACATACTCTCACATTTTTTGGGAACGGTATCACTTGTGTTAGGTGTTAGCTGACACAAGTTGGGCATCCGCTCCACACTCTGGCGGGTAAAGTAGGTACGAGGCTTTCTTGGCTAGGCGAAAGACAAAGTTACTTAGAATAGGACTTACGCAGTTGGATCACCAAGAATATAGCGAGGCTGTTGAAGATAAGCCCCAACGGCAGGTCGAATGATAT
>JASMLX010000086.1 GCA_030748495.1 Candidatus Poribacteria bacterium | reverse complement strand
GCCCTGTTTCCCGTCGGATAAAAACCACCTGGCATAACCGATGCCTTGTAACGATCCGTCGCTACAAGGAAAGAACCACTTTGGGTCGATAAGCGGCATCAACTCGTCCGCTGAACCCCAGACACCGACATCGTAAAGCAGGGCCGACCTTCGGGCAGAAAAGAGTTGCCTCGCTTCCAGCTTGAGTTCTGTTTTTATTCCGACGGCACTCCACTGTTGGGCCACCAATTGGAACATGGGAATATTGAAAAAGACCGATGCCAGTTCAATACGCAGGTGAATCGGTTTACCGTCCGGCCTCAAGCGGATACCGTCTCTGTTCCGCTGGGATAGGCCCATCTGATCCAACAACCGATTGGCCTGGGCTGGATCATAGGTCGTATAGGCGCTTTCGTAAGATTCAGAGTAAAAGGGGGAGATAGGAAGAGGTGAAACCTGGCACGGTTGACCAATCCCAAAAAAGGCGATTTCGTTCAGTTGCTGACGGTCGATAGCATGGGATAGCGCAATCCTGAAGCGTCGGTCGGCAAAGATCTGGCCTAAAACCGGATCTTTATGGTTGAGGTTAAGAGCTAGGGCCGTACCGCCACCACTGCTGATCCAGAGTCGAACGCTGTATCCTCTCTCCTGGCTGTTGAGCTTAAATTTCGGATAGTTATCGAACTGTAGATGTCGGCCCTGCATCCCAACTTCGCCGTTCATAGCCTTCATATTGATGATCTTGGTATCGTAAATTTCAAAGGTCATCCGGTCGACGTAGGGAAGCTGATTTCCGTCGCCATCTACTTTCCAGTAGTACGGATTTCGCCTGAAAACGATCGCATTAGCCGGTGGCGGCACCTTAACCAGCCACGGCCAGAGACGCGGAATCTCAGTGTTCTGCCAATTGGCTTGATCCTCAAAAAGCTGGTACCAGAAATCGAGCGACTTTTTCCTGGCCATCTTCAACAGTTGATCTTCGTCGGTGAAGTCGGGATGAAACTGTTTGAGGTAGTGCGCTGGATACTCAACCATCGGATAGCTTCGACCGGACGCCATTACATTCAGAAAGAGGCCGTAAGGACTGGTAAAACGAAAGCGAACAGTGGTGTCATCGATTTTCTCCACCTCCATCGGTACACCATCTCGTTGATATTCGCGTGGAATGGTCGGCGTCAGGTCTGGATTTTTGATCACGTAGTCGTACCAGAACAGGATATCATCAACACTAAACAGAGTGCCGTCCGACCAACGAACTCCTTCCCGCAGCCAAAAGGTATAGGTTCTTCCCTGGTTGGTAACCTCCCATCTAACGGCCAGATTGGGCAGGATCTGCTGCGCCATCGGTCCCCAGCGAACCAGCCCGTCGTAAGCCAGACGAGCGCGAAAGATGCCGACATCCGGCGCACTGGTGCCGTAACGCCGCCAGGTGCCACCGTAGGGGCCATTCTGGTCAGGCGGATGGATGACCAGAGGGTTTCGGGGTAATCGGTCGGCCACCGGCGGTAAGTCGGTGTTTTCCAGCATCGGCGCCTGATGAAAGTTTCTATCGCCTGTCCATTCACTAACAGTATGTATACGGTTATCGGTCTGTGACAGGTCAACCTGAGGTGAGAGCAAATTCATTTGCGGCGGGAAGACCTCTGCCACGCCGAATCGCTGGTGGTTGGTATCGATCGCTGTGGTGAAATGCTGAATATCGGCTTTCTGGCCCTGTTGTCCCAGAAACCAGGTTACTTTAGCCAGCAGAATCACCAAAAAGCCGAATCCGAGGATGATCAGAGCCAGTCTAACCAGAATCCGCCAGGCGGCTTTGAGAATCGACGATTCTTTGCCTCTCATCTATCTGGCTCTTTTCTCTACCGTTCCGTATTTGCCGAGACCGTAAAGGGCCGAATATTATTTTCAATGCTGCTGATAGCTGATACTATACTATCCATTGGGGAATTATCCTTCCTCGGACCAATGATCACTCTGCGTTAATGAGACCCGCCATCAACCAAGGATAGTGCTTCATATACTCCAGGCCGCACTTTCTCGGTCTAGTGCTCTTTTTCCCTCGAGGTTTTATGGTTATTTTACGATCCTACTTTTGGGTTTTTGTGTAAAGAGGGGGGACTGTGAATATATTGTCAAGACATCCTATCGATACAACATAAGACGAGGAGCACGACAGGAAACCAACCAAATCAGTATAATGTAATTACCTCCTCTGAAAGCCAAAAGTAGAAATACCTGGGAATGCGAAAGGCCACCAAAATCAATAAACATGCTAATATCATAACACGACAAAACGCCTCATTCAACACAGCAAAAAGATTTGAAATCACATCCTTAAAACGGGGTAAAAGAGTCCCAAATAAATTATCGACGAAGTCGAAATTTTACGAAATAACCCACGGTCCAATTATCGGCGATGATACCTTGGACCGGAGATACTTGTTATCTTGTGACGAATCCAAAATACTAACCAACATATAGACACAGAAACTAACTAAGGACCTAATCCGGGAGTATCGAAACCATCTTTCGTCAAGCCGAAGAGTTTTTGGCCGCCATTTGACGTCGCTTCTTGAGCCGAAATCGCAATTGCTGACAATCTGGGTACTGGCACTGGCCTGACTTACTTCCCATCTATTTTCATTATCAGCTATTAACCCTCCCCTAACGATCGGTACTCGTTCAATGACCTATTTACCCCAATTCTGTTCTGTGCTATGATATTAAAGGTCACAGTTATCAGATTTCAAAGCCGAAGGAACCAGATATGAAAACTTACCGCGTAGCGGTCGTCGGTATTGGCTATATTGGTGTTGAGCATGTCAAAGCCATTAGTGAAAATCCTAGGACTACCTTGAGAGTTATGGTTGGCACTGATGCTAGCAGGGAGCGGTTAGAGGCATTAAAAGCTGAGTATGCTGCTGAGTATATCAGCACTGATTATCGAGCCGTTTTACAAGACGAAAAGGTCGATGTCGTTTATCTCTGTACACCCAATCGGCTGCATGCTGATCAGGCTGTAGCTGCTTTGGAAACCGGCAAACATGTCTTCTGTGAAAAACCAATGGCTACCAAGCTGGAAGATTGTCGGCGCATGGTGGCCGCTGTCGATCGAACAGGACATCAGTTAATGGTGGGGCACGGAGCCCGTTTCCAACCACTTCAACAGGCGATCAAAGCCCTCTACCAAGAAGGGAAGTTGGGACAAGCCTGCTTCTGTGAGGCCGACTATGTCCATTCACTCCAGCCATTTCTGGCTGGAGCTACTCACCAATGGTGGCGACATGCAGAGGAGGGGCAATTTGCTGTCATTGGTGGTGGTTGCCATCCGCTCGATTTGATGCGATGGATCGTAGGTGAGTTGGAGGAGGTATCGGCATATGGGACCAGGAAGGTACTACAACAGGTAGAGTGGCAAGATACCGTCATTGCGATGCTGAAATTCAGCCATGGAGCAGTGGGCAAGTGTTTGGTCTCAGTTGGTGTACCTCGGCCCTATGCCATGAATTTCAGTCTTTATGGCACAGAAGGAACAGTAGAGAATAATAAACTGTTCTTGAAAGCCTTCGGTCAGGTAGAGGCATTCTCAGAAATGCCACATTCACTGTTGACTGAAGTTCATGCCTGTGTGGAGGAGTTAGAGCATTTCGTTCAATGTTTAGACCAGGGCCAATTACCTTTAATCGACGTGCGAGAGGGAGCCAAGACCGTGGCGGCCTGTCTGGCTATAGCCGAATCGCTGGCAAGTGGACAAGCAGTAAAGGTTATAACCGACTTTTAATTAACTGGTCTGGATTCAGGTGACAGAAAATATGCTCTAAATATGCTTTATTGTCCAACTGTCTGGATCTCGCAGGCTTAATTTGAGTACGGATAAAAAGAGAATGAATCAGTACGATATTATTGATGATATCCACGCTCATGCCGATATTCTGCAAGCCCTGTTGAAAAAATTGGGTTACCAACAGCAAAATGGCTACTATCAACATCCAGCACAGAAGGCCGTTTTTCTAGGTGACTTTATCGATAGTGACCAGCAAAATCGTCGTGTTATCGAGCTAGTCAAATCAATGGTCGAACAGCAAGCGGCATACGCGATTTTGGGCAACCATGAGTATAATGCCATCTGCTTCCACACTTATGGTGCAGATGGGAAAACTCCACTCCGAGCCCACAGCCAAAAAACATTCAGCAACATCAATTCTTTCTACGAGAATATCATTCTCACCCCCAAGAACAGAAAGAGGTCATTGACTGGTTTAAAACCTTGCCCCTATTTTTGGAGCTAGATAGGTTTCGAGCTATCCACGCCTGTTGGTATCAGCCAATCTTAGATCAAATGAAGGATTATTTAGATGATAGAGACTGCTTGACGGAAGCAACCTTAATAGCCTCAGCCGATAAAGAGGCTGATACCTTTGCCTACCGAGCTATTGAAACCTTGCTCAAAGGCCCAGAGATTGACTCGCCAGTTGGATACAGTTTTCTGGATTCTCACGGGAACCAGCTACAGCAGATTCGGCTAAGATGGTGGAATGCATCGGGGCAAACTTACCGCGATTTAGCCGAAGTCCGAGAAGATATTAAGCCCCAAATTCCAGCCCACCGGGTCCAAGTAGGACAGGACTACAGTTACCTGGTGGATCAGCCTCCAGTCTTTTTTGGCCACTATTGGCAAACAGAGAACAATGCTACGGTAGATGGGAATGTGGCCTGTTTAGATTGGAGTGTGGCTCGAGGGGGTCACTTAGCCGCTTACTGCTGGGATGGTAATTCGTCTCTATCTCGGGATCAAATTCTAAGCGTACCCAGTTTGCTGTATTGAGCGGACAAAAGATCGCTAACAAAAGGTGTGATAAAGACGAAATAATCTATCGTATAGTGAGAGCCGCGGATCGCGGTAAGCCGTCTGACACCTACCGGTTAAGACAGTGGATTTAGGATTGAATTAAAATCCAATCTTACCAATATCATAACCTCCTCCTGGTTATTTGTCTAATAAGCGAAACTCGGTCTCTCCGGTAAAACCGCTTGTGCCACCCGCATCACATTTCCGCCGATGATCTTGCCGATGTCCTCATCCGAATGACCACGCTGAACCAGTCCTACTGTAAACAACGGCCAGTTAGTCCAGGCTAGACTCTTCTTTTGCCAATCTTGCTGGTACTCTGGTGTAAAACTATTTTTTGGCCATAATGAGCTAAAGGCTGTTCGAAATTTCTGAGACTGAGCTTTGGTCGATTGGTCATCATAGTCCCGAATCTGGTAACCTGCATCAGTTCCAATGGCTACGTGGTCGGCACCGAAATTCTTCACCATGTAGTCGATGTGGTCGAGTAGAGCGGTTATATCTCCGTTACCACCTAGAAAGGAGGGGATACAGCAGATGCCAACATAACCTCCGGTCTCAACAATAGAGCGTATCACCGCATCTGTCTTGGCCCGACAATGTTCTCTCAACGACCAGCAGGAGGAGTGACTGGCCACTATCGGTTTGGCTGAGACCTGAGCCGCATCCATACAGGTTTGTAAGCTTGAATGTGCAATATCTACTATTACACCAACCCGGTTCATCTCCTGAACCACTTCGCGTCCCATATCGCTCAACCCACCGCTTGAATCTTCACCACAACCTACGCCAATCATGTTCCAGCGATTGTAGGTAAGATGCATCATCCTGCAACCTAGCTGGTAGAATACGCGAATAAACCCCAACTCCTCGCTTACCGTATCCCACCGCTGTGGGACAGGTACCCCATTAGCCGAAAAGTAGAGACAGCGCCGGCCTTGCTGTTTGGCTCGTTTTATGTCGGCAGGGAAAGCGGCTCGACAGACGAAATCGCTCAACTGGTCGGTAACGTGGGTAAAACGGGCATGACGCTTGATAATCCGCTCAATGCGGTTGCCTTCCTGCCCCGCATTCTGAAAGACACAGTTGACTCCGGATGCCTGCCAAGCCTGTTTGTAGGACTGTAGGCCAATCGGGTCCGTCAGATGCCGGGTCATGGACATCTCTTCCGTCAGATCTCGTAATTCATTGGGCCAGGCTCCAGCATCAATGGCCTTAGCCAGAACGACGGGGTCAGGAACTGAGGTGGGTGAGAAACCATAAGAATCCAAGACAATAAACTCATTATGTAACTCTAATCCGTGTTCCAGTTGCTTTGAGGATGGGTTCAGTGCCTTTAGCCCCACCTGCCTGGCTTCATCAATACGGTCACTTGTTGTCATGGATCTATCCCTTCTGATTTAAATCACCTCGGTGGTGAAGTCTGAAGTAGCTCTGTTGTCAAGGTAAACCTATTTGTAACTGATTCGGATTAACCTTCAAGTTAAACCACTTGTTGAACCGGGCTACACTATTATCCCACATGCCTTCATAAATACCGTGACCTGTTGACGAGTGTGG
Organism: Candidatus Poribacteria bacterium; assembly: GCA_030748495.1. GTDB lineage: Bacteria > Poribacteria > WGA-4E > WGA-4E > UBA9662. The sequence continues at coordinate 21,753 of JASMLX010000086.1, read as the reverse complement.
AACCACTTCCATTCACTTTCACAACGGGCCTGGGTTTTGGCTAGAGCTAGAGCAAGCCTTTGCCCGTTATTGGCCGGTACCTGTTGATCCTCCGCTCTTGATCGAAAGGTAATAGCTGGGCGGCAACTATAATTCTCAATTTTCCAGAAATCAAACAGTTTCAAATATCAAAGTAGAAATTTCCCCCCCTTAATCCTACCCTAAGCCTTCGTCAGTTCAACAGCCTAACTGTTGACTCTGCTTATCTACCTTGAACCCGATCTATGTTATCGATCTACAGTTGCGGTTTATATATGAAATCTATGAGGTTATGAAGAACCGATTTTCATGTAGTCCTTCTTCATCGTTTCGATCTTTTTCTGTTAGTAACTTGGTTAGGACAGAAATCTCTGTTAAAATAGAAGCCGGTTTGATCTTGCCCTGAGCCTCCCGGCCGATCACCTGTGTTTTTAAAACTGGGAATCGTATCGTAGTAAATGATCGGGTAAGGATCATCACTTTTTTCACCTTTCTGTATGGCTAACAGGCTATCGATAGACCGCCAAGGAGACGTAGATTACCGTTAGGTACTAAGTTATATAGAGGGATGTTAAAATTACAGTATGTTTGGATTTCGATTTTAGAGTAAATTTAAGATTGTACAAGGAATAATGGATGTCAGCACTTCCAGAAACAACGATGTATGCGGGGCAAGATTTTAACGGGTTCTCAATTAAGGCCGTAACACCTCTTGAGGCTTTGCGTTCGGTAGCTTACCAGCTTGAACACAAAAAGAGCGGAGCACGATTGCTTCATCTTCACAACCAGGATGCAGAGAATTTGTTCTCGGTTAGCTTTCCCACGCCACCACCAGATAACACTGGGGTTCCCCATATTCTCGAACACGCAGTTCTGGCTGGTTCTGGTAAGTATCCGGTAAAAGAACCTTTCTTCGAAATGGTAAAAATGAGTATGGCAACATTTATCAATGCCATGACAGGTTCAGATTGCACATACTATCCAGTGGCCAGCAACGTAAAACAGGATCTTTTCAACTTGGCTGAGGTCTATTTTGATGCGGTTTTTCATCCGTTGTTAACCGAACAAACATTTAGGCGTGAAGGACACCATTTTGCTCCCCTGGATCCAGAAGATCCGACAGGTGATCTGACCATAACGGGCATCGTCTACAATGAAATGAAAGGTGCATTTTCCGATCCCGAATCTCGCCTCTATCGCTCGATCTCGCGGGCGTTGCTTCCAGATACAATCTACGGGAAAGAATCCGGAGGTGACCCGGATGCTATTCCCGATCTGACCTATGAAGGCCTGAAGGGGTTCCATCGAACCTATTACCATCCAAGTAACAGCTACTTCTTTCTGTACGGTAATACACCGACCACGGAGTACCTGGCATTTTTATCCGATAAACTTAATGCTTTCAACCGTCTCGATGTTGATACTAGCATCAAATCTCAAGTACGGTGGGACCAACCGAGATCTATAATCGACACCTATCCAATTGGTACGGATGAACCCTCTACCGAAAAGACATATCTGGCAATTGAGTGGTTGATTGGCGATGCCACTGATCCGGAGGATGTCGCCTTGATTTATATTCTCAGCCTCATTTTACTGGGCAATGAAGCCGCCCCTTTAAAAAAAGCGATTATCAACTCAAACTTAGGCGCCGATATTATCGCTTCAGGAGTAGGCGGGATAGGTAGAGAAAGCACTTTTAGTGTCGGTCTTAAGGGCAGTGAATCCGATCACATCGACGATTTTGTTCAATTAGTTACCAAGACGTTATCTCAAATTGCTGAAAGTGAAATTGAACCGGAACGAGTAGAAGCTGCTTTTCAGCAATCGGCATACCACTATCTCGAAATTCAATCGATGTTTCCACTACACATGATGAGGCGGGTAATCAGCTCATGGATCTATGATAGAGATCCGTTGGTTTTCTTGTGTATGAATGAGCATTTGTCTAACTGTAAACGTCGTTATGAATCCGATCCACAGCTTTTCAATCAACTGATACGTTCGCGGTTATTGACAAATTCCCATCGTCTCACCGCTATGTTGAAACCCGACAGCCAGATGCAGTCCCGAATCGATACAGCTTTTGCTGAGCGGATGAAAAAAACGCGTAGGCAGTTTAACGACGATCAGGTTAAGCAGATTGCTACCGAGGCAGAAGAGCTTGACCGATTAAATAGTCAACCTAACCCTCCCGAGTTACTGGCAACGTTACCACAATTGAAAGTTAGCGATTTGCCAGGTCAACTTACACATATTCAGACAGAGGTGAAGGCGATTGACGGTGTCGAACTGCTGCAAAACAGTGTCTTTGCGAACGGTGTCAATTATCTGGTTCTGAACTTCAATTTACAGGGAATGCCATCCGAACTCTGGCCTTACTTGCCGCGGTATACCGAAGCGATTCGAAAAATGGGGGCGGCAGGGATGGATTATGAGCAGATTGCTCAACGATCAGCGGCATCGACCGGTGGAATCTCCTGCCGGACTGATTTTGGCACTCGTGTTGGCGATGCAAATCACTCTTTGTGGAATGTTCAGTTTAGTTTGAAGGCTTTAGATGATCAAATGTCTTCTGCTCTGGAAGTGTTACACGATTTACTATTTTCGGTTGATCCGGGCGATAAAAACCGGTTGCGGGATGTCCTGCTGCAAGCTCAGGCCAGATATCGAACAAGCATGGTTTACGACGGATCAGGGACAGCAATGAGCCATGCCGCACGCGGATTAACAGTAGAAGGATATTTGTCTGAGATGGTGTATGGGCTACCGCAACTGTCACTTGTGGAAGAGTTTAATAACGATTTTGAAAAACGCAGTGAAGACGTAATACGTCAGATCGGATCCATACGAGACTTTTTGCTGGTTCGTGGTCGCTTGACTGCGAGTTTTACCGGTTCGAAGAGTTCGGCAACAACGGTGCAAAACACCTTAAAAGGCTGGATATCTGATATGCGTAATGAATCCATCGATGATGCGTCCATCGACTTTAAACCGTATGATGATCCTCCATGTGAAGGTTTAGCGGCACCGATTCAAGTCGCGCACTGCGCTCAAGTGATCCCAGCACCACACTATTCCCATCCGGATAAGGCCCCTTTGACAGTTGGCGCCCATCTGGTTCGACTGGAATATATCATGAACGAAATTCGATTTAGGGGTAATGCTTATGGGGCAATGTTCAGTTATAGCCCACTCGGTAGCACTCTCAGTCTTGGTTCTTACCGCGATCCACACATCAGTAGGACGCTGGACGTATTTTCCGGTGTTGCTGACTATATTCGTGAAGTGGAATGGACTCAGACCGATATCGATCGCGCCATTATAGCTACGGCTAAACAGTTCGAACGACCTATTCGACCAGAGTCTGCAACCGGTCAGGCCTTATACCGTCATCTGATTGGACAAACCCCTGAACTTCGTGAGCAGTATTACGCCCAACTTCGGCGTGTCACCCCCCAAGAGGTAAAAAGAGCCTTACTGGAATTGTTGGAAACTAATTTTGCGAAGGGGGCAATTTGTGTGGTCTCAAGTCGGGAAAGGCTAGAAGCTGCCAATCAAGAGATGCCAGCTCAACAGCTAATCATTGAAGAAATTCTCGGATAGGGGTGGTTTTAGACAGAGTAATTAAACAATCAAATGGGCTAAATGAGTTAGTAGAGGGGTTCAGAGGAGATCGGGGATTTATGATCTTTATTTTAAGCCGAATTTAGAGGTATAGCCCTACATAAAATTTACGCTAAGCCACACCTCATTCATATTTAAACCGAGTCTTTATTATAAGGATTATAAGGCGAAGCTACCAATTAGAGAAGCGCTTCGACTACAGGAGCGATGGTTTCCGCCATTCTCATGAATCCCACATCTGTCGGATGAACCCCATCAACAGTGCCTTCTCCATCATCCCCGAGTAGCCGTTCGCCCGGAACATACAGCAGATGCTTTACAGCCGCTTGCCGAAGACGGTTGTACGCTGAGCGCAGTTCCACGTTTTTCTCATCTGTGCTGGTGCGGGCGGATTGCACGTAGAGGTGCTTCTGGTAGGTGATGTTCTCCACCAGAACAATGGGCGTTTCCGGATGGACGTTTCGTAGTGTTTGCACGAATGGCTCAGTCCGCTCACGGATTCCGTCGGCATTGACGTTGGGGCAGTAGTCCAGGATGTAAACAGACGGATCGAGTTCCGTGAGTAATTCGGCCATCTCTGGTTCAGCCTGACCGTTTCCTGAAAACCCCAAGTTGATAATCGGTTGGTCAATCGCACGTCCCATGATTGCAGGATAGGACATGCCTGGCCGCGAAGCACATCCCCCGTGAAGGATGCTGGTGCCGTACATGACAATTGGCTTAGTTGTATGCGTACGGGCTTTGTCGATGACGACTTCCGCATCCACGCCGATCTCCACCTTTTCGACACCGTTGTAGAGTGGCAGGTAGAGGATAAACTCGTGAGGTTGGCCATTGAGTCCAGCCACCAATTCGGCTTCGTTATCTGGGAATTTTTCCGGTTTGCCGAAGCCAACCCAATGGTACCGTCTGCCCTTGGATCGCGATGAGTCCTTGATGTAGAGGTCGATGCCAGAAACACCTGTTGCAGGCATGTGGGCCATGGCCAGACTCTGACTCCATAGCTGCCACCGAGCGCTAATCGCTTTAGCTGATGTCACAAACCGAACGCAAAGGCCGGCCGAATGTTGTGCTAATTGCCATACCGGCTCACGAACGATCCCTTCTGCTTTTGCTGGAAGTCGGGCATAGGTCCGCTTGGTGTCCGACCATCCCTGGCCTTCAATGCCAAATACCTGAATATCATACCAATGGAGCCCTGTTTTTGGGTCGATTTTTTCGAAGTTTGGATCGAGATCTTCGATCTGAGATTGTTTCATAATGAGAAAGTCCTATCAGTAAAAATGATCATAAACTGACCGAAAACCGGCACTGTGCTTCTAACCACTAACTAACTGCTAACGGGCAATTTTCAATTCTTTATGCTTCATTTTGCCACTTTAACCTGTTTCACCGTCAGATTACCAGCAGTCACGGCGAAACGAAAATCTGCGCCGTTGCAACGGTTTATAAACCGACCGTCTTTTACCGAAAATTCGGTTGTTTTCCACTCTCTGCTGTCGTCGATCTTCCGCTGTCCACCGAACTTAAAAGCCCCGTCTCGCACGGATCCATTTGTATCGCTACTGTCATAATTCAGTTCAATCTGCGTACAACCGTCATCTAAATAGGCCAACTCAATCGTAACCGGTATCTCCTGATCAAACAGAAAACTGTCGTCGATCCTGAAATAAACATATCGCCCTCCAGTTTTATTTTTCTTCGATTTGATCGCCGAAACTCCGTTTACCTCTACCGTTTCAAACAGACCATCATCAACTTCAGTGATATTAATTCCTGAGCTTAGACCTTCGCTCCACGAAACCGATTCGGCACTCGAAAATTTACCATCGATTGGGATTTGATCTCCTGATCTGAATTGGTCGGCAAACTTCGCAGTGAGATCAATGTATTCCCCGCCGTACTCGATTGTATCGCAAATGTCGGTTCCTTCGTGAAGTTCGTTCCACGTTTCGATCGTGACGATCCTGGATCGACGTGTTGGATGTTGTGCGAGAAGAGATCGCCAAACACGTTTGTAAAAATCTCCGTTCTCGCGATCGACGACGAGCGGTTCGCGCCCCGGGACGGCGTGGTGGTCGTAACCTGGCCCCAAAGCGGTTACGTCGTTCCAACGGGGACTTACCGCACCACCCCAGGCGTAAGTTGCATCTGCGTCTCCATGCCACGAAATCTCTTTAACGATGAACGGTTCACAGGTAAAATCGGTCTTAAAATTTCGACGCACATAGTCAAAAATCTCCGGATCCTGTTTTTTGGCAAACGAAGCGGAATACAGAAAAATGATCGGTTTCTGATCGATCATGGCCCAGGTCCTCGGCGGAACAAGCGAAAAGAAATCGCGAATGGTTTCGTAAAACCACTGCTTACCTTCGGAGGTTGTCAGATCCACGTGAAAACGATCGGGGTTGAGTTCCAGCGTACTGGTGTCATAAAACATTCCGATCCGTGGTGGGGGGTGGTTCCCTTGCCCGGCAATCTGATCCCACGCCTCGACCAGTTTCGGAAGACCTGAAAAGCTCCAAGCATCATGAAATTTCGGGTCATTTTGCCGATTCGGAATCCCCCAATAAACCGGTAAAATGAAATCGACCTTCGCCGAGATTACGTCGTGAAGCTCACGTTTCCACCAATTGACCGAATTATAACTATAATCGTTTGGGTTCGTTGGATGATCAACCAACGCATCCGTACCATCGTGATTTAAGAAATGCCCTTTTGTGTGAATGTCATACCAATAAAAAAAGTAAGTTCCAACAATCGGTTGATCTGATCCAAAGCTGACTGTATGACTGAGAGCTTTTGGCCAGAGGCTAATCGAAGTTGTTAGCAGAAAAAGTGCGGGAACGATCATAATTATCTCCAGATCCGAAATACCTCGGACTCGAAAAAGTTGAGTTGAGCACGAAGAGTGGACAAAGGAAAACTTCTAGACTGACTAAAAAAACTCCTAAACGACACTGCTTTCCCATAGTTAAAAAGCGACAGCAATTATAAACAGGAACTGTAACAGGACGAAGCCGGCGAAACAACCCTATATGCATTGACAGAGAAGGCAGAGGCTCATCCAGACGAAAGATGGTGGTGAGTTTTAAGATTGGGGAAAGAGTAAAGAAAAATAGCTGATGGGGATAACCGGCTACCAGTCACAGTACACGGAATATGCTACGGATCATGAAATTAAAAAAAACTTAAATCCGCTCAGCCAGCGCTCGAAATGTTGTCTCTGTTGCCTTGTTAACCCCCACCTTGAATGGTCCTGGCCCTGCCTTGGTATAGGTGTTCGCCCGATCCACTTCATAACCACCTTCAGGAATCAGTTCATCCGTCGGCATATAGTTGCGTCCATCCTGACAATAGCCCCAGGCAGTGAGGTTAGGATCATTCAACCAATTTCGAAGGAGCGGAAACCACTCGGCAACCACCTCATTGGCCAGCCAGGCGATGGTATGTCGCTCAGCTAAGCGAATCAGCCCAACTGCCCAGGGCAAAAACTGAACAGGTGGAATACCCGAACGTAAACGCTCAACCCAATAAACCCCAAGATTGCGCTCGAGTTCGGCCTCGCTCTCAGCTAGTTCTTCCCAGTGTGAAAGAGGTGGAATTATTTCCATATTGCGTGGTGCCATTGCAAATCCAGACACACAATTTATCTCCAGATCGAGATCTTCACCTCCCGCCTCAATCGCAGCCAGCACATCGTCTGCAAGCTGGCCACCGGTGAGAATATAATCCTCTGACGTTGACTGACGGAAAGAACCGTCCTCAAAATTAGCCAGCCTACGCGGACGAACATTACCAGCACAACCCTGAATAAATTGAGCCTGTGTATTCGCGCCCAGCGTTTCGACCAATTTATCACGACAAACTCCCGGAAAGTCGGCAGAAATACTATCCCAAGCAAAACCGTAAACCATCACTGGGTGGCAACCATAATTGAAGAGCACACAGCGGCCATTACCCGCCTTTAGGTCGAGTCCCCAGAGATCCTGATTCATAAAGCCATCCGGATTTGGCCCTCGCCGGTTAATCCCGATTTCTGACGTGCCGTGATACACCTGAACTGTAACGGCTTGAAGGTTTTCGACGGCTTCAATGACCATCTTCACCGCGCGTGTCAACAAATCTTCCTCGTATGCTATGAGGGCTGTTGGTTTCTCCACAGTTGTTGCATATCCTTCAAAACCAGACATAGGTCCGCTGTGCGTGTGTGAAAAATTCACCACAATTGCTTCAAAAGGAATACCCGTCACCGCTGACAGTTCCATCCGCAACCGGCTTGTCATCTGCCAGGTCATACCGATCATATCAATCGAAATCCAGACTGTACGATAACCTTTTCGATCCTCCAAAATAACCGCCTGTGCAGCTAACGAATCGAGTACTTCATTAGCACTCGAAAAGCGGGGGCCACGCCCACCCATTGGCAATCCCAATGGTGGTGTCGAATCAAATTGTGCCCAACCAGCTCTTGTAGTAGACATAGACTCTTCTCCTCTATCAAGTCCGACGAATAGTCTGACAATCGTGATTACGTGTAATCAATACAGCCTTACCGTCTAAAAATGCCCCTGCTTTAGCTCTGTGCTGCTGCCATATGGAAATTTGGCGATGATCAATTGGATTGTTAAAAGGGATTTACAGAAGTCGAAGGTGGAAGCGCTACTTAAAACTGAGTTGTCCCCAGTGGTCCCGGTTGCGCACCACCTGTTCAGGTGCGATCTTGGAGCATAGTAGATGTCCTTCTGTTGTCCGCATCGTGGGTTGGGTCGCATCCTGATAACGAAAATCGACGCTCCACCTGATGTGGTTGGACCGGTTGGGTAATCCGCGGTGAAACAGGAGATTGCTAAAGACGACTATATCGCCAGGCACAGCCTCGATCTGGATAGCCTCATGCATCCTGGAATCCAGGTGCTCTTGGTGGATCTGCAAGTAAAACTCTTCCTTTTGATGATCCACAACACCCAACCTATGGCTTTCAGGGATAAATTGCATGCAACCATTCTCTTCGTTGGCAGGCACCAATGGCACCCATACATTCATCATCCGCAAGGCGTTAGCATCCGTGCTGGTATAGCCTGCATCCTGATGCCATAACACCTCTGTTCGGGGATCGTTAGGGAGTTTGGGTCGCACCGAGTAGTTGGGATAGAGGCGGATCTCGGAGCCGAGTACCAGTTCGGCTAAGTCCAGCAATTTGGGATGTGCAAACAGGTCATAAAAAGCAGGTAGGTGCAGTTCGGGACGAAAGATAGTTGGTGTCTTATCCATATGGTTGGCGAAGAGGCAAATCATCCGTCGGGTAAACGGCTCCGTCGAGTAAAGTTCGCCGACCACTCCGTCGCCGTAAAGTTGCTCAGCCAGGTTATCGACCAGTTGTTGACAGCCTTCTTTCACCAGTTGTAGGCAGTCGGATTCGATAAAGTTAGGCAAAACTGCGAATCCCTGTCTTTCAAAATCATCAACAATGTGAAGCATCTCAGATGTTATATGCAAGGATAAAACTCCGTAGATCTGCTGGTGTAGGCTGGCAGAACTCAGTCAGGGTTCTAAGGGGAATGGGTATCCGCCGGAACATATTCCAGAATCAGGTCGTCAATTAGCCGTCGACGGTCGGCAACTCCTCCCGGGATTCTCGCTGCAACCTAGCATAACAACTAGCAAAAGTAATAGACCAATGCGTTTCATCTCAATTTCTCCAGAATTCAGAGTAGATCATACTTGCAGCCTAAACTGTGAGTATGAAAGAATCGGGCAAAACCATTATACATGAGCATAACATTCTTGTAAAGGAGGGTTTAGTTAACCTGAGATCCCCAATATTTCTGCTGGTTTGGGGGGTCGTTATCTGCTTTAATATATCAGCTATTTCATTCAGAAAGCACGGATCTAAATAGTCAAATCACCGCCGGTAATAACCGAGAAAGGTGTAAAAGCAAGCGCAGCAACATGATGATTAATCACTATCGATAAAGTGACTATTTCAGTCGGTAATATACTGTGTTGATTGGTAGCCCGGAATCTTAGCGATTGCTCCTGATCACAGAATAAATTACACCAAAGAAAATCAGAGTTATCCAACTAATACCCAACTAATGTCCAATGATGATCTTCAACCAGTCTATCTCTATCATTTGTCCACTACTATTCAAACTGAATCCTTCCTTCATTTAGGTTTTGCTGACTCTATTGTCCTGTTTTCGGCTCTTAGATTGGTTGGCTTTTTAGCCAAGGGTTACATATAATTTTCCCGTTTATGAACCTACCGAAAAGTAGACGGACTAAGATGAAAAGTTATCTCACGCACCTGGAATGTACCAACTGCAACCAAAACTTTTCCGCTGATCAAGTGCAAACTATCTGTTGCGCTTGTGGTAAAGTTCTGTTTGCCCGCTACGATTTAGAAAAAGTTAAGCAATACTGGCAGAAATCCCACCTCTTACAACGACCACATAACATCTGGCGGTGGTTTGAAATCATGCCTGTTTTGGATTCAAAACATGTGGTTTCATTAGGGGAGGGTGGAACTCCACTTCTACGCGCGCAAGCACTTGGCGAGAAGCATCGAGCAGAGCAACTGTATATTAAAGACGAAGGTTTAAATCCGACAGGCAGTTTCAAAGCCCGCGGGTTATCAGCAGCCGTCTCCAAGGCCAAGGAATTAGGAGTTAAGACCATTGCTATCCCTTCGGCAGGCAACGCAGCAGCCGCACTGTCTGCTTATGGCAGTCGGGCCAAAATGGAAATCCATGTCTTTATGCCCAACGATACCCCGGCTATGATGATGCGAGAGGCGACCGTCTACGATGCAACGCTCCATTTAGTAGATGGCCTGATTAATCAAGCTGGTCAACAGCTCAGAGAATCATCTGAAAATTGGTTTGATGTTTCCACCCTTAAAGAACCTTATCGGGCAGAGGGTAAAAAGACGATGGGACTAGAATTAGCCGAACAGTTCGATTGGGTACTGCCGGATGCCATTATTTATCCAACAGGTGGAGGTACCGGTATCGTGGGTATGTGGAAAGCCTTCGAGGAGTTGGAGCAAATTGGCTGGATTGACGGTCAACGGCCCAAGATGATTTCAGTGCAAGCTGAAGGCTGTGCGCCAATCGTGCAGGCTTTTGAGTCCGGAGCGGATCACGCCGAGTTGTGGCCAGATGCCCAGACCATTGCTCCTGGTATAAGAGTTCCCGCTGCAATCGCTGACTATCTGATATTGCAGATTATTCGTGACAGCAACGGTACTGCATTGACCGTCTCAGACTCGGAAATTCATACTGCCATCTATGAAATGGCTAATCAGGAAGGCGTTTTCGCGGCTCCAGAAGGAGCGGCCACCTATGCCGCTTATAAAAAATTGCTGACCTCTAAAACATTACAACCAGAAGAAAAAGCAGTTCTCTTTAACACCGGAACTGGAATGAAAACACCAGATCTGGTTGCACTCCCTTCGTAGGTTAACTTTCATTAATCAAGGAATAAAAGGATGACACACAGAATCGGATTAATCGGCTGTGGAGGTCGACAGAATGCACACGTTGAAGCCTTCAAATCGGTTGAGCAGTGCGAAATCGTGGCCGTGGCAGATCTAAATCAGAAAACCTGTCATGAATTTGCCCAAAAAAACGGCATTCCACAGGCCTATACTTCGGTCAACGAGATGATTGAGTCAGCAGAAGTCGATATTGTTACTGTTGTTACTCGACCAAAGTGGATATTCCAACCAGTAATGACGGCGATAGAGACCGGCGTGAAGGGAATCTTGATGGAGAAACCGTTTGGGGTCAACATCGAAGATGCGAAAACCATGCGAGATCGCGCTGAAGCGGCAGGCACAACGTTGCTGGTCAATCACCAATACCGGTTTTTCGATTTGGCCCAACAGATGCGGGATATTCTTCAGAGTGGGGAGCTAGGACAGGTAGAGTATTTTCGATCAATCAGTGCCATTAAGTTGCACGGCCAGGGGACGCACATGATCGACTTTGTCCGTTTCCTTCACGACGAAAAGCCATTTTCATGGGCGTTGGGCAACTTTTCAGGCCAGGAGACTTTCGACGCTAAACAGATCGGTCCCGACTACAATACAGGCATCCTGGTCTTCGAAGATGGTGTGCCGCTATACGTGGAGGCAGGTCGAGAATCTTCTCAATCCCCTTATCCGGGAAATGGGCTGAATCTTTATGCCGATGCGGTTTGTACCAAAGGGCGTATCTGGTTCGGCCTATCGCACGGCTTGCGAATTTGGTATCCTGACGGCCGATACCAAGAAGTTGAAGGCTCCTGGCCAGCCATCGGCAAGCCGGCGCAGATTCGTTTAACTGAGAGTCTGATCGATACTGTTGAGAGCGGCACCGATAACAGCTGTCATGCTCAAAAGGCTTACGCTACACAAGAGGCACTATGTGCTCTCTTAGAATCGGGTTTGACACACCAAAAGATTACCTTTCCGCTTGACATTTCGCCTGAATTGATGGAACGTGTCCGAGAACATCTCAATGTATGACTTAGACCTCTTTACGAGGATGGAGTGGCAACTCGATTCTATCCTACTTCTTTCTGCCAAGCGCGAAATCCTTTTAATCCGAGTTTAAGACTGATATTTCTCACGTCCCCCAAGAACTGGGCAGTTGTTAGAACCCGTATGAGAAAAGTTGAATCAGGGTTATTAAAAAAAGCTTGACAAAGGTCAGGTTGTGTCGTAGGATGGTTTCTACCTCTTTCCACTAGGAGATTGAAGATGAAAATATTTTACTCCACGGTTGAACTTAGCAGTATAGTCTTACTGTTGCTTAGTTTCTGCGTTTTTCCCCTGCGAGTTGAAGCTGATCTCAAAGATGGCCTGATTGCCCTCTGGCTTTTTGACACGGCAAAAGGGAAAGTTATTGAAGATAGTTCTGGCAACGAAAATCATGGTGAACTAAACAACGGAGCAAAAAGAGATGCGGGTAAATTTGGGCAAGCCGTGGTGACCAAACCTCAACAGGGTGTTGATGTCCCAATTACCGATAGTCTAAACAGCCTTAAAGAGGCAATGAGCCTTGGTGGATGGTTTCGTATCGATGAGGACTCCGATACTGGACACCGTCGAAATGGTTCATATTTATTAGAAGACCAAGCTGGAGGAGAACAAAATCCGGACGGCTGGGTGTTTGCTGTTTGGACCGATAGTGGCATTGGTTTAGCTTGGGGGAAGATGAAAGTGAAACAGGAGGTTTGGACTCACATTGCAGGTACTTATGACGGTAAGATGCTTTCCCTCTATATCAATGGGAAATTAGATGTCAGTATTAAGAAAGAGGGTAAGATTGCGAATCCGGGCGATCCTTTGGGTTTAGGTAAATATGGTGGAGAAACATATATTGGTGGGATTGACGAAGTATTTCTCTATGACCGTGCGCTCAGTGCAGTTGAACTGAAGGAGTTGCTGAAGGGGTTTGAGTCAGCGTTCGCCGTCGATCCTTCCCATAGGCTTACAACCAGATGGGCAACCCTTAAAACGAGGAATCAGTAATCTGGATCTTTGTTAATCCCAGACCTGGCTACCCAATAGTTGAGGGAGATGGCTAGGCTGAGTATGGATCAGACCTTCTCCGTTTCCCGACCCTTCCTATCTGATGCAATATCAATTTCTGCCAATTGACTAGAATCGTTTGGTTAGCCATTAATTCTGTCGAGAATGCCAAAAATATGGCTGGCAGTTGGGACCGATCTATCAATGGGAACGACCAATTCTAATTTTCGCTTGAATAGTTTTCGGCCTGAATGAGCCTCTATCCTCTCCTTTCCCTGTCTGGCAGGATATTCTCCCCAAGGTTGATTGGTGCAAGCCTAAAATCTACCAGGGAATCAAAATAGCGGATCCCCCTTTGTTTATTGCCAGCCCTGATTCAAGCCGAGGGGCTTTTAGCAGATGGGAATAGAGATTACGCTATTTTGGATTTGATCGTTGGCAGAGTGATTGACTAACGATTTAAATTAGCATAGAATGATAGTTATAGCCAAACCGAATGATAGCTTGAGCATAAACACTGTGGTCGGGCCCCTCGACATTTTTGTTATAATGGCTATCACCTAATTATCTAGATTGTGTAGGTCAATTATATGCGTTTCGTATTTTTTACTGATATTCATCTTCTGGAAAACAAAGATTCTATTATTGGCTTTGAGAAATGCCTGGATAGAATGTTAGCCTTTGAACCACAGCTGCTTATTAACGGTGGTGATCTGGGTGTGACTCCAGAAGCAGTTAAAACATATCATCAAATGATTCAGAAACTACCAATACCCGTCTATCAAGTAAATGGCAACCATGAGATTTGCAACGGATCACTAGTCCCGGAACAAGCAGGCCAACTTTCGCGCAGTTTTAATCATGATGGTGTCCACTTTGTAATCTTTGATACGGTTAGGTTTTTTCCCCCTACAGATGAACATCCCCACAATTGGTATTTCGTTGCCGATCAGCAGAATTTAGATTGGCTGTCCACAGATCTAGCAGACATTCCGCAACAGATGCCGATTATACTGGCCAGTCACTGTTCGATATCGACCTCGGCACCTGTTCGTTTTGGCCAACAGTTGGGTATGGAATTTCCGATTAATGAGGTGACAGCAGCGGATAAGGTTCTGGATCTACTTAAACCTTTCGACAACGTTGCCACACTCCATGGTCATGATCATGAAAATTGTCGTCATCGTGTAGATGGAATTCAGATCCTGACAACGGCAGCTGTGGCTGGCAGTTGGTGGAAAAACGGTTTACAGAGTCCAAATATTTCAGGTGAACCGCAAGGATTTCGGGTAATTGATGTCACTTCAGAACAAATTGAAAGCCAATACGTGACGCTTGAAGAGAGTCAGTCACAACTTGCCTCCTGGTACAGTCCGGTAGAGAGTGGACGGCATTTTATTAATGTCTTCGATGCTTCAACAGAAACAAAGGTCAATATTGAAAATATTGGAGAACTACAACCACTAGATCCGTTTTCGGATTCAGCGAAAGGGCTGTCTCCCCACCTGTATGAGTTATCTTCTAGTCAGCTAGAGCAAATTGGATCTTCAGAACTAATTAGCGTTAGTATTGAATTTGAGAACGGCCAGACAAGTCGGTTGGAGATTAATTGCCCTTCGGTTAAGTAGGAAAATAAGGGAGTCCTTTCCTAATCACGGATACGGCTTTACTTGCAAGGCTGTAAGAACATCCTGAGGTTCCACGAGCATCAAAATAGTGACCACAAACGAAAGTCAATCTTTAGATGGATTGGCAGAGCTTGGAAAGAAGAAATGGACAGATTGATATCCGCCAGTATCTGAAAAATGGCAAGAATAATTCCACTACGTGAGTATAATGCAGTGTCGGTGTTGTGGTTGTAGCGGCGTTAGATTAGATTATTCCTGATTTTGTCGTAGCTGTGGCAGAACTGCGACAACTACGCGTCTTATATTATCCCCCGCGTTCGATGCTCTTGTACGGTCTTTGGCCAATGGATTACTCATTTTGATCTGGTCATTTACCACTACGATTAGCTCTATTGTTATTTCCCCCTCTCCACTATAACTCTGACCGTATCGTTTGAAACCGCAGGATCCTATTACCAACTGAGGTAGGGATTTGACACCAACACGGACGATAACCAGGAAAACTTGGGCTTGTCACTTCACTACCAAGGTCGTTCTGAATTAGCCCATGGAGTCCAGATACGCCTCTTTGTCGTGGCCGTCAGCTTAACTCAGCCGGTTTAAAAAACCAGTTGGCAGCTTGGCAGCGAGATACTACCCTATTTGAATCAGGGCTTGGAGGATATGAGCATTCACTGCTATCATCCTAAGCCTTGGGCTCTCGGATTAATTTAGCCACTATTTTGGGAAATCAAAACGCTTAAAATAAAAACACCTAAATAGCAAAGCGACCTTTCTGTCGCTGTGGGTTAAAGACTAAGGCCGGACTAAACTGTAGTCGCAGTAATTATTGGGTTCTACTATTAATTAGCTGTAATCTCAACGGTTTGGTTGACGGCTAAGTCGTAGATATGTTGCATCTGCCCGTTGGGGAAACGAATAGTGGCTTGCTCAACCTGATTTGCTTGTCCTAGACCGAAATGCAGTGGCATTTCGCTTTGGGACAGATAACCAGAATTGTTTCCAACCTCTTTGAGTTGCTGAACCATCGTATTTGACAACTCAGCCTTAATTATGATGCGCGTGCCGATGGCAGCCCCATTAACCCTAAACCGAATCCAGTTATTTTGATTTCCTCCGTCATTTCGAAGTAACCGAGGGCGACCATTGGAGGTGGTAATCAGCAGGTCCATATCACCATCCAGATCATAGTCAGCTAGTGCGGCCCCCCGGCTGATCGCCGGCTGTCCAATATCGCCCAGTGTTTGAGCGACCTCCGTTAGCGAAGCGTCAGCACTATTTTGGAACAGCAGATCAGGCTGAGCGTAAGTTCCTTCTTGCTCCAACTGGGTCAGATTATCGTGTAAATGGCCATTAGCAACATATAGATCCTGATAGCCATCATTATCGTAATCAAGGAAAAAAGCTGCCCAGCCAAGATAAGGGAAGCTGACAAGACCTGTTTTTGAGGGACGGGTGATGTCGGTAAAAAAACCATCACCGTCATTTCGATACAGGGTATTGGTCTGGTCAGCATAGTTAGTAACAATTAGATCTAACCAACCGTCGTTATTCAAATCTCCGAAGGCGGTTCCCATACCGTTTTCAGGTATACCATTTTCACTGACTGCCACTCCGATCATAAATCCGATCTCCTCAAACGTTCCATCTTTATTATTGCGATAGAAGAAATTTTCCGTTGAGTCGTTAGCAATATAGAGGTCTGGATAGCCGTCATTATCGTAGTCGCCCCAGGTCACCCCTAACCCCTTCCCCGCTGATTCGAACGAAATGTCTGGATTAAGAATCCCCGCTGTTCGGCTCACATCAGTAAAAGTTCCATCACCGTTATTTTGATACAGAATATCCGAAACACCTCGGAAGCTATTTGGCTCACAGTAGGCGCGAATGTCGGATTCCTTGAGGCCACACCACGGATTCGTGGCTAAATCAAACTCGATGTAGTTGACGACATATAGGTCCAGGTCGCCGTCACAGTCATAATCGGCAAAGGCACAACTGGTTCCCCACAGCGAACTATCGACACCTGCCGATTGAGACACATCGGTAAAGGTACCGTCGCCGTTATTACGGTATAAAACATTCGGTCCATAGTTAGTGACGTAAAGGTCTAGATCTCCATCTAGATCATAGTCACCCGTTGCACAGCCGTGTCCATATCCGGTATCACCAACACCGGCCAACTGGGTCAGGTCAGCAAAGGTGCCATCACCGTTATTTCGATACAGTTGATTGGTAGGAGGTGCCGCTGTTGTCGGGTAGCCGGGAAGTGGCGCACCGTTGACTAAATACAGGTCGGCGTTGCCGTCATTGTTATAATCAAAGAACGCAACTCCTGCACCCAGCGTCTCCATGAAATACTTTTCGCCACTACGGCCATCAACATGGATAAACCCAATTCCTGCGGCTTGTGTTACTTCCGTGAACCGGATATCAGCCTTCAGGACATAGCTTGACCAAATCAAAATTTGTAGCGCTAACACAATATGAAAAGGCGCAATTTGAAAAGGGCTAACTCCCATTACTGGGGTTAGGGAAGGGATTTTTGGAATCGTCTCAAGCGTTGCTGATAAACCTGATTTTCAGGATCTATTTCGATGGCAGTTTGACAGGCTTTCAATGCTAGCTTGGTTTCTCCTGCGTGAAAATAGGCTTGCGAGAGGATATCGAAGTATTGAGGGGTGGGTTGCATTTGACATGCCTGTTCAGCTAACCGGCAGGCTTGAACGACTAAGTCTGGATCTTGTAGATAGATACGAGCTAAACCGGCCATGGCGTAGTAGGCCTTTGGATCGGTTTCGAGTGCTCGTTGAAAAGCCGCAACGGCTTCTGGTGTTTGTTGTCGATGGTAGTAAATAGCGCCCAAACCTGCGTGAGCCACAGTTAGCGTTGGATCGTGAGAAATTGCAGCTTGATAATGTTGCTCGGCTAAGTCCATTTTTTGTTGAAGATAATTCAGCTTAGCTAAACCGACATGGGGGGAAGCGGTATCTGGCGCGTGTTCTAACGCGCTAAGGTATGCTTGCTCTGATTCTGCTAAACGGCCTTGCTGAAAGTAAAGTCGGCCCAGTGCGTAATGGGCTTCAGAGTAGTGATTGCCAACAGCGGTTGCTGATCGGTAGGCGGAGATAGCTAAATCCGGCTTATCGTATTTTTCGTAAGTTTGGCCTAAGCGAAAATAGACTGCGGGATTGTTCGGTTCTAGGGTAATCGCCTTTTCTCGATCTTGGATGTCAGTGGAAATAGCCTTGAGTTGACGATAGACTTCCATCGTTTTTCGACCCTCGTCAGATCGACGCAAACGATAGTAACCTTGAGCCAAATTATAATGCGCCCCGA
The DNA here is from genome assembly GCA_030748495.1 of Candidatus Poribacteria bacterium. GTDB lineage: Bacteria > Poribacteria > WGA-4E > WGA-4E > UBA9662. Next base: position 3,621 of record JASMLX010000086.1, on the reverse strand, counting down.
CATGATCCGGCTTTTGGGAGATGGCGATTTCAAAAGCTACCACTGCCGACTGAAACTGTTTTTGCTTCATCAGTATCAGCCCTAGATGGTAGTGGGCTTCGGTGAAGCGCGGGTCAAGTACTACAGCCTGTTCCAGTAACGGAAAGGCTTTATCAATCTTACCCTGTTCTTGATAGATACCACCCAGATTACCGAGCGCCATAGTAACCGTTGAATCGATTTTCAAAGCGGATTGATAAAGTGAGATAGCCAGATCGACCTGATCCATCGCCTCGTAACAAGAAGCGAGGTTGGTCATTACGGAAGGTATTCGGGGGGAAAGTTCCAAGGCTTTCTGATAAGCGGCGATAGCTTTCTCGTAGGATTTAGCGTGGTGATAAATCGTTCCCAGGCCAACGTGCGCACCGGTCAGCGTGGATGAGCTAACCTTCTGATCCGGTGACATCTGCAACAGACGTTGGTAAATCTCTACTGCTCTGGGGGAGCGATGGGTTTGGCGATACAAATGAGCCAGGTTGAGATGGGCCTGTTCCATTCTATCGTCTAAAGAAATCGCTTTCTGAAGATGTCGTTCAGCAGTTTCAAGGTTGCCGATTTGCAAATAAAGGGTACCAATTGCCCCTTGCGCCTTGGCAAAGTCATCATCAATCTCGATGGCTTGACGGAAGTAATGGATAGCGGCTTCCTGGTCGCTATTGCGCATCTCAATCAGCCCGTGTTGGTAAAGCTGATTGGCAGATGTCGATCCAGACTGCGCTGTACTATCAAGATTAGTATGACAAGCCGCAAGAATGAAGACAACTAAAAATCGAATCAACCGCATAGCTTAACTAAATCTGGAGTCTGAAATCCTAGAATTTTTATTTCTCATCTCTCTCTTTTGCACTTTAATTCCTGGTTCCTAATTCCTGGTTCCTAATTGGAGCCGGTGCGTCCGTTGCACAACGGAACCCGCGTAACATCGATCCCGGATTCCCACCCAGCCGACTGGCACAACGGGTATAGTCCTTATTCACCGACCAATCACCACCTTTTAAGACGTGTCCATCGCCACTGACAGGCCCAGTCGGGTTGGGGCTCAACGCCTTTAGATAATAATCTGGGTCGTACCAATCCGAAACCCATTCCCACAGATTACCGGCCATGTCGAGCACCCCATAAGGGCTTGCCCCCTGCGGGAACTGGCCAACCGGCGCGGTTAATTCGTAACCGTCGATCTCCCCCGTTCCATCGTTACCACTCAACAAGCTGGCATCCCACCGGTTTCCCCAGGGCCATATTCGACCATCAGTCCCGCGAGCGGCTTTCTCCCATTCAGCTTCGGTTGGCAGCCGTTTCCCTACCCATTCAGCGTAGGCCACCGCATCTTCCCAAACCATAACTAGGGCGGGATAATCCGGGTCGTCATGGGGTGGATACTGCACATAGTCTTTCGGTTGATAACCGGTTTCGCCCAGAAACTTTCGGTATTGCCAATTGGTAACTTCGTGAATGTCTATTAAAAAAGCATCCAGATAAACGGATCGTTGTGGCATTTCATTAACGAATCGTTCTGCTTGGCGGAGTGGAAAAAGGGTCTTGTATGCTGCCAGATCAGCTTCACTGGTACCCATCAGAAAAGGTCCAGCCGGCACATAAACCATTTCTACGTCATCTTTTGGCTCAACCCTGGTATCTCCAATCCCCCAATGGGTCAACTCACAAGAGGTTAGCCAGATCGTTGCAAAAACCGTCAGTAGAAGTAGATAGTAAAGATAATTTTTCATCAGCAAATAAAAAAGGGCTTGACCGCTAAAACGATCAAGCCCCTTCTATTACTTACAGTGACCAAAGATAGATAAATCGTTAGCCAAGCCCTCATCCTAAGACAAGGTGCTATTTTCTGGTCTTTAAATTGGCCCAGATAACCGAAAGTTTGTCTTGAGATTCAACAGCCGTATCGCCCTTGAACAGCCAACTGACGATCTCAAACCCAATATCGGCCAGCGGTTCTGTTGGTCCATTAATTTGCACGCAAGGAATCACACGGCCTTTATCACCGTCGCGAACGATGATGGGATCAGCACGGGTACCGTCTTTAGCATCAGCTAAAGAGGCTTCCACTTTCCAGTCGCCCTTAAGTTGATCAACATGGAAAGGACGATCAGATAGAATCGTGCCGTCTTTGACTTTACCTAGAGTAGGGGAAATCTCTTTCCCTTTCGCGGTGACTTTGCAAGGCGTGTTGTCATCCCACATGACAATGTCATCAATATCCATCATGCTCTTGAGTCCAAATTCGCTATTACGTCCAGCTATGCCCCAGAACATGTAATCAGCGTGATTGATAAAGGCATTCCCATCGGTTGTTTCGATAAAACCTTCGGCTGGTGTTCCATCCGACAGCTTTTTTCCAGTATCAAAAATTGATGGTGGAAGATCACCAAACAGAATCATGACGTCAATCCCACCATCTTTGGTAGTCTTTTTTGTCCAATCGGCGATCTTAGCCCCATCATCTTTCGATTTGAGCCAGGTACTTTTAATACCCGCATCTTTGAAAAGCTTAGTATACCTGTCTGCGTGCTTGTCGGCCTCGGCTTTCGCTATCCACTGGGTTTCACCAGTATATATGGCAACCTCACTCGCAGCAAAAACAGAGCCGATAGCTGCAACCATTACGGCTAAAGAAAGAGTCAAAACTTTTCTCAACATTATTTCCCTCCGGATTTAATTTCTCCCCAGGTTAGGGGGAGCTTTTGATTTGCATCGACTGCTAGCGCACCAACAGCCTCCACATAGTAGTTTAATAAAATATCAGCAAGAATATCACCGACAGGCTCAGGACAACCAGAGGTTTGACAAACCTGAATCAACCGTCCCTCGTAATTCTTCTCGGTCACGATACAAGGATCTGCTCGCTTTGTCTTTTGATCGCCTGAGACAGAAGCAAAAGCGACTTCAAGTTCCCACTTGGCATCTAACTGATCGACATGAAACGGCCGGTCAGATTCGATGGCCTTCATTTTAGCTAGGGTCTTCGAATACTTCTTGCCTTCGGCCGTTAACTTCATCTGAGTGTTGTCGTCCCATTGGACGATACCGGGAATATCCATCATGTTTTGGATGCCAGGCTCTTTGTTTCGGCCTCCAACTCCCCAGAAAAAATAGTCGGCACTATTGGTAAACGTATTACCGGCTTCCAGATACTTCTCGGCAACCGAGCCATCTTTCTTGGCATTACCACCCGGATAGATCGATGTTGGAACGTCGCCGTACATGACAAAGACGTGGTTGCCTTTCTTTTCGGTATGGGCTTGCATCCAGGCTTCAACCTTCTTTAGCCCCAGATTTTCGACCTTACCAATACCGGGCTTACCTTTGATCCGGTCCATCAGTATGTCCGCCTGTTTCTGTGCTGCGCCTTGACCAATCCATTGTGTTGTTTCGGTATAGACACAAACATCAACTACCTTTGCCGCACTGACTATCGGCAATAGAGATACGCTCAGTAAACAAAACACCGTAAAAACAGCTATATTTTTCACGTCTGACTTTAATACCTCACTTCTTACTAATTTGTATATAACAGTAATTATGCCGTAAATATTACAGTTTTTCAAGGAATTTCAGGGAAAATTG
>JASMLX010000085.1 GCA_030748495.1 Candidatus Poribacteria bacterium | reverse complement strand
TCTGATCCATTGTTGGTCGGTGATAAATGGTTTCTGTTTAGCCATCAAAAGTTCCTTTTTAGATCCAACTAAAACTATACCTAATTCCTTTAGATACGCAAGTTTAAATTGTATTTAGTTTTGAAATAGCTTCTAATCTCCTAAACGACGCTTTTCTTCAACCATGCTCGGGCGCTGGCGAATGTCTACCCGGTTAGGAATACAGCCTCTAGCGGGTGATTTACCCCCTTGATAGTGGTATTTTTTTACCTCGATGGCGCAAATGCTTATAGCGCGTGCCGCCTTGGCGTTTATTTGTCCATATGTGTTGGTAAATGCGGGTCTGGCTAATCGCACAGTCATTGGCTGAGAGTAATCCGCTGATTTGTTCGGGGCTCTACTGCGGATCAGATAGCTGACCTTCAATAAATGACACAAGCGCCGGTATCATCTATTGAGGTCCTAAGCTGGCTGATAACGATAACCCTATTGGCCTTAATTGCGCCTGAACTCCCGGCTAATGGTTGAGGGATGCACGGCAATTAACACGGCGAAATTAGCCTTGACTTTAGCCGCTGGATCTGAGGATGTTGTTTTTGGGTTAAGTGATGGTAACTCATGTATTATCTCCTTTTTTCGTTGAATAGAAGGTCCTACAAATGACCTCACTTTTCTCAATTTACTTAAAAAAGTAGTTACTACTCAGCACTCTTTTTATGTGAATTACATCTGCAAATAGACAGTGGCGTCCCATTTGGTCCTTTTTGGTTAGTTTCTGCTTAAAACAATCCTTTTTTAGTTTACTTTTGCCGATAGCCTGATATATTTACCGGCATTGTTTTTTTATACTAAAAGGAGATTGAAAATGGATTTGGACAAAGAGATTGGAACTCTTGAACGACGCATTTTAGAGATTAAAAATGAGATCATGGGACTGGGTGAAATTCGCAACGGGTCGGTGTCGGAACAATATAATGTTTGTGGAAATCCTACCTGCCGTTGTAAAGACAAAGACAACCCGCAGAAGCATGGCCCAGACTATCAGCTTAGCTACAGGTTCAACAAGAAAAGCACCAGCCAATTTGTCAGTGCCGAGAATATTGATAAAGTGCGCCAGCAGCTTGCGGACTATAAAACCTGTGTAAAACTGAAAGACGAATAGCTGGGTGTATCAATTGAGCTTTCTAAACTCCGTAAGAAGTTAAAATAGTAATATGGATAATTCCAAGTCACTGGAGCAGCTCGCCCGCGACGCGTATTCTGATGGAGAAGAAGCCGTCGTAGAGTTAGTAGTCTCTCCGGCATTGAAGCTTAAAGAAGAAAAGCATCGTCGAAGCCAGAACAGTACTAACAGCAGTTTCCCATCTTCAGGTGATTTGGCTTCAAAGAAAAAGAACAATTCCAGAAAAGAAACAGACCGAAAATCGGGAGGTCAGCCAGGTCATAAGGGTTGCACTCTCAATCAAGTTCCGAATCCGGATACTACCGTCAAGTGTTCTCCAGAAAGTTGTGAATGTGGACATACATTTGATGGTTCTGAGGAGTTCATTGACTCAATACGAAGGCAGGTATTTGACATTCCCAAACCAGTCGTAACTGTTGCAGAATACGTGTCAGAGAAATACCGTTGCCCGGTATGCGGTGAAATACATGCAGGGGATTTTCCCGCAGGTGTCACTGCTTCAGCTCAGTATGGGAACAATATACAAGCATCTGTTGTGTCTATGATGAACTATCAACTGCTTCCATACAAGCGTACGGCAGAGATGTTCGAAAACCTTTTTAGCATCGGTATCTCTGAAGGAACACTTCGCAATATATAGTTCCGTTTTCATCAAACAGTCCAGGAGCCTCTTGAGGAGATTAAGCAAGAGATTCTTAATTCTGATATAGTGCATGTTGATGAAACAGGGTTCCGTTCAGAAGGGAAAAGGAACTGGCTGCATGTGGCATCGACAGACCTGTATACCTATTACTTCAGTCATCACCGACGCGGAATAGAAGCTATGGATGATGCCGGGATCCTTTCAAACTATAATGGGATCCTTATTCATGATTTCTGGAAGTCTTATTACCAGTATGATAAATGTTCACACTCATTGTGCAATGCTCATCATATGCGTGACCTACAGGGTATAATTGATTGTTACGGATATCAGTGGGCTATTCAAATGAAAGCATTTTTGTCTGGGGGTAAAGAAATTGTAGACAGGGCAAAAGAAGATGGCTTATCTGAATTTGATAACAAAACAATAGAAAATATAACAGTGATTTACAAAGGTATAATTGACCGGGGATCTAAGGAGATGCCACCGCCGCCAGAAAAAGAAGCGGGAACAAAAGGGCAACAGAAAAAAGGCAAGGCATGGAATCTTCTAAATAGATTTCGTGAAAGGCCGGAAGAGATACTTGGGTTTATTTACGAGTTCACTATTCCGAATAACCAAGCAGAACGGGATATTCGCATGACGAAGGTAAAACAAAAAATATCCGGGACATTCAGAAATGCTGAAATGGCACAGGCTTTCTGTGCTACCCGGTCATATATCAACGGCTATAAAACAGAAATGTAATGTCTTCACAACTATTGCTGCTGCCGTCCAAGGAGTATTTTTGCTCTGATTCGCATGGCTTAATCAGTGTACAATTCCAAGAACCCGGATGGGCCGCCCCAGCATTCCCCCGATGTAATTCCTTTATGCAGACCTGAGTAGTAACAAAAAGCCCCCTAGACCGACTAACCTGAAGGGCTTTTCTTATAAACGAATTAAGCTGGAGGCTATTTAACAGCCACCATCTTTCTGGTTTCCGCATAATCACCCGCCTGAGACTTTAGGCACGCTTGCAGGTGATAGAAGTAAGTGTCTGAGCCCACCTGTTCTCCTGTCTCTGTCTTACCATCCCAGTAAGCTGCCTCGTGTGCTGGTTTTCCTTGAGGTTATACGTCGGGTGACCGACCTACTCCCCGTAGGGGCCAAGCAAATATCAGTCGACTGCCTGCTTGCAGAAAACTAGATTTTAGCCTTCCTCTTCTATTTGAGTGGATGGTTGTCTGCTTGGCCCAAATTACGCTTCAGTCACAATCTATGTGGGCAAAGCAGCACACCCTTTTTCACAACTATTTCTGCAGCTAAAACTACTTTTGCTAGCTGGCCAAATCCCTTCTCATTTGCTTTGCCCCTACAAATACAATTACCCTTCTGCCAAGGATCTAAGTGGGAGTTACTTGGGCGAAGTATACTACCCACGCAAACCAAGACATCATTCTCCCGCCCCAACATCAACTCAGTGCCAATCTATCGGTGCTACTTCGCCCCTACAGATATAACTATAACCGTACCCGGTATGGGCGGCGCAGCACTGTCTGGTTGATTGGGTCTCTAGCTTTCATGCTGGTGATGGATTGTGTCTGACCTTGACTTTCTATGCTTCGCCCCAAACCACCACATACTAATCAGACCCCCTCCGACGATCCGAGATCGCCACCACGAATGTACCTGATCGAAGAAACAGTATGTAGATACTGTTTCTCGGCCTGTACCACGCGCCAATCTACATTTTGGCTCTTGTCTTCTAGATACGCAGATATTGGTCTGCTTGGTCTTAATTCATCATACTACCGTCTTTGTCGGGCAAAGCAAGCCTCTCCTTGCTTCAACCACAGGCTTCAAGCAAAACCGTGGTTTCTATCTGTCAACCTTCTCCTCCTTTGCTTTGCCCCTACAAATACAATTCCTCCTCTGCCAAGGATCGGGTGAGGGTATGGTACTTAGGCTCCTTGTGTCTCAACGAAGAGGGAGTAAATCGACTGCTACCTGTCATGAAGATCCGGTTGCGCTTCACCCCGCCGAAACGGAGGTTAGCACAGACTTCGGGCAGGTGAATCTTACCGATCAGATCACCGTCCGGCGTAAAGATATGTACCCCGTCGTATCCTTCTTCGACACAGCCGGCACTGGCCCAGGCATTACCGTCGAAGTCGCAAAGGATGGCGTCTGACATCCCTTGGCCTATATCGCAAAAAACACGCTTGTTCTCCAAACACGAATCATCAACAACGTCAAAGACGTAGATGACGCGAGGACAATCGTCGTTAGCTTCTGCTTTTGTTAGATACTCTTCCTGGCTAGTTTAAATATAACCGGTTGATCCATCAGGTCTAATCGGACAGGTCCGTTGCCAATGTGTATAGTCGTTATCTCGAATAGCGTCTTCGTTAACTTCAACCCCCAGTCCGGGCCGATCGCGTAGTTCCAAGTACCCATCGTTGGGCAAATATGGTTCATCAACCCAGTTACTCCATCCCGAACTAGTCGGCAGAATATATTCCAGGATCTTAAAATTAGGTGTGGCCGCAGCAAAGTGCACATTAACCGCAGTGGCTAACGGTCCCATTGGATTGTGCGGAGCAATTGTCACGTAATGCGCCTCAGCAATAGCCGCAATTTTTCGCATCTCCAACAGCCCGCCGCAAATACAGATATCGGGCTGAATAATATCAGCCCCTTGTGCGGCAATCAGGTCCAGAAATTCGAAACGCGTATACAACGATTCACCCGTAGCCAACGGTACCTGCATTTGAGCTCTTAGCTTTGACCAGGCGGGAATATGTTCCGGCCTCAAAGGTTCTTCGTAAAAGTAGGGATCGTACGGCGCTAGAGCGTTGGCCAACTGTAATGCTCGGATGGGTTCGAAAATTTTGGCATGTGGGTCAAATGCGAATTCCCAATTCTCAGGTGTGTGTTTTCGGATGTCGGTGAAATAATCAGCCGCAGTGGCGCAAACCCGTCCCCACCGATCTGCGTCCGGATCGAGGAGGTATGGTCCCGTTTTAAAGGCGGTAAATCCCCACTCTTCGTGAAGCCGTTGTGCACTATCGCTGAGTTCTTTTCCGCTTCGGCCACCGATACCGTGATAGACACGAACCCTGTCCCGAGCCGCACCGCCGAGCAGCATGTAGACCGGTAATCCGGCCGCCTTACCACTGATATCCCACAGGGCGTGATCGACAGCAGATATAGCGGACAGGCCGGCGCCGCCTGGAGGGAATCTAAACTGTTGATGCAGTTTCATCATTATGTATTCAATTCGGCGAGGATCGTCACCTTTAATCATTTCAAAGATGTAGTCAGCGATTGGTTCCACCGAAAGATCTGGACCAGTTGAATATGCTTCACCCCAACCGTAAATGCCTTCATCGGTTTCAACTTTTAGCAAAGCTCTTGGCCGGCTACCGAATTGGGCAACAAAGGTTTTGATACCTGTTATCTTCACTTGTTTCCCCCTTTAATTGTAAGTTAAACACAGTAATTCACGACACATTTAATTGTAGAATAGAGGTAATTTAGGATAGAAAACGGGTTTTGTCAATGATAATCTACGACAAATCGACAAATCGACAAATCGACAAATAAAGGATAAAATCAAAAAGCGCAAGGCCGAATACCAGTTTGTCACAGATGATGTGTTGAAGGAATGAGTTTATTGTGGTATGATGCCTGTGGATAAAATTGTCTGGAATTTGGCGGAATTGATAATGAAATATCGAATGCTCGGCCGGACAGGATTGCGGGTATCTCTGGCTTCCTTGGGATCTGGAGGTCCAAGCCAACTTGGTCAAAATACGGGTGTGGCTGAACCGGAGGCGCACAGGTTGGTACAGACCGCTCTGGATATGGGGATCAACCTGATCGATACCGCTACCGGATACGGCCAAAGTGAAGAAATTCTGGGACGCGCCCTTAAAACTGTCGATCGAGATCGATACTATCTTGCCACCAAGACCCGGCCAACAAAAAATAATCGGATACTCTCCGCCTCAGATCTTACTCAGCGGGTGGAGACAAGCTTGAAACGGCTACAACTGGAGACCATCGATATTTTTCAGTTTCATGGTGTTTTACCTGATGAATACGACGCTGTCAGAGACAGTTTGGTCTCTACGGCCCAAAAATTCAAGGCGCAGGGTAAGATCCGTTTCATTGGTATCACGGAAATGTATTTTCAAGATGGTGAGCATCAGGTGTTGCAACGTGCCGTAAAAGACAACCTGTTTGATACGGTGATGGTTGGTTACAATTTACTGAACCAGACGGCAGAAAAAACCGTCTTTCCGCTATGTGATGCCCACAATGTTGGCGTATTGATTATGATAGCTGTGCGCAGAGCTCTCAGCCAAGCCGAAGCATTGGAAAAAACGATCGCCGATCTCAAGAAGAAGAACACGATCCCAAGAGACGCACTACCCGATAAGAATTCGCTCGGATGGTTAGTAAAAGACGGTGTGGAGTCGGTAACGGCGGCCGCTTATAAGTTTGCTGCTGCCCCCAAGGCGGTATCTACCGTTATCACCGGCACTTCAAAGCTGTCACACTTGAGATCTAACGTTGATGCCATCCTCGGGTCTCCGTTAGCAACCGAAGATATGGCACGACTAAATGATATATTCGGACATATTTCCGAGAGTTTGGGGAATTGAAAACGACAAACAGGAGAGATTTCAATGGTTAATTTTGCAGTTGTTGGTTTAGGTATGGGACGAGGTCGATCCCAGTTGATTCAACAGACAGAGGGTGCGGAACTAAAATGCGTGGTCGATCTAAATGAAGAGTTAGCCAAAAAAAGTGGCGAGGAATTGAACGTCGAGTGGACGACCAATTTAGACGACGCCCTCGGCCGAAGTGATGTCGATTGCGTGATGGTGATGACGCCGAGTGGAACACACGCCGAACTCGGGGTTCGTGCAGCTAAAGCCGGTAAACATGTAATTACCACCAAGCCGATGGACGTCACCACGGAAGCCTGCGACCGATTAATTGCGGCTTGCGATGAAGCCGGTGTGATATTGGCTGTTGACTATCAAAGCCGATACGTTGAAAACAACTATCGTGTAGCGGAAGCCCTAAAGCGTGGTTGGCTGGGCAAACCGATTCTGGGGGAGGTTCGTTTCAAATGGTTCCGGTCGAACGAGTATTTCAAGCACGGAAATGGATGGCGAGGAACATGGAAAATGGACGGTGGTGGATCGTTAGCTAACCAGGGGGCACACCTGCTGGATCTTATTTCCTGGTTCATGGGTGATTACCAGTCAGTTTATGGTGAAACCGCCATTATGAATCACGACATTGAAACAGAAGACATTGGATTGGCCGTCGTCAACTTCAAGAGCGGTGCCAAGGGCGTGATTGTCGGAACCACCACCTTCCCAGAGAGCGTCTACTTTAGTGCTGAAGTACACGGAACCGACGGCGGTGTACTGATCGATGAGGTATTAAGCGGCAAAATGCGCGTCATCGGTGATGGACTGCAAGAGCGGCTCGATTCAGTAGAGGACAGTGTAACCAGTATCATTGAGGATGTGGTTGGAGCTATCGAAAATGGAAGCCAGGTGCGGATTGATGGTAGAGAGGGCCGCCGCACAGTTGACCTGTTGGAAAAGATCTATCACTCAGCCAGAGAGGGACGGCCCATTCAGGCTTCAGAAAGTTAACCCACTACCTCAATTTAGTACAGGAGAATTCAGGACAGGAGGGTAAAACAGGTGAATGCAGAAGATATCAGGGAATATTTAAAAACGATGGATGGTGGCTGGGTCAATTGGGAAAACACGGTCGATACCTTCAAGTCAGGTGATCCGACAACCGAGGTGCGAGGTATTGCTGTCGGTTGGATAGGATACACCTGGACTCTTCAACGCGCCTTGGAGTTAGATTGCAACATGTTTATTACCCACGAGCCAACCTACTATAATCATCACGATACCGATCAGAATGTCTTCCGTTACCAAGGTGTTGCAGCCAAACGCAAAATGATCGAGGATAGTGAACTGATCATTTTACGTTGCCACGATCTGTGGGATCAGGTACCCGAAATCGGCATTCCAGATTCGTGGGCAACGCAACTCGGGTTTAAAGATCCAGTGGACGGAGAGGGTTACTTTCGGGTCTACGATGTCTCTGGGAAGACCGCACTGACTGTGGCCCAGGGAGTAGCAGGAAAGGTGAAGGAATTGGGGCAAAATGCTGTACAACTGATTGGCCCTGAGGATCAGCCGGTTTCGCGGGTAGCTATTGGTACCGGCGCGATCACGCCGTTCACCAGTTTTATCGATAATTATCAGGTCGATCTAGCCATTTGTACCGACGATGGATTTACCTATTGGCGGGACGGCGCATTCTCCGTCGACATGGAGATACCGGTAATCGTGGTAAATCATGCAGTTAGTGAGGTTTACGGCATGAAACTGCTCGCCGACCATTTAGCCGATCGGTTTTCACCCCTGCCGGTACACTTCATTCCGCAATCGTGTGTTTTTAAACTGGTACAGGCCTCTTAAAAGTTGAATTTACCAATGGTCACAGAAGACCGAGGGAAAAATTGACATGGCAAAGATAGCGTTTATTGGTGCAGGTAGTTTAGGATTTGGTCGCAGGCTGGTACGCGATATTATCTCTTTCCCGCAACTGGCGGATTCGAGTATCCATTTGGTCGATCCAAATCAGGAAAGGGTAGCGATTACCTATGATTTCGTGAGTCGGTTGATTGAGCATAATCACCTGCCGACCAAAGTCTTTCAGTCAGCTCCCCGTGAAGCCGCTCTGGACGGGGCGGACTATGTGATCGCCTCAATTCGGGTAGGAAACAACCTTGAACCGGAAAGGCTGGATGTTCAGATTCCGTACGAAACCGCGGGATTACGGCAAACGGTTTCCGATACAGTCGGTATAGGCGGCATCATGAAAGGGTTACGAACCATTCCAGTTATGCTCGACATCGCCAGAGATATGGAAGTGCGCTGTCCCGAAGCGGTGATGTTGAACTATACCAACCCGATGGCCATGATCATGTGGGCCATACACCAGGCAACCAGCATCTCCGCCGTAGGACTCTGTCATAGCGTCCAAGGAACCAGCAAGCAACTCTCCAACTATATGCAGGTAGATTACGAACAGATGCGCTACCGAACCGCTGGAATTAACCACATGGCCTGGTTTCTCGATCTCAGTTTGTCCGGTGAGGATCTGTATCCACGGTTAAAGGACTGTTTGAACGATCCGGAAATTTTCAAAAAGGATCCGGTCCGTTTTGAGATTTTTAAGCACTTCGGTTACTTTGTAACTGAATCTTCCCGTCACATGGCTGAATATATTCCCTACGTCATGCCGCATGTTGAGGAGATGGAACGATTAGACCAGCCTCTTCGAACCGGAGAGGCGTTTGCCAAACAGAATACAACACGCCAGAGCCGCATAGAACGGGCTATTGAAGAATCCAAATCGGCTAGCCTTGAGCTACAAAAATCGAATGAATACGCAGCCACAATAATTCACGCCATTGAGACCGATACACCAACCTATATCTACGGCAACGTGTGCAATACGGGACTGATTACCAACCTGCTGGATCAATGCTGTGTGGAGGTGCCGTGTTTGGTGAATCGTGTTGGTGTACAAGGATGTTATGTCGGAGATCTACCACTTCAGTGTGCCAGCCTCTGCCAGAGTAATGTCAGCATGCAGGGGTTGACGGTTCAGGCTGTTTTGGCACAGAAACGAGAATATGTGTATCACTCGGCCATGGTCGATCCAAACACGGCATCTCAACTGACCCTGCCTCAAATCCGAACGGTTATCGATCAACTGCTTGAGGCCCAAAAAGAACTGATGCCACCGCTTGGTTAAACTTCTGAAAACAGAGATCCCTGAAAGCAGAGATTTTGAAAACAGGGGGGAGAGTGATACGAAAAATAAAAATGAAGGATCAGGTATTCAAGGATAGTGTACCTAATCATCAATATTACAATGGTAAGGCACATGGTAAAAACTGGGTATAATATAAAAAGAGAGGGCGAAAGACTGTGACTGATCAGGAGATTTTGAAGGAGCTGGAGAGGTACGATACACCTTCCATTACAAACGTAGTAGCGACGTATCCGAGCGATGAACTCTGTCTAGGGCTATATAATCCGTGGACTGTAAACTGGTATACAGATCAGACGATCAAGTGTATGTACCCCGAACTGGGAGCGCGGGTAGGGTATGCGGTGACCTGTATTTATGGGTTGCCCGATCCCAGTTTCAATCGACTTTCGTTCATGGACGTCGCCGATGCACTGGATGCCTCTCCGAAGCCGACGATTCTGGCGCTTGAGCAGAAGTTTCCGCCGCAGGTTGCCGGCAAGGTAGGTTTGGCCGGCGGCAATATGACCACAACCATGAAGACACTGGGTTGTATGGGCTGCCTGTCGAACGGTCCCTCCAGGGATATTGATGAGATTCGACCGATGAAATTTCAGTATTTATTGACCGGGGTCACACCTGGTCATGGTGACCAGGCCGTGCACGCGGTCAATGTGCCCGTCTCAATTTGCGGTATGGATGTAGCGCCGGGAGAGATTATCCATATGGACGAAAACGGTGCGGTGAAGTTTCCGGCTAATCGGATGGCCGATGTTCTGGAAAATGTGCAAAAGCTAATTGAACACGAAGGCACGTTGCAGGAGCGGATCAAAAAGGCAACCAGCGCCGCCGAAATCCGCAGGGCTCATCGCGGCGAAGAATATGGCGATGAGAATTAAAGACATAGAAAAGGCATAGAATAGTCGTCTTAAATCGCGGACATGATTATTGACCACATCAATTCGCTGTAAAAGCGATGGCCTTCACTGCCCCACCGGTGCTGGAAGTGATCTGGTACTCCAGCAGCATCAAAGATGGTGCCTACACGTTCAGCCGAACGCATAATCTCGGTCTCTGAGTGTAGCTGGTCTTTAACCCCGTTGACGGTCAGCAGACGACGAGGGGCGATTAGCCCGCAAACATCGTAGAGTTGTCCCCAACGGAGAATACCCGGCACGGCACAACAGTCGCAGTGGTAGATCCGTCCTTGTGGGCTGGCGATGACCGAAAAGGAACAACTCGGCACCGCCATAGTAATGCGCTGGTCGCAAGCCGCCGTGTACATGGTGACCACGCCTCCACCGGAGTTGCCCATCATTAGTAGCGTTTCGGTTGTTACCTCTGGTAAGTCCGACGCCCAATCGATCAGTCGCATCATATCCCAGATGCGTTCGCCTACAGCCGTGCGACCAGCCAGAATGGCGTGTATCAGGTAGCTGCGACAATCCCGGTTACCGTGCCGATCGAAGGTATCCGGGACGTAGTTGGCAGCCAGAGACAACCCGCGGGTGGCAGGAGCAATGGCCAGAAATCCGTGCCGAACCGCCTGGACAGCAACGTCGCGATCCATCGCCAAAGATTGTTGCCGATGCGACTCGTCCTGGTAAACACCAGCATAACTGTTGTGTCCCTGACGGTCGTGGCCATGCGGAAGAATGGCCAGCGGGAAAGGGCCTGGTTGCCCCTGCGGTCGCAGCAACCAAAACGGTAGAGGGATGTTGGGTTCAGTCTCGATGTATCCCAGTTGGAGAGAGTAACCGTCCCGGGCTTCAGGTTCTCCCAGTCGCACTGACGGTTGATGGTCGGCGGTATCTTGAGTCATATTGTCCAGACCGAGCAGTCGTTGCAACACCGGTCGAGCCTCTGCTACCCAACTGTTAAAACCCCCCGGGTAACCGTAGTGGAAGGTGTAGGCTTGACGAGGCTCAGCATAAAGGTTTTCCAAATATCGCTGACCGTCGCTAGCTGGGTTGGCCGTGGTGGCTGGTTCAGAAGGGTTTGGATTAGGCTGTGTCATCAAACTTTCTCCATCGCAGGTTCTCTATCCCTTGACTACGACCACTGGTCGGTGGTTGGGATTAGAGGTTGTTAAAGACGGACAGATCGATCGTCGGCTGTTGACAAGCGTAGTTTTGACAGATATAGATGGTGGCTTGTCGTTCGATCGGCGTTTTAGCGGTTAGGAGAGGCAGGTATTCCTCAACCGTCTCTGTTGCAGGACCATCCGGGTTTAACCAGGCCACCACTTTGTTGGGAATAAAGTTATTGTGCAACGCCTGCAGAACAGGGGGTAACTGATCTGGCAGACCGACGATGGCGATCTCAGAGGGGGTGCCTAACAGGAAATCCAAGCTGCACATCATCTGGGCCGAACCGGAGGGCGCCATATCCAGTGGACGGTAGTTAAGGCGCAGAGTCTGTTCCACCTTTTGCCGATAGTCGGGCCGATCCAGCAGGATGGCCAATCGCACAAGTGCGTGGAGGGCCATGGAGGTACCGGAGGGAGTGGCGCCGTCGTAAGCCGATTTGGAGCGGATGATCAATGCTTCGTGCTGGTTACCGGTAAAGAAGAAGCCGCCTTCGGTAACGTCCCAGAATTGGTCGATCATGATCTGGCTCAGTCGATCCGCCTCTTTCAACCAACGGAGATCAAAGCTGGCCTGATACAGCTCAATCAGTCCGCAGATCAGGTAGGCATAGTCCTCCAGATAGGCGTTGAGATGGCTCTTGCCGGCGCGATGGGTATGCCAGAGCAGACCGTCTTCTTGGGATAGTTGCTGATGGATAAAATTGGCTGATTTGCTAGCTGCCTGCAGATACCTATCATCGCCCAGAATCTGGTAACCGAGGGCCATACTGCGGATCATCAATCCGTTCCAACTGGTCAAGATCTTATCGTCAAGTCCGGGCTTGATCCGTTTCTCCCGTTCGGTGAATAGTTTAGCTCTACCATCCTCAAGCAGGCCTATTAACTCGGATTCTGACAGATCTATCATTTGGACGAACTGCTCCGTGCTCATCCGAACATGCAGAATATTTTTATGCTCGAAATTACCACCCTCCGTAATATCGTAGAAATCGCAGAAGATTTTGGCCTGTTCCGGCGGTAGAATAGCCGCCACTTCGTCCGGCGTCCAAACGAAGAACTTGCCCTCTTCCCCTTCGCTATCGGCGTCCTGGGTCGAATAGAATCCGCCGTTCTGACTGTCGTACATCTCTCGTAAGACATAGTCCAGCGTTTCCCGGGCAATTCGTTGGTAGAGGTCTTTGCCGGTGGCCTGGTAGGCTTCCAGGTAACTGACGGTCAGCAAGGAGTTGTCGTAGAGCATCTTTTCGAAGTGGGGCACCAGCCAGATTTCGTCCACCGAGTAACGGTGGAATCCGCCACCCAGTTGATCGTACATTCCGCCGTTGGCCATCTTCTTCAGCGTAAACTCAACCATCTGTAAAGCCTCGGCGTTACCCGTGCGCTTCCAATAGCGGAGTAAAAGGCTCAACCCCATGCCCGGTGGAAACTTGGGGGCTTGGCCAAATCCGCCGTGTCGCTCATCAAATCGGGATTGATACTGCTGGAAGGCTTTGTCGAGGAGGTCGACCGACAACTCGGCATCGGCCTGTTGTTCGGGATTGATCCTGGATTGCAGGTGCTTGGTGATCTGCTCAGCGTGATCAGCCACTTCGCCTCTCTTTTCCTGGTAAGTTTCGGCCACACTGGTCAAAATGCGGGGGAAACCGGGACGGTCATACCGGTCCGTGGGTGGGAAATAGGTACCCCCATAGAAGGGCTTTAGATCCGGTGTTAAGAACATGGTCATCGGCCAACCACCACTGCCCGTCATAGCCTGGACTGCGCTCATGTAGATTTCGTCTAAGTCCGGGCGTTCTTCACGATCGACCTTGATGTTGATAAAGTTGTCGTTCATCAGTTTTGCGATCTGCTCGTTCTCAAACGACTCTCGCTCCATGACATGACACCAGTGACAGGCGGAGTAGCCGATGCTCAACAGAATCGGCTTGTCCTCCGACCGGGCACGCTGAAGCGCTTCTTCGCCCCACGGATACCAATCGACTGGATTATGGGCGTGTTGTAATAGATACGGGCTGGTCTCGTCAACCAGCCGATTGGTGTGTTTGGGCGTTTCATCCATGGTTGTGTTAAATCGGTCCTCTTCTCTATAAATTAAATGCGGTTAAAGATACCAGATACAGCGAGATTGGGACAAGCCGATGTGTAAAATCTTTGGTGGAACTAACTATTACTCCGCACACGAGCCGTGGCTGAGATGCCGCTTCAGAAAAGCAAACGTTCCCTGGCCATTAATTTCGTGTCCGCTGTCGAAGAACTCGATCTCCGTTCGGTCGCCAATTCCTAAACCAACGTAAGCGTGTCGCACGATGGCGTATTCGTGTGCCACCCACTCGTCAGGAGCAACACCGTCGTGGTGGCCCCGCTCGACCATAAACGGACGCGGCGCGATCAGGGCCGCCATCTCGGCATAGTTGAAGGTATTGCCCAAGTCGAACTCTGGCATCTCGTACTCTCCTGTAAAGATGTAGCTGTAGCCGGAGTGATAGGTGGCGTTCTTGACGATCCACTCGTTGAAATCGGCCGAGCAGATTGAGAGAGCGTACCGATCCAGTAAGGCGGGTACCCGCATAGCAGTTTTCCCCCCATAGGAGAGGCCGTAAAAGCCGATGCGTTCCGGGTCGACAAAGTCCAGGCCGGCCAGCCAGTCCAGCGTTTGCTCGTGTTGACGAACAATCAACGAAAATAGCGACCACTGCAAAGGGTTAGCTTTTCGTTGCAGGACCCGGAACTGATCCTGTCCAATGTACGGATTTTGTGGCGCATAGACCACAAATCCCAGATCGGCCAACTTTGCTCCGTAAGCGTTGTAAGGTCCTGTGATCTCCGGATCGCAAGTGTCGTGCGATCGCCCCTCCAATCCGTGCTGGCAGACGACAACCGGTCTTTTCTCACCAGCCTGTATCCCCTTCGGTAGCAGTAAAATGCCGGAAGCGAACACATTTGTCTCTTCGCCGGGTAGATCCCATACATCCAGCATCACTTCGTAGCCTGTCCAGTTAGGTTGATCGTAGAGCAGGCGGGAGCGTGGATGGGCAGGTGCCTCAGGCGATGGACAGCGACCGATGACCTCGTCCCACAGGCAAGCTTTTAGCGGTTGGCAACTCTGTTGCCAAGCCTGTGGAGAACTATCGTCTAGCTGATCCCAAAAGAAGACTTTTCGACGGCTAGCGGCCTCTAAAAGGTGTCGCTGGGCCAGTTTGACCAGTTGTTGGAACTGCCGCTGCTGTCGCTCTTCTGCCGAAGGCAAATAGTAGATCCTTGTTGAAGCAGGTGGCTGTCCCCCAGATACGCCCAACGAGCTGGCCAAAAGCGACACCGTCTTTGCATCGCCAATCACAGACTCAGCCGGTTGAACTAGTTGCAGGTGATCTGATACACTGAGTCGGTCGAAGTGCTGTTGGGCGCGTTCGGCCTCTCGCTTTACCTGATCGAAACCAGGAGTGATTATCTGGCCGGGAGCCGCTCCACCGCGTCCGTCCCGAACTGGTGGCGGGCCATCGACGGCCGGATGGTGACTGGCTTCGACAATCAGGTGTCGAGGTGGGATCAGCCGGGTTAGTTCTGCGTCATCATAGCCGCGAAGCAGCCCCCAAACATTGCGGTAGATCGGTTCTTGCCACAAGCGTTGACGGCTGTTGAAGTAACCGCTAACCACGGTCGACTCAATCTGCGGTTCAACTGCTGCCGTGTAGAAAGCCAGCAATCCTCCTTCACCATAACCGAACAGACCGATCGGTAGATCCATCTGTTGGAACCACTCCACTACGGCCAGTATTTTTTGCACTTCGTAGCCGATGAGGTGTCGTCCCAACTCAAAGGCCATCCGGTAGATAAACTCGCGGTGGGGTTGATTGGTCCACCGTCCGATATCCGGATTGCCAGCGTAGGTGTCAGCCCGGTCGATTAGCATCGGTATTACCAGTCGGCAACCTAGTCCGGCCAAGCTCTTCCCGAACTGTTCTGATTTGGGCAGGTCATTGGTCAGGCCCAGGATGGCCTCAGGTGTCTGGTCGGCATCGGGAATGACGATCAAGTTGGCTTGAACTACAGATTTTGGCTCGACTAACAATCCTTCACCATAGACCTCTTCAAAAACCGGCCAGCGTACCGACTGCACCGTGTAGGTGTCGGTTTCGGCTACCATCACCGATCGCTGGGTTGTGGCTATCAACTCCAGTCCATCGATCGTCGACCGCTGGTCGAGACAACCGATAATCTGTTTCAACCGTTCTCTGTTAGGCTGAATCGAGGCCTGATAAGATTCGGGGTCGGCCTCATCTGGCGACCAGTATTGCGCTTGTTCTGACGCTGCCGAGTCGATGGCTTGCATTAAAAATTGATCTAACTTTTGAACCATCAAGGCTGATAGATCCTCCGGTTGTTGCAGTGAATCGGTCTGAGGTAACGTTTCTGTTATGGTTGACATTTGGTTTTTCCTTCGGTTAGACAATGTAAGAAACGGGAATTCACTATTCTAAAAAGGTATCGAAAGCAGGCCAGCACGAGATAATGAGTCGTTTCCGGATAGCTATGGGTAACAGGATACAGGAAAATAGCGATCGGTGCAAGTTGCTTCCAACAAAGATACCTAACAGCGATTGAATCGAAACGGATTCTGGTGTAGTATGTCACGCACTAACTGGAGCGCAATTATATGGAACAACGACAGAATCTTGTGTTTATCATGACCGACCACCAACGGGCCGATAGTATCGGTATGGTTCAGACCGACAAAAATGGTCAACCGACAGAGGTTTGTCCCACCCTTAACCGGTTAGCAGCAGAAGGCGCCTATTTTTCCCGCATGTACAACGCCAGTCCGTTGTGTGTGCCGGCCCGAACCGCTTTGGCAACGGGCAAGTATCCGACGCATAACGGTATTGTTTACAATGATTGGCGAGGAACCCGTGGCGGCCAGCACTTGACACTGCACCAGGTTTTGGCCGAATCCGGTTACGATGTGGTTCACATCGGTGTGGACCATATTCGGGTCTCACCAACACTGCGAGAACAAATTGATTTTGTCAAATGGATCGACAAAACCGATCATCAGCGTTACTTGAAAGATTTGGGGTTAACCGAACCTACCAGGGAACCTGTATCGGCTTTCAAGCGAACGGTACGTGAAAACCAACAGGGTCGATATGTTCAAACTGGCTATTCCAACACCTATTGTAGTCGATGGCACGGAGCAGCAGAACATTTCAAGGATCGCTACTTTTGCCAGCAAGCGGTTGACTTTCTGGACGCACAAGCGACATTAGAGCAGCAAAAACCTTTTGCTCTTTTCCTCTATCTATGGGCCCCGCATCCGCCGTTTTGGGTGCCGGAACCCTACCAAACGATGTTTCCACCAGAAAAGATTGATCTGCCTTCCAATGTAGGGCAGACCGCAGAGGGCGAACCCCTCAACCGACGCTACAGTATCGCCAGACAGTTAGCGGAAGGCATCAGCATGGACGAATGGCGGCAGGTCTGGGCAGCACATATGGGCCTAGTTCGCTTAGCCGATGACGGCATCGGACAGGTGCTTGAAACCCTGAGACAGAGAGATCAATTTGATCAGTCGCTGATTGTTTATACATCGGATCATGGCGATCACCTGGGACAACATCGGATGTACCAGAAGATGGAGATGTACGAAGAGGCAATACGGATACCGGCCATTATCCGGTTACCAGGCGCCGCAGTGCAGTCGTCAGATCGACCTGTTTCTCATTTGGATCTGATGCCTACCGTGCTCAATCTACTTAATTTGGTGCAACCAGACGGCCTAGATGGCATCTCGCTGACCGGGGCGGTGACGGCAGGTGAACCAGTGCCGAATCGTTCCATCTATTGTCAATACTCTGGCAATCCGACACTGGGGGACACGCGACGGGCAGTTGTTACTCAACAATATAAATACATCTACGACCCGACAGATCAACCTGAACTCTACGATCTGGAGCAGGATCCGCAGGAGACGAAAAACTGTGCCGCGGATCCGGCCTATCAATCGGTACGACAGGAACTACACCAAGATCTAAAATCTTGGTCGCAACAGCACGGTGACTGGATCCAATTCGACTAAAGAATTAGGTGTTTGCGGTCGAATCGGCCAAATTACGATTCGCTGACAGCAGAACCAGCAGTCACTACTTGACTGCTTTACCGGAGCAGGAACAGTCGGTGAAGCAGAATAAGAGACCTTGACCTTAAGGGCGTAAATAAGAGTGTGGATAGAGGAACGAAACGTACTAACCCGCAGTCGCTGCGGTTGATTCCCAGCACAATCAACTCACGCGGTGATACTACTTGCCATCCAAAAAACTTCTGTTTAATTTGGTTGCTGTAGCTGGTGTAACTATGTCTGTAGGGGCTGGACACTGGAGGCTTGCGCTTTCTAGTCATGGAATCGCTTCGCTATCAAGTTAATCCAGATCGAAGGTTTGAATGTAGGAACAACGTGGAATTCAGCCAGTACGAAGAGCAGAATTTATCCTTCGGATAGAGAAACAGTAGGCAATTGATTAACTACTGAACAAGGCAATCCCTTCCTCCATCGAATCTACAATCTCCAGACCTTCCACATATTCCATGATATTCATAGCATCAATAATCAGCATGCAGGCTTCCGACACATTACACAGACAGAACTGCTGATCTTCTTCCTGACCTTCGACAATGATGCTGAGCAAGGTGGCCATGCCACGGCTAGTAGTAACGCTGACCTGCCCCAAGTCGACCAATACATCGTCTGTTTCCACTTCCTGGTAAGCACTTCTCAATTCATCCGCGGTATCATAACCGAGGTTGTTACTGATACTGATAATGGTGATACTGTCTTTTTGATCCAGTGTAATGTTCTCTCCGATTTGCTTCATCAGCTCAAAGTCCTTCCTGCCTGTTATTGGTTGATGGTTAACGTGGTAGTGGTTGGTTGGCCGGGCGCAGAGTCAATTTCGACCTTGTCGACCAATTCGTTGATCAGAAACATGCCCCATCCACCAATCTCTTTCACCTGGATCTGCTCCTTTAGATCTGTCATCTTGTGTTGTGGATCGATGTTACCGCCACCTGCGTCCCGTATACGGGCAGTAATAGAATCGGCTTCGCATCGAATGGTCACCACCACTTTTTTATCTGGGTCCTTCTGGTTTCCATGCTCAATTGAGTTAATGCAGGCTTCCGCCACAGCCAGTTTCAGCTTGCTGGTTTTTTCCAAGGGAAACTTCTTGATCTTGGCTACGCTTCCAACGGCCTCAGTGATAACCTCTTCATAGCCAAAAATACTCGGAATGGTGATTGATATTTCTGGTTGTTTGGTGCTCATTTTCCTCCATTTAGGCTCGATCAAGATCCTTCTGAATCGAAATCTACATTAACGGGGATAATCGGTTTAAAAACTAAAACTGGGAAAGATCTTCCTCGGGGCCCGGTAGTTCGATAGGCTTGTCCAGATTGACCGCCACGCGCAACGCCTTCAACGAATATAGTCCCTGCAGGTCTTCCAAATTGAGCCGATCCGGTTCACTATCGATCAGATATTCCCGGGCCGACAGATATTTGAGATACTCTTCGTATTCTGCCCCTTCCCGGTTTTGTGAATAGACAATAGCAATTTTTCCGGGCTGAGTTAGCCGTTCACCTGT
The DNA here is from genome assembly GCA_030748495.1 of Candidatus Poribacteria bacterium. Lineage (GTDB taxonomy): Bacteria > Poribacteria > WGA-4E > WGA-4E > UBA9662. The sequence continues at coordinate 9,037 of JASMLX010000085.1, read as the reverse complement.
CTCTTTCACTTTGGCCTTATCTATTCGCTTTTTCATAATTTCATAGCGAACATCGTAACTGCCTTTCATGGCCAGCAGTTTCTCATTATAGTCGAAGCTGATAGTCTGTTGAGTTTCCTGCACTGCTACCAGATGTGCCGTGTCGAGCTTCAAGTTTAAGCTGGGCTTTAGTTGCTCCGTCAAATGCGCTGAACCACATAAGACCATCAGTTGCCACAGACGAAGGTTCCTCAGATACATTGGATCAAATGATTTCTTGTCCAGCATGGACTCTCCGACGTAGATCTGATGATCGACACCGTCAGTGACGTTTTTCTCAAAGTAATGCGGGAAAATTCGCTGTGCCTTCTCCTGTTCCCGATCAACATAACTGGATATGGTATCGTTAATCAGGCTCACGCTGTCGTCGTATTCCTTCCGCTGACGGTGAATTGCCCCCCGTTGCGGATCCAGCGACGAACCATAGGCCTCAATCTTCTTACCAATCCCTGCATCATAGTTTTTGAAACTTTCCAGCGTTGTAAAGCATTTCTCTACATCTGTGCGCAGAAATTCTAGAACCTGCAAATCGTCTCCGGCACCTAAGTTACCTTCAATATTTGAAAACTGCACGTCAACCCGATAAATCAGATCTTCCAGAAAGGGCATCGGCTTTATCCCGTAGGCCAGGGTTAAAATTTCCCGCGCCAGTGTCAGTTGATCCTGCAAATCGGCCTGGGTTGCAGAGTTGCCCGCTTCAGAAGACCCTCTGATATCTGACTGACCGTAGAGTGGATATACATCGTTGAAGATGATCGGCTCCATTTCGCTGACGTTTTCTCCTGCCCGTCTTCGGTCAAAAAAATCTCTGGCCGCTTTTTCAAATCGCCAGGAGACGGATTGATGAATTGGTGTGCACTGTTGCCGAATTGTCTTCTCTACTTCGTCCTCCCGCTCTGTTACCCAACGCTTGACTGCACTTGAAAAGGGAGAGCTCAACTCATATAATCGCATGGCGTTCATATCGTTGAGGCCATCTTTGGTCGGAGACCGAAGTTCCAGTATGCCGATTTCGTCAGCGGTTTCAGGATCGTACAACGGGATGATCACCAAACTGCCCACGCTATCCTCCAGCATCTGCTCTTCGATGGCCGTTTTCTTTCGTCTGACGGTTTTGGGCAAATCAGGTATCGGTAACAAACTGCCTTGGTCCAGCGCCCGGCGATATTGAGACCCCTCTAAATCTGAGATATGAGAGAACGGAGTGTTGACTTCTACACGTCCACTGTTAATCATTAGGACCTGATCTGTACTGTCAATCCCAATCAAGGTAGCTTCGACATCAGAGAGCCGTAGAACAGTTCTTAACATTTCCTGAATACCGAGGAATCGCTTGGTGTTGTCGATTGCGTCCGGTTCCAGCAACTCATGCGTCACTTTACCCAAAACGTGCTGATTGGTAATCTCTGTGGCTCGTACGATCATAAAGCCATGAAACTCAAAATTTTCCGGCGGTAACAGTTCGGTTAACAGTTTCAAACTGGTAACGTTGGCCAATTTGACGTTTTTACCGATGGTAGAAGCATCGACCTCCGTGCTGGCGATCGAGTCCTTCAACACCGAAACGCTGCTCAGATTAGAGAGAAGATTCTTTTTGATGATGGAGGTTAACGGTTTTGGTTCCCCTTTGACCCTGATTTGGCAAAACCGGGCATCCCATTCCAACCTGTAATAGTGAGTGACACCGGTTTCGGGATTCTCCTGCATTGAAATTGAGGTGTAATCGTCAAAATCCAGATCCAACTGATAATCCTCTCCTTTGGAAACAACATAGTAGTAGGCATACAGAATTTGCACGTAAAGTCTCATCTCATCGTTCAGCCGATCCAGTTGGTCGCTGTAGCAACCATCCTCATTCAGCAGGAGATTGGTAAATTGCGGTGTCTGAAAAAACGGATAGGAAGAAAAGGGCGGAACAATCGCCACGAGTTCGGTATCTGAGGTAGCTCTTGGCACGATGGCCGTCATCATCAGGTCAATTAATTCTTTGTGTTCGGCGTAAGTTCCCTCTAAATCCGTAATGGTAGAAAGAATCTGAGGGGCGTCTTCTAAAGCGGTTATGATTTTCTCAGCACCAACTGGGGTTGGTACTTGCTGTGTATCCGCCTGTTGCCAAAAGTCAGCCAACGGTTCCAGGCTAAAACAGATCTTGAAGGGAAATTGTTTGAAATCCAATTCATCTACAAACGAATCTAACATTTGGGCGATAGAAGGTTCTTTGGCTTCCCTCTTCCTCAACTTTTCCTTCATCTTTATTCTCTCCTGATGAGATTTTTTCTACATTAAATATTAATATAATTGTCTGAGCATGTCAACAACTCTCGTTGCTACGGCAACCTGATTCTTTACAAAAGTGCAAAATGTGTCCCGAGGGTAGCACGAACCCGCAGGAGTCTTGCCAGCAGTTCGACATCGTCGTAAAATTTAACCTTGCCGCGCTTGTAGTACCTGTGATGCCCGTGAAACTGCGGTTTGTTACACTTTTCGAAAATTATGTCTCCAACTTTCCCGTACCCTTCTGTTTTTTCGATATGTTAGATGCCGAGGAACGGGATTCTGTTCCTCGGCATCTGATGGCTCATGTCCTACATTCGGCGACCTTATTTTTAAGACCCCACTTTCGGCACCTGTTTGATCCCTACCTCGAATCGTGTAATTGATGCCTCGAACTTTTCAGTGTCTAGCAGTTGAAATGCCGTTTCATTGTAGTAGACGTGAACCAGATCCGAAATAGCACTGACCACTATTGTGATTATGCCGCCAGTGGGTGCTATCTCTGGCCTACCGGTTCACGACCACAACAACAATTTCCCATTTTCCGGTCACGCATCAGTGAGGTCACGTGCCTGTCAGTGAGAGTGAAACACCGAAACTCTATGACTTAGACACTGATCTGCCGTTTTGCTACAATATTGGGGTTGGCAACCGGAAGACGGTAGCAGAATCACACCAGGTCTTGATTAGCCACCGAGACGACCATCTTGCTCCAAACGGATTTCCGAATCTTTGGCAAACATCAACGACCAACAGACGAACAATGGTAGCTGAGCTGTTGGCTACGCCTGATCGTGGTTATTGGTAGTCTCGACACTTGTCCGACTCAATCCATATTAAGATGTCAGTATATCTTTGGCATCTTTTTTCTTGCGCTAAAATAGCAACTATAGTAAAGTGTAATCACGGTTTCAATTTTATAGCGTGAAGTGACATTTTGATACGAATCTTGATGGAATAGGTTCTATCTGTAACAATAGGAAGGATCTTTAGATGGAAGCAGGAAAGGTAACGACCTCCATACCCAGCATCGAAGGGTACGAAGAGATTGTCGTCGAATCTATCGCAACGATGGCCAGGCTCTTTGGGGTTTCAGCCAAAAAAATCAACAACCTGAGGGTGGCGGTCAATGAAGCCTGTATCAATGCTATGGAACACGGCAACGACTATGACCCCGACAAACCGATCACAGTCAGCTATTCTTACCAAGATAGTGAGATGATTGTATCCGTCAAGGACGCAGGTTCAGGTGAAGTTCATTCCGACTTCCAGCGTCCTGATGTAGAAGAGCAGGTTAAGAAGTTTAAGACGGAACGGATCGGCGGTTGGGGCTTGTTTCTGATGAAATCCCTGGTGGATGAGGTCGATATTGTGGGGTCTGAAGGCCAGGGAACAACCGCTACACTGAAGATTACCACAGAGTCATAGATGAAATAATTATAGAAATTATAAAATGAAGTTGAGAGGAATAAATCAGTGGCAGATAGAAAGTCATTTGGTAAAAATGTTGAAGTAGAGAATAGTGGAGATATTACAACAGTCTATATTAGCAATAATCTGGATCGTAAAACGGCTGAAGATATTCGCTTAGCCTTTGAGGAAATCGACGCTGAAAAGGTTGTTGTAGATCTCGGTCAGGTCCGGTTAACCAGTAGTCGAGGTTTGGCTACTTTGCTGAGTATCATGTTGGAAGGAGAAGAAGAGGGTGTTAGATTTGGAATCTGCGAGGTGTCAGAAACCTGCCTTATTATTCTACAGACTATGAATATCGTGGAGCACATCGAAGGGGTTGAAATTCTGGACACTTTCGAGGAAGCAGTTGAGTGGTTGAACGAAGAGATTGCGTGAACAACAATTTGACAATTTAATGAATCCATCCTGATTTAACTCTGTACTTCCAAATATTTTGCCTTTTAAGAGTAGGAGGATCTCCATGAAGTTTCGTAGTTTATCCCTTTATTTTTTCTTATGTCTGTTTTGCTTGGCTGGATATGCCCAAACCCACCAGATTGATGGTCAATACATGACAGATTGGCTCATTCTGGGTCCATTTGAAGGCATCGATCTCCAGCACGATTACTTGGCTGATTATGGCGGTGAAAGCAAAATCGAGCCTAAAGCCGGTGACTCAGTCCAGACGAGAGACGGTCAAACCTTGATGTGGACTCGCCACCAATCCGACAAAAGTCTGATCGATTTTCTGGCAATTTTGGGGCAACATGATAATTCGACGGCCTACGCCTTCACCCATATTGAGGCCCCAGCGGATGATGACGATGTCCAATTTTTCATTGGTAAAGATGACGGCGCCGCCGTCTGGCTAGATGATATTCGCGTATATATTAATCCTGAGAATAAGCCGCACTATTATGATGACGAAACTTTTAACTCTGCAGTTAAACAAGGTAAAAATCGCTGTTTGGTTAAAATTTTCCAAGGAATTGGCGATTGGTCCTTTTCTCTTCGTGGAATACCATCGTCTCGAGCCGAGATAACCGGTGTTGTATTGTCCGTGGATGGAAAACCAGTTCCATTAGCAACAGTTAGGATCGAACAAAAAGGCCAACATATTTTTGAACGGCAAGCTGATACCACAGGCCAGTATCAGGTTAGTATTTTTCCAGTTTATGGTCGATACGATTTAACTGCATTTAGCGACCAAACAGGCAATTGGCTGCTGAATCAAAAGATTCAAGTCGGTACTCGAAAGGAACATACCTTTCACTTAAAGCCTGCAATTAGCATTGAAGGCTCTATTCTAATGTTGGATAAGCAATCGCCCCATGTTGATTTGGTCGTGCAGGCCATGAAACCGGCCGCAATCAAAGTTGAACGAGAAAAGCCAGCATTGGAAAATACAGACCAAATTATGGCCACTACTTTGACCGATGAGCGAGGCCAGTACCGCTTCTTTAATCTGCGTCCAGGGAAATATGAAGTTCGATGCCATATTCCTGGTCGACTGGTTTATCATCCTGACCAACCCGGTCAGTCGGTTACGGTTCTAAATGTCAGATCAGGCAAACAGATTCGGGACATCAACTTCTACTTAGCAGAATTTAAAAAAGGGTCTTGGCGCACTTATACTACCTACGATGGACTGGCTGGCAATAGGGTCAATCACATTTTGCGAGATACAAACGGCAACCTCTGGTTTGCCACTGGCAATGGGGTCTCCAAATATGATGGCACACAATTTGTCAATTTCACCAAAGGCGACGGGCTTACCGATAACACTGTGTTGAAAATTCATCAGGCGACTGATGGTGCAATGTGGTTTGCGACTCAGAAAGGCTTATCGAAACTAGAGGGTGAAGCTTTCACTAACTTCACCAAAGACAACGGACTATTGGACGCTCAGCTGAACGACTTCTTCGTTGACTCGAAAGGTCTGTTCTGGCTTGGTTCCGGCAGTTGGCAAAAGCTTGATGGTGGTGTAACCCGTTACGATGGAAAAAATTTTCACCACTATCGGTCGAATGAGGGACTTATTTCTGACGTTGTCAATTCCATCTATGAAGACAGGACAGGCATGATGTGGTTCGGTACACCAACAGCGGGGATTTCTCGTTTTGATGGTGCAGACTTTACCAACTTCACTGAGCAAGACGGTTTGCCCAGTAATTGTATTAATCAGGCAGCAATCAGCCAAGATAGTAATGGTGATCTCTGGTTTGGTACCGCAGATCGATTTGGGGCTAGAGGCGGACTATGCCAGTTTGACGGCCAAACTTTTCGCTCCTTTGTACGTCACGAAGGTATGCAGACCAATAATGCTGGGGGGATTTATTTCACCACCGACGGGGAAATGTGGCTAGGTAGCGGTAGGGAACAAGGCGGGGGCGGAGCACTATTATACGATGGAGCTGCCTTGGTCCACTTCACTGAGCAAGACGGTTTAGCTGGGAATACCGTCCATTCTATTTATCACGATGTCGATGGATCAATCTGGTTTGCTACTAATGACGGAATATCTCGTTATGACACTGTTGGCCTGCTAAATCTAACAACTAGAGATGGTCTGGTAGGAAATCAGATCAACAGTATCATCGAGTCTGAAGATGGACGATTATATTTTGCTACAGGTAATTGGGGGGCAACCAGTGGTAATGGGTTATCAATTTACGATGGTCAGAACTTTATCAATATGACCTACCAACATGGTCTGCCAAACAAGCCAATCGTGGATATTCACCTTAGTTCAAATGGGAAACTTTGGCTCGGAATTATACCAGGCCTATCTCTTATTGTCGGTGAGAAAATTACCCAATATACAGAAAAAGATGGATTGGCTTATTTTTGGATAGGTGATATCTATCAAGACAGAGAAGACAAAACTTTGTGGCTTGCCACTGGAGGTGGAATCTCACATTTCGACGGTGAGAACTTTGTTAACTACACCCAGAAAGATGGCTTATTGACTAATTTTGTACGATGTGTTTATCAGGATGATGATAATCAACTTTGGTTTGGTCTAAATAATCCAAATGGTTTTGGTGGTATCTCTCACTTTAACCCTGAAAGTCAGACCTTTACCAACTTTACAAGTACTGATGGACTGCCCGAAGCAAAATGGTTCAATGTAATTCAGCAAGGGCCTAAAGGTGATCTATGGATTGGTGCTGGTGGTCCTGGTGGCACTGGTGGTATTTCTCGATATGATGGCACAAATTTTACAACCCTGACAGTTAAAGATGGCTTGTCTTCCAATAATATTAGTGATCTCCTCTTTGACTCGGATGGATTATTGTGGGCAGCAACAGGTGGTGGTGGAGTTTCGATCTACGATGGTACATTCTGGAGTTCTCTCGACGACCGCGATGGGTTAGTCAGTAACAGTGTATGGCAGATTCACCAAGATCACTCTGGATATATGTGGTTCGGCACTAATAATGGCCTGACCCGTTACCGCAAAAGTAAACAAAAACCGCCCGTACGAATTACGGCCGTTCAAACGGATCAGACCTATACCAATTTGGCCTCTATTCCTGATTTGGTCTACGGTGAACGGGTGACATTTAAATACGATACCACCGATTTTCGTACTATCCCCGAAAAACGCCAATACCGATACCGCATCAAGGAAGTTAGCCAAGAATGGAGTAAACCTGTTAGAACAACCATCTACGACCATAAATTCCAGCAACAAGGTCATTATACCTTTGAAGTACAATATATTGATCGAGATCTCAATTACTCTGACCCGGCTAGTGTTGAGCTGACAATTAATCCCCCCTTATTCTACCAAACAATGGGCTTCCTGATTGGGGTAGGTGTGGTATTTAGCATCGCATTGGTTTTTGGGGGCGTCCAAACCTGGAAAATCTCGGAGCAGCGCCGCCGGATTCGGGAGTACCAGGAACTGGCGGTCGAGGAATTGGAAGAGGCGCAGGGTATCCAGATGGGCTTGATGCCACAAGCAGATCCCGACCTACCCGGATTCGACATCACCGGAACCTGTGTCACCGCCAGCGAGGTGGGTGGTGACTTCTTCGATTACATCCCACTCGGTCAACAAGAACTGGGTATTGCTGTGGCTGATGTCAGTGGCAAGCAGATGCAGGGAGCTATGAATGCAGTGATGACCAACGGTATTCTGCAACTAGCAGCCAGAGAACTGGAAACCGATGGTCCTTCCGAAATCATGGCTAAGTTAAACGGTATTTTGACCCAGCGGATGAAAAATGATACCAACGTCACCATGGTTTTTGGCGTGTTAAATACGAATGATAAAACTTTTACCTTCTGTAATGCTGGCCATCACGCTCACCCGGTATTGTGTCGGGATGGTCAAGTCGAGTCACTGACCAACACCGGTTTCCCTTTAGGCATGAAGGAAAACGTTGCCTATCCCACCCGTCGACTGCAGTTACAGTCGGGTGATGCGGTAATCTTAATGAGCGATGGCATTATCGAAACCCTGGATGACGAGGAGATTATGTACGCGGAGACGGACAAGATGGAGACTCTGCTGAAGACAGTAAAAGCCGATACACCGGCAATTCAGATTCAAGATCAACTGGTAGAAGATGCCATTCAACACGGAGCCGATGAAACGCTGCGCGATGATGATATCACCGTTGTTGTGATTAAAATGAACTGAAGGCTTAAAGGCTAATAATACCTCTTCAAGAATGGTGAAAGTCAAAGGATTGTTGAATAGAAAACCGAGAAAGAGCCTTAAATCTTTGAAGCTGATAGAGATCTTTTTGGAGAATCATTCGGAGTGAATGCTACACTCTGAAGTTAAATTCACACGGGTAGATGACAGCAGGTAAGCTGAATACCAGTTTGCCTGAACTAGTTTCGATACTAATGCTTAACGGGTTTTCTTATTCTGGTGCCCCGTTCTCTTCTACTCCCATTTCAATCCTCCTTAGAAAGCGCCTGCATCTACGAAATCGTGGCCACACCATTTCGATGGGCCTAGGTTTAAAAGGCATGACATCAGAGAGGAATGCCTCCATATTTTGTATGGGGACCTGTAATTGACTCTTCGGTAGCCAAACCAACATTCGTCCAGGAACCCCTTTCCCTTGTCGTTTTCTTTTAGTTACTGCAGCACACTAATAACCAAAAAAGGCCGGAGACTGACCACGATTGAGATCTAATTGTGTCGAGGAGAGGACATTTTTCTTAAGAGTTTTCTGTCGAAAGATATAGTGCTAATTATCAGAGAATGGGCATCAGGTTCGGAAGAAGTTGCGCTCGGAATACCATATGT
>JASMLX010000084.1:24464-28538 GCA_030748495.1 Candidatus Poribacteria bacterium | reverse complement strand
CTTTGCGTGTAACTGGTTGTTTCATCGACTACGTACCCTTTTCCATAGATCGACTGAAACGGGGTCTCGGTATCTGACTGGTACTGGATGCCCCGTGAGTTGAGGGCTTCGTAGATTTTCATTGCAGTTAGCAAATTACCGAACTTAGCCAAGTCGCCACTTTCGACTGAAATCTGGGAGGCCGTTGTGGCAAAGGATTTGGCGACCGGATCGGCTGGATCGATAAAAGCCACCATCGGATCCAACTTTTCGCGGTAGGCAACTTTCCCCATCTGTCGCAGCATAACAGGTTGACGTTGCCGAAATTCACGGGTTCGACCTAGGTAACTGTAGTTGACGATAATTTCGGCTTCGGTTTGGAGATCTTGCTCCAACCTCTCGACCTTCCGGTTAAACTGGAAGGCCAGCGGAATTCTTTTGGTACCCGCATCTGACCCCGCTTTAGGCAGCAACGTATCCCTGGCTACTAGCAAAGGCCGATCCATATATCCCGGGATAAAGACCGAAACTGAAACGTTAAGATCTTTCTTAAACATCGACGTTAATACTAACTCGCCACTCAGAGGATTAGGGATATGATACTGTTGATAGAAAGACAACAAAACGTCCCTCAGAACAATTGAATCTACCTGAATCAGTTTCGGATCCCAATCGAAACCGAAGATCATTGAGAACCGGTGGGTGTCACCTAAAGTCGGCGCGTTTAGGTAGGCGTAGTCGAAGCTCATACCTCGGTATCGAAGCGTTCCACCTGCTGACAGGCTAAAAGGTTCTCTAGCACCTATCTCTGAGCCGGCAGGAGTAATTTTATTCAGATGCGCTGTCAACCCTCCACGAACCGCCAGTACATTGTAGATCCACTGTTCTGCTCCCAAATGGATACCTTCACCCAGGTCTAAAGCCAGAATGGTCTGGTGCAACGGCTTGTACATCATACCAAAGCGGATATGGCGAGAGGCCACTTTATCCTTTTCATTCCGCTTTTCGTTTTCGACATCGACCTCTTCGTAGTTAAAGTTGACTTTGGTATTGGTAATATCCTGACCGAAGAACCCGACGGCTAGCCAATCGGTAGGTTGATACCGTAGTCCAACGTCGAATCCAAACCCGGTTGCATCTCCGATGGTATAGGTGTCGAGTGCACTACCCATGGCAACTCGCTTGACGTTTACACCTGCCGAGAGCGATTTCAAGATACCAATCCCGTAAGAAAAGGTGATTCGATCATCTCGGAATTCAAGTTCGTTATCACCAAAACGAAGCCGGGTCCAATCAATACCGATGGCATTTCGGTCTGTAAGAGGAACAATATAGCTGAGATAGCTCTGTTGGAGACTCTCAATGCCGTGCAGGTTAGCCGTCATTCCATTGATGGCCATACGGCCAACGTTAATCAAGCCTGCTGGGTTCCAGGCAATGGCATTGGCGTCGTCAGCAACGGCTACAAAAGAGGAGCCCATGCCAAGCGGACGAACACCAACCGGCATCTGATTATCTCCTCTGGCAGTTAGAACTTCTCCTCCAATCAGGCTGAGGAGAACCATTGAAAAGATCGATAAAACGGAACTCAGACCTGATGTTAAACGCCAATATTTCCCGACTATCTCAACCGGCGGGGTTGGGTACGCTAACCATTGGATGCCTGTAGGGGTCGTTGCCTTCACGGATTTTACCTTGTCTGTTTTGGTTGGTTTAAGATTAGTCATTTAGCAAAAATTCCTGCTTCTCAGCACTAGTCAGTTGACGAGTCAATCTCATCCGGGCTAGTTCTTCCAAATCTGCGACGGACATCACCGGATGAAGCCGGATAGTTTTATCCTGACTAACGGTAGCGATTGTCTTACCGTCTGAACTAAAGGCAATATCGCTAACCGCCGCTGAGTGTCCGGTTAGCGTAAGGGTAATTTGGCTGGAATCGACGTCCCAAACTTTAGCAATTTTGTTTTTGCTACAGGTTGCGACTTGACGACCGTCAGGGCTGAAATCGACACTCTGAAGCTGTTCTGGCCAGCTAGAGATAGATCGGATTGCTTGCCCTGTTTCCGTATCCCAGACTTTTACCGTACCGTCCAGGCTGGCTGTTGCCAGCCGTGAACCATCTGTATTGAAAGCGGCTTTTTTGACTTCCATGGCATGGTCAGATAGAGATAGCAGTACTTGACCTGTCTCTGCTTCCCAGATTTTGACCTCGGTATCTCGGCTGGCGGTGGCAATCTTAGTACCATCTGGGCTGTAAGCCAGGCTGTAAATTTCGCTCTGGTGACCGGCCAGTGTGGTTGTTACCTCTCCAGAGGCCAAATCCCAAAGGTTGGCCGTTTGCCCTGCTACCGCTAGATATTGTCCGTCAGGGCTAAAGGCTACACTGTAGATTAGCTCTTCTTCGCTCTCTAACTCTTTCCAGATACCACCAGTGGCCGTCTCCCATATTCTAATGGTCGCATCCTTAGCCCCTGTAGCGACGTAGCGACTGTCGGTGCTAAATGCCGCCGTTAGTACCTGCTGTTCATTACTTTTTCCATGGGCAAAGACATGTTGTATTTGCTCGGATTGTTTGTGCCATAACCTGGCTGTTCCGTCAGCGCTAGTGGTGACAAAATAGGCCTGATTCGGGCTAAAAGCGATGCTGGTCACTGCTGCGGTATGACCACGTAACGGCAGCAGATCCTGGCCCGGTGTTACATCCCACAACTTGACGGTCCCATCGGCACTGGCTGTAGCTACGCGACTGCCGTTAGCATTAAAATCAACGCCGTGGATCTCGCTTTGGTGGCCCAGGAGCGTCAATAATTTTCGACCCGACTGTAAATCCCAGATCTTAGCCGTTTTATCGTGGCTGACAGAAGCGATCTTGTCACCAGCAGGCCCGAAACTAAGGTCTGAGACCACATCGGTATGAGCGTTGATCTGCCGTTCCAGTTGACTGGTTTTGACATTCCAGATGCTGATCTGCTGATCGGTGCCACTGGCTGCGATTAGCGTAGCATCAGGACTAAAGATAACGCTATTGAGAGTTGCTTCCCCTCCATCAATCGATAGCAACTCTTCACCCGGATTAGCGCTCCAAACCTTGATGGTTCCACTCTGGTCAGCGGTAACAATTTTGCTTCCGTCTGCGCTATAATCGAGATCAGTCACAGCAATACCTATCTCGAATTTTGCCAATTCAGCTCCAGAGGTGGTATCCCACAATTTGACAGAGTTATCACTACCGCCGGTTGTTGCTATCTGCCCGCCCTTAGGGTGATAGGCAATACTTTGGACGTTGCCCTCATGGGCGTCAACCTCTAACTGGGCTTGACCTGACTCCACGTTCCACAGAATGGCTTTGCCGTCTGCCCCAGCGGTAGCAACGGTTTGCCCGTCAGGACTGAAATCGGCATCGTGGATTATATCGGTATGGCCTGACAGTAGAGTCATAGTATTCGAGATCACATCCCAGATCTTGGCCGATTGATCCGCGCTGGTCGTTATCACGCGTTGATGCCCATCGGCACCTGTCGATGGACTGTAGGCTACGCTGTGAACCGTGCCGGTATGGGCATTGATGGTTCGTCGAATTCGACGCGCATTGACTACTTGGTGGAGGGCGTGTGTCGCTTCCCGCTTCGCTTCATCGACACCGATCGTCTGGGCCGAAGTCACTTTAATATTGGCTTTTTCCACTGCTGATAGAGCCAACGAAATGCTGAGTTCCAGGTCGTTATCGATATTCTGGATGGCTTGTTCTGCCAACCGCCGGGAGAGAGCGATATTTGCCTGCTCCTCTGCTCGTTTCTTTTCAGTTTCGGCTAACTGTCGTTGCTGTTCAGCCAAGTCAGCCGATTCCACTGCCAGTTGACGTTGGGTATCGGCCTCTTCTTTGGCCTCTACAGCAGCTTGTCGTTGCTGTTCAGCCAAGTCAGCCGATTCCACTGCCAGTTGACGTTGGGTATCGGCCTCCTCTTTAGCCTCTTCTGCCGCTTGGCGTTGGGTGTCGGCCTCTTCCTTGGCTGACACGGCTACTTTCCGCTGCTCTTCAGCCAGGTTAGCCGATTCGACCGCTTTTTGGCGCTGGGTGTCGGCCTCTTCCTTGGC
>JASMLX010000084.1:0-24364 GCA_030748495.1 Candidatus Poribacteria bacterium | reverse complement strand
GCTACTTTCCGCTGCTCTTCAGCCAGGTTAGCCGATTCGACCGCTTTTTGGCGCTGGGTGTCGGCCTCTTCCTTGGCTGATACGGCTGCTTTCCGTTGAGTGTCGGCCTCTTCTTTAGCCTCTACAGCAGCTTGTCGTTGCTGTTGGGCAACCGTAGCCGATTCTTCAGCCACCAGTTTCTGTGCCACCGCCTCCTGTCGCTGAACCAAAGCGAAAATGGCCATGCCGATGATAACGGCGGCCACAGCGGCCAAGCCGCCTATCATCTGCTGGAATCGGGTTTTGGCTACCTGACTGGCTTGAACGTAGGTCTGTTGCAAGGCTGTGGGAATAGGTTCGATCTCTGCTTCTAGGGAGTTGCGAATCCAGCGTGTAGCGGATCGAAGATCGCTCCCTCTCACCAAGAAACTATTGTCTCGGCCATTGTCGTCCCACTCAGTAGCACGAACGTGTAGTCGTGTGTGCTCCTGAACATGTTCCAAATCGGTTTGAAGAGCTTCAACTAGGGTTTGAAACCCGGCATCGTAATCGTCCTCATCTTCCCGCATATAGACCCAGTTAGCTGCAGCCAACCGCTCGTGCATCTCCTCGGGTTCGACAAATCGCCAGACGACAGGAATGATACGCTTTCCGCCCTCCATTGCGTATACAACTTCCTTTTCACATTCAGGTGAAGCTATCGAGTCCGGACTGATCACCAACACAAAAGAATCGGCATTATTAATCCCTTTATAGATTTCATCTAACCACTCCGAAGCAGGGGGGATATCCTTCCAGTCAACCCAAGTGGAAAATCCGCTTTCAAGGAGTTTGTCATGCAACACTTCACAAAATTCTTTGTCTCGGCGAGAGTAGGACAGCATCAGGTCTGCCATTTTTCATTTCTCCTGTAAAATTGTACGACAGACGTCGTACAATGTCGCGTTAAGTGCCCTCATCAGAATCTAAAGTTTACAAATAACATAATAGCGACCGGCAAGCGCCATAATATATTACAACCGTTTCTTTGTCAATGACAAAAAAATTAAGAAAACAGGTGTGTGTACGAGAAGTGGTACAATCGCCTAATTTTGGTGCGCAAAGGGACCGCTAACAGAGAGGTTTGGAAAGTGATTTGTCAGCTATAAGGCAGTGCTTAGCGACCAGAAATCGGGGTTTTTATTCTGGTTCATGGCTTCGCCGAACATGGTACATCCGGAATGTCCCGTAGTTTTTAGCCAACTGTAAGAGTCCAACATAATCACAGGTAATGGCAGTAATATTATTGGCCACAATTAGCGAGGCGAAGTGCTCACTGGCATAAACTTGACCTGGTGGGGTAATCGGTTCGATTCGGGCGGCCCGACTAACGTGAGAACCGGAAAAATTGAGTTGTTGAATCATCGGATCTGTAAACCGGTAGACGGGACCGGTATGAAGTGCAATCCGTAGATTGATATCGGGTGGCAATCCTCGTGCGGCCCAATCGGTGTCACGGATCAGATCCCTCTGTGTTAATGCAAAGTGAGCCGCATCTTCTACCGAGGAGAACACGAAATAGAAGGCATCCCCCCATGTATTTCTGGTCAGCGGTTTGTAGGGGTATTTTTCCATCTCCTGAGCCAAATAGCCGACAAACTGTTGGATAAACTGGGCAACTTCTACTTCAGATAATTTGCTGTATCCGACCACGTCGGCGAAGAACATAACTCGGATCTCATGCGGAAAATGCGAGGTGTCTTCTGAGGTTGAGACGTTTTCAGGCTGAGTAGAGACATCCGCTGGCACATCTATAACCTCGACGTTTCGTCCCAAATTTTTCCATCGGCTAATCATGTCTGAGGTTTCCCCCAAATTTCCGTGCTCTTGACCATCCCAGACGGCCAGAGAAACCAATGGGGTGTCGTACTCTTGCGCCCTCAGGATTGCAGTTCCATCTACAATTAGGCTGGTAAACTCTAAAAGGACGCGATTATCTTGAGCGGGATAGTCGTTGGCCATGATCACCCGGCCCGCTCGATTCAAAATCCGTTCAAATCGGTTCTTCCACTCTGAATTGTTGTCCACATCGACGCTAGTCTGAACAAAGTGTTCGACAGCATAAGGCAGAATAACATCAATTTCACCTCCTCGCTCTAGCATGGCCTCCAGAAACAGAATATCGGCCCCGGCAGCAGCAGAAGCAACGCCAATATCTGCGTCTAGATGATTCAGCTGATTGGCGATACGTGCTTTGAGTTCAGTTTCTAGATGAACCGGGAAACGGCAATTTTCTTCCCCTTCAGGTAAGAGCGGATGACCTGTAAAAACGATAATTTTAGGCAAGGCAAAGCAATCGTCCAACCAGTGAGGGTCTTCACCCAACGCTTCTAACAGCAACCGCGCGTTACGTCGGGTCGAATTTAGGTTGGCAAAGTTGCCTTTTCCCAGTTCACCGGCATGGGTGTAATACTCTCTGGCTTGCCCCGGTTGACCCAAAATGAGTAAAACCTCGCCCAAAGTTGCCTGAGTCCAATAATCCGGGGCCACACCTTTAGCCTCATCCAGACTAATTTGATAGACATGCTGGCCAATCCGATGAGCTGTCTCCAGATCACCTTTAATCAAGGCCAACGTGGCAGCATTAATACCCGTGTAGCCGCTGCCCGTATTTTGATAAGAGGTGTAGTAAGCTACAAATGCTTGTTCCAATTGCGCTGCTTTTTCCTGTTCCTGGCTTTCTTTTTCCCACAAGTCTTTATGGGTTCGACCAAGTAAGCCAAGTGTATCGTCGTCTTGGTTTCCTTCAGCTTGCAACTCGCGCGCTATTTGGTTGGCTTTGTAAGGCGAACCGCCTCTGGCCAGTGTCAGACCATTTAACTGTCTGAGTCGAAGGTCTGTGGTCCAGACTTCTAACCCTTCTGAAATGACGTCAAAGGCCAATAATGGTTCACCAATGCCTAAAATTCGATTGCCGAGAGAACGGTAAATCTCTGGTACTCTCCGCCAAATTTCGGGTGATCGTCCACGCCAAATCTCGCTCAAATCTCGAAGATCAAGGCTCTTATCTTCGAGGCGATCAAGGATGCGACGAACTTCGTCTTGCGCTCCCGTTTGTTCTTGTGTCGGTGGAATAATTCGATAGCCCATATACAAGATGGTTTTGATGGCTTCCATCGATGTATTTCGGTCGTATTCCTTTTCTGACTCAGGAAGTTCGTCATAGAGTATCAAACAGGGGTGGGTCATAGCCTTATCATCGCGTTCTGGCCCGAAGGTCCAACCATCTTTCAACCGTTGTTGAGCCCAGATTTCGTGCGTGTTTTCCGATAGCAATTCTGTTAATTCTACCAACTCTTCTGGCAGTTGCACACTGGAGGTGTCAATAGGTTTAGGGGTGTAACTCATATCAGAATCCTTTTTGTTTCCTAATCCATTTCAAAGAACAGAGCGTCCGTTGTGTTATTTTGTTCTGTTGTAGGTAGTCCCTAATTTCGAAGCGGTAAGGCTTGGTTAGCTATCTAATCATAAAGTTATTGTAACATCTTACTGGCAGTTTGTGACAAAAATCATGAAGCTAGAGCGAAACAACTTGAACATACTATAACGACAAAAAATGATGAATTGTCTCAAAAATCTCATAAGCTGATCGAATTGCTCTCCAACCGATACACTTATTAACTGATAAAGGTTTCTAAACCTTTGGGTTTTACTCTCATATCAATATCAAATCAAGTTGTCTTTTATCTACTATCTGGTTGAAGAATAACTTAAACGATGCCCCATAAGACGATCTACTGTGTTTGTCATTTTGGGAGACATAACCGCTGCCGGATCTTACCTCTCGTACTAAGGTTAAGTTGCCAACAGTAACGTAGATTTTGAGCCAACTCCACTGTCGGTTACTAATCGTGCCTTCTAGGTCGATCATTAACCAATTACGTTGATGACGGTTGCTCATAGTGTCGTTTCTAAGGAGGGTTAGTGGTGCGTCCATATGAGTGGCCAGTAAATCGATATCACCGTCATTGTCATAATCAGCAAAGGCAGTTCCTCGACTCGACAGTTGCCGGTCAAGTCCGGTACTCTCCGTAATGAGTTTAAAGTTGAGAACTTCACCCAATGGATGATCCAACTTTGGTTGGTGTACTCCATCTATTAGCTCTTTAAGTAGATGAGTAACGTTCTGAAATAGAGTTGATCGAGTTGTGCGTATAATTCGCCGTATTCTAGGTGCATGTCCACCTGGGGATAGATGTGCCCATTAGCAAATAAACAAATCCAAATCGGCATCGTTGTCATAATCAAAAAAACGACTCTCCAACTCACCGGTAGATGTAGGTCGGCTGCCACAAGCCAACCAATTTGGTATAATCCTCAAACAAGCCCTGCCCTAAATTACGGTATAGTGTGCTACATTCCCCGCTAAAGTGGGTTAAAAACCCGTCTGGATCCCCATCATTATCATAATCGGCAAAATCGACGCCCATGCTGGCCTGGGGCAACCCGGTCTCGGCCACAGCGGCATTGGCATAAAGGCCTATCTCTGAGAATGTCTCGTTGCCATTGTTTTGGTAAAGATAGTTTGGGCCTGCATCATTGGCTACATATATGTAATCACCTAGATTTATATAATAAAGGCAAAATGCTGAGCAGAACGTAGCCCGCACTCAGCTCATCCTGTCCGAAAAGGAGGAAAGTGAGTCAACTGCTAACATGCAGCACCTCTATTAACGACGACATTCGGAGAAGATAGATGGCACCTCAGCAGTTGATAGACAGAGAAAAATAGCAGATTGAGGTCTTGAGGGCAGAAGGATATACACCAACCAGGACTGCCACCGTACTTGGAAGGTCACCCCCGTACGATCTCTACCGAGAGCTGGCCGTAACGGTGACACAAAAAGGGGTATCGGCGAAACTTGGCAATCAAGAGGACAGATAAGCGAAGGCCTGAAGCAAAGAGGAGCGAGAAATTAGATCGTGCTGTGTACCATATGATCAGAAATCTGTGGGCTGACGATCTCAGTCTGGAGCAGATCTCAGCTCGCTGGAGGTTGGAACTGGGTGTCAAGATCAGCCCCTGAAATAATCTCCCCTTACATCCGGGCTGACAGAAGAGTGGTGGAGAACTCTATAGGTTTGGAAAGAGGTAACGGTCACCTGGTGGCAATCAAGACCAGTCAGGTGTTGTAGATGAAAAAGTCGGATTGGTGACGGGGAGCTCAAGACAGTGATGGTAACAATCACCAACAGTTCTGGCAACCATTGTCGAGAGAAAGTCCAATATTTAGGGTTATGAAAAACATTGGTGGCAACGACCGCCATTGAGCAATTTTGCCCTTATAAGGATCTATTACTGCAGATCAAGGAAAAGAGTTTGCCCACCATAAGGAGGTGGCCAAGGTACTGGAGTGTGACTACAAATTATTTTGTTTTTACTGACCCATACTCCTATTGGTGACGAGGTCTGAGCCAGGCCACCAATAGCCTTATCAGGCAGTTCTTTCCCAAGAAGAAGTAGGTTTGAGGAACTGTCTGTGAATGAAAGATCAGTGAAAAGAGTCAAGGGGCTGTGGAATCGGAAACCTAGAAAGAGGCTGGGGGTTGCGACACCAGCAGAGGTATGTTGTAGGACAATCATTGGGTGAAAATTTTGTGTTTCAGTGTTGAACTCGCTTTGCTTTCAACTCTATCAATGATGAAGGATGATTCTAAGCATATTTGCAAAAGTTCATTCATGGAACCAAACGGCTTCTCTGGTGGACTCGCCCGGACAGGGAGTTGTTTTTCCTCACCCGAAGTGATCTCAATAATCAGGTGTTACAGCAAGGCACCCATTTACAAACCGAACTTTGCTGTCCTGAACAACAGTCCCAGAAGGTGATGAGTGAGATAGACCTCAAAGTAGACTAGAATCAGGATCAATAAAACTTCTGAATTGAGTCTTGGAGTCTTACCGGTAGCCGTTTGTCTGGGGCAACCATAACCGATGAAGATTGACTAATTCTCAGCGCTGGTTTGAAAGTTGGCCGAAGTTTTCTATCTAGCCTCGATTTAAACCAGTGAATGGACGGATAATACGAGAAGAAGGATGACGAAGTTAAGACTAGGTAAGCATTCCTAATAGTGATCCAGGTCGTTAATTATCGCAACCAAATGTAAGTCTATTAAGTGGAAACCTCCATAGAGGTAGTCACTAGGCAATTAAAAAAACGATAAGAGCCCAACAAAGCGCTACACCGGACGGCAATTCTGCTATGCTCTATTGTCGCCGGTGAACTTCAACGATATAAGCAGTTTTAGGACAATTGATTATAGTCTTTGTAACTATTCAGTATAGTAAAACTACCTAGAGGGTAATTCACCAGATAAAGATTCCAAGAATTCTGGGCTTTGATATTCCTGGCTTTGATCGCTGACTCCAAACATGACCTTTACCTGATAGATGATGGTTCAAATCCAGCAACAATGTCTATATACTGCTGCTCAGTTCCTAGGCTTTTCCTTTCAGATTAAATGTAGCTCTACATTATTTCATTTCAACTGATGTTCTTCACGGCCATTGACCTCTCTAAACCACTCGCTGCTATAATAGACAATAACCGCTCAATGACATTCCTGGCCTGGATCGTAGCCTGCAGGTTACAATTGGCGACCGCGAGGCTAATTCCTTCAATATAGAGACGAACCGCGGGTTATGAAACAGGCAGAAAGCAGTTATATCGTTTGACCGAAGGGGGATATAAATGCTGATGTGGGCAGCAGCGATGGGGCTGCCAACGTCAGCCTGACCATTTACCCGATCAAGGTCAAGTTTAACCATTGAATTGGAACCACCGTGTGGACATCGGATATCGGTCCGATAAGTTCTGGCCTAAGCTATTAGAAGACCTTTTCCATCTCACTATTCCCTCTGAATTTTCATTTTTATCTACGATGAGTATCAGTCTCTATTTCGGCCTTGTACTCGGATTCAGTTAGATGTACAATGCAAATTGATTCCAAAAAATTCAGAAAGAGTAAATAAAGGGTAAATAATGTTTCGATATTTTTTGAGTTCGGTATTATAATTCTCGGTTTCTTTTGCTCTGTCACCATTGCTGATCTCAAAGAGGAATTGATTGGCCATTGGAAATTCGATGAAGGTAGTGGGGATCAAGTCAAAGATATTTCTGGTAAAGATCACCACGGTAAAGTGGTAGATGGAAAGATAAAATGGGTTGATGGCAAAGAGAAAAAGGCAATCTATTCTAACCAGGTAGATATTCAGATTGACGACCATCCCGATTTTCATTTGGAGAAGGCTGTATCAATCTCTTTATGGACCAAACCGGATGGGGCTCAGGCAAATTGGGCAAAATTTTTCATTAAGCAAAAGTCTAGAAAATATCCCTACTCGCTGCAGTACAATGATGGACAAGCTATTTTCGCCACCGTTCATGCAGACGCGCGATTTGATACAATTCCTAAATTGCCGACCTTCAAAGAGTGGGCACACCTTTGTTTTACCTATGGTGGCGAACGCAAAGTAATAGTCCTGTACAAAGATGGGAAAGAGGGAGCCCGAACCAAGGCTTCAGGAAAGTTAAAACAGAACGATCTTCCAGTGTCAATTGGCGGCCGTCTCGGTAGTAATCAGGATCTAAAAGGATCAATCGACGAGATTATGCTCTACAACCGAGCTGTGACACCAGAAGAGATTAAAGCTATTTCTAAAGGAGGCAACTTCTTATCCGTCACCGCGACAGCGAACAAACTACCCGTTACTTGGAGTCGGCTTAAAGTTCGGCGTCTGCTTCAACTTCGTCAAGATTGACAATAGCAAATCTGATCGAACCAACATGAATTGGTCTTACGCTCCGTTTCTGTTCGCTTCAATCTAATTGCCTGCGACATGACCGGGACGGTAAAACATCCGGTGTGTGGTGGGCACTCAACACCAACCGCAGTTAACACAGATAATCTTTCAAAAGAAAAACGCCAACAAGATCAGCTTTCGCCAGCAAATTTGGCCTTGATCTGCCAGACGCTTAGCGAAGTCGGATACGTCGGTTTCGAAAAGATCTTGCCGATCAACTTGATGGAAGAGGTTCACGTTACCTTCCAACTTTCAACAGAACTGGGATTTCTGGCTAGGCTTGGCGATAAATTCCAGAACAGCTACAACAAATTTACCAGTTTCATCTAATGTGGTAAATCTAACTCTTCGACTAACGAGATTCGATCCAAAAACAAATAACAAGGGTGTAGCGGACAGAGATTGACCTGCACCATCTGCTTCCGCGTGGAGAACAGCCGATGCTTTTAACCAATCCAACCCATCTTGACAACGCGAGTTACCAATTTCTGCCTGGCATCGATCCCTACTCCTGTGGTGTCATTGCCAATCCAGGCTATGAAATCGTACACGTCACGTTGACAAAACCCATTCTTTGGCGGGACGGCTTTCGCTGTATTGCAGCCTTCCTTCAGGAAATGGGACAGCCTCGGCAGGCATTGTGCGCGATGCAACTTCGGTGCCCCAAACCGTTTACGATACAAGGGTTCATCGACTTCAACCAACTGTACTGCCAGGTCTTGGCGGACTGGGGTATTATCAGCGACAGAGTAAATCCGGTTGCCCGCACCAATGTTGCACCCGTGTCTTATCCGCTTGATGATTGCGCGCTCTATGCTTTCTCTTATGCTAAAGAGGATGCTTTTCCAGCATTGGAAACTCATCCATCAAAAACCTTTGTCGTAGCAGGGGCAGGAGAACTTCGTGACGGAATTTTAGAACCTGAACGGATCATCAGGTCTGGTGAGGTGTCGACTGAGGCCTTGCTGGAAAAAGCGACCTATGTGATGGAGGTTATGTCAGATCGGCTACACAGCCTAGGCGCCAATTGGTCAGACGTGACTCAGATTAGCGTTTACACGGCTCATCCGGTAGATATCATTCTTGAACACGTTATCCATCCTGTACTGGGCCAGGATTACACCCATGCGACCCAGCTCTACCTCACCCGGCCTCCAGTAGAAGCGATTGAATTTGAAATGGATCTTCGGGGAATCAGAACAGAACTTCAGCTTGATCCAATGCAGTGATAGCCCAAATCGACTTTCCGTTACTAATGCCGGCTAACCATCGGCTCAGTTTGTGACGGTGCTGGACAGTCGCATTTATCCTATCCGGGGTAACATTAGAATTTGGAAGAAGCAGAGTAGAAATGGTGACAGTTGTCCGAACGAATATTGCGTCCCACAAAAAATGAACCGTACTTGTAAATTCGCCGCTTATTTTTGGCGTTAGATTAACCAAGCCAAATTGTATTGGCTCGTAAATAATTGGTCACGAGCAATGGTAATAAATTAAATGATTTATGATGTAATAATATTAAAGAAACTATCGTTTACCCAATCATTAACCTAAAGCAAACATCGCTATAATTTATATTTATCATCAAATATTCCAAGCCAATAAGGAGCGCTGATATCATTTAATACATTGCACTTGGACAGGTAAGCATAAAGCGCAGTTATTAAAGGCATTAGATTTATACAAGGTACAAACTTCCTTAAACTCTAGACTTTATATTTCTACCCCTGCTTCACGGTTACTCATCTACTTTTCTTTCTAGAAGGAGCTTCCAGTTACCGGTGAATCTGTAGACATCAAAGTAACAGTTACCTGGCACTGAAGGGGAAAATTTGAACTAGAAAAATATTGTAAAGGACCGTGCCGTTATAAATTTTTACGAAGAGATACACTTAGTAGTTAGTGAGGTTTAAGAGAAAATGAATATTGAAACTGAAAGACAAAATCTCGAGCAATTCAAGGACTTTGGTGTTAACCTGATCAACGAGATCAATAAGGTATTGGTTGGTCAGGAAACAATGATCAACCGAATGCTAACGGGAATATTAGCCGGTGGCCATGTCTTGATAGAGGGTATGCCGGGTTTGGCTAAAACGACAGCGGTTAAAGTCCTAGCAGAAGCCGTTGATACCGGTTTCTCTCGTATCCAGTTTACTCCGGATATGTTGCCAGCGGATGTCGTCGGAACAGAAATATTCAATCCAAAGGAAGCAACTTATAGCATAAAGAAAGGGCCTATTTTCTCTAACCTCGTGCTGGCTGATGAGATTAACCGAGCGCCAGCCAAGGTACAAGCGGCGCTTTTGGAAACTATGCAAGAACGTCAAGCAACCATCGGTGGTCAAACGTATAAGATGGATCAACCTTTCATGGTGCTAGCCACGCAGAATCCAATTGACCAAGAGGGTACTTATCCTCTACCGGAAGCTCAGGTAGATCGTTTCATGTTGAAGATTAAAGTGGGCTACCCTAATAAAGATGAAGAGAGAAAGATTCTGGATCGTATGACCATCAGTCAGACCCAACTGACAGTTAATAAGGTAACTAACCCGGAGGAAATTTTTGCGGCTAGACAAATAGTCGATCAGGTATTTGTCGATGACAAGGTCAGAAACTATATCGTGGATGTGGTCCAAGCCACCCGGGTTGAATCCGGTCAGAACCCGGCAGAAGTGGAAGGAATGATCGAGCATGGTGCCAGTCCTCGCGCCTCCATTTTTTTAATGCAAGGGGCTAAAGGCTACGCCTTTTTGCAAGGCAGAAACTACATTACTCCCCATGATGTGAAAACCCTTGCACCTGATGTGCTTCGGCATCGCATAATGCTGAGTTATGAAGCCGAGGCAGAAGGGAAATCTCCCGACGATATTATTCAGGTAATTCTGGATTCTGTTTTAGTACCTTAACCTTGGAACTGACCTAATGTTAGCAAATGAAATTATACGGCGCGTTAAGGAGATTCAGGTACGCACCGGACGGCAGGTGGCCGACGTACTGGCTGGGGAATACGTTTCTGTGTTCAAGGGCGGGGGAATCGAATTTGAAGAGGTGAGACCCTATGTTCCTGGCGATGATGTTCGTTCCATTGATTGGAATGTAACCGCCCGAGTAGGTCAACCTTTCGTAAAGCGATATGTTGAAGAGAGACAGCTGACCTTAATGTTAATGGCGGATATTTCTCCTTCGCAGGAGTTTGGGTCAGTCCGACGCAGCAAGAGAGAGGCCGCAGCCGAACTCTGTGCTTTGCTGGCGTTTTCAGCTATCCAAAATGATGACAAAGTAGGATTGTGTTTGTTCCATGGAGGTATTGAGCAATTTATTCCACCTCGCAAAGGGCAAAAGCACGCCCTACGCGTTGTACGTGAAGTCTTGGCTCACGGCCAGAACACGCCGGAAGGTAGGAAGCAGAATCAGGATACCGACACAAGCCTATGGCAAAGGCTGTTTAATAACTGGAGAAGAGAGAAAAACAGAAGACGCTCCTCCTACCAAAGAGGTCTCCGTGCTGCGAACCACGGCACCGATATCGGTCAAGCGATGGAATTTCTACTCTCTGTCTCCAAAAGGAAATCTGTATGCTTCCTAGTAAGCGATTTCATGGATGATGATTACCAACAGGCCTTAATGACGGCTAACCGTAAACACGACGTCGTTGCTGTGCTGATCAGCGATCCTAGAGAATTGGAGATGCCTAGCGTTGGCTTAATCGCTCTCCAAGATTCTGAAAATGGAGTGACTCGCCTGTACGACACCAGTTCAAGATCTTTTAAGACGTCAATGTCTCTGGCCGGTGAAGAACGGGTCGCAACGTTAGAACAAAACTTACGGAGGAGAGGTATTGATTTCATTCATATTGATGCGTCAGGATCGGTAGTCGATCCTTTAGTTAATTTTTTTCGAATGCGGGAAAAAAGGTTGCGCCGATGATTTTTCATTTTTCAACTTTTTTGCCAAATACAGTGTTGAAAGGTTGCGTAGTCGGGTGTTATCTGCCTCTATTTTTGATATCCACCCTCTATGTGGCCGCACAAAACTTGACGTCTGCCAGAGACAACTCGACACAGACAGATAAACAGAATCCCGTTAAAGCGAACAATGGTAAAGTGATTGAAAATACCACACAACGCGGGCCTGTCCAAGCCAAGATAAAATTAGAGCCATCAGAACCAATTATAGGTGATATTTTGACCTTAACGCTTCAGGTTAGCGCTGAAGCTGAGGTTGAATTGCTAATGCCAGAGTTTGGCCAATCGCTGGAGCGATTCACCATTCTCGACTTCGTACCTAGGGAGAAAATTGACGATCAAGGCCGTACTGTAGTTATGCACCGATACCGGCTCCAACCTTCGAGTTCCGGAACCCAAGCTATTCCTCCCCTAATGATCGAGTTTGTTGACCGCCGACCAGGTAATCGGTTGGCCCCAGAAGGTGAGGATGCCTACGAGATACTGACAGAACGGTTTGAATTCAACGTGAAGTCTGTAGTACCAACCGGGGCATCCAACGAACTGAAAGCACCATTAAGGGAGTTGGCACCATTAGGCGTGGGACGGGGTAAAATATGGATGGCTCTGATAGCAGTGAGCATCATTTTGCTACTTGGACTACCCTTTGCTTGGCGTAGTTGGCAACATCACCGCATTGGCAGCCGCCGCCGAAGCGCTTACGATATTGCTAACAGCAGATTGAGTAAATTGAGGGCCAGCCCCAAACCGGAGGGTGAGGAGATCAGTGCCTTTTTTGTTGAGCTTTCCGATATCGTGCGTCACTATTTAGAAGACCGGTTTAATCTGCATGCCCCCGAGTTAACGACGGAAGAATTTCTGGAAGTGGCAGCCACTTCTCCTGACTTGACGGCGGAGCACAAAATTTTTCTGCAAGATTTCTTGCGTCAAGCCGATCAGGTCAAGTTTGCTCAGCATATTCCAGACTCGCAGTCCATCGATAACGCCTTGCGTTCGGCTACTAATTTCCTTGAACAAACCAAACAGGATGCCCCTCTGCTGGACGAGCCAACGAACTCTCAGGCGTCCGAGTCTCAAGGTGAGATAGAATCGCGGTCGGTTTCAAATGCTTCGGCCGGAGAAGCGGAAATCACCGCATTAGGGCAAAAAAGGTAGGGTGATGGTTAGTTCGATCGGCTGGGAATTTCGTGACCCACTTTTTTTGCTAATTGGTTTGTTTGCCCCCTTAGTCTATTGGTTTTCTATTCGTATCCCATCTTCGGTGACCTATTCCAGCCTATCATTGCCCAACCGGGCACAGCGTACCATGCGGGTCTACTTATCGCATCTGCCTGCGATATTACTGGCTCTGGCTGAATTATGTATTGCGATGGCTCTGGCTGGGCCTAGAACCGGAGACGCAACCAGCAAAATAAAAAGGGAGGGTATTGCCCTGATTATGGCCATGGACCGTTCTGGTTCCATGAACGCACGGGATTTTGTGGAAGGCGATGACAGCGTCAGTAGACTGTCGGCTCTTAAGAACGTATTCAGGGAATTTGTGCTGGGGGGACAGGTCGGCGAGGGCCGACCCAACGATTTGGTCGGTATTATCACCTTTGGCACTTATGCCGATGGGGTCTGTCCGTTGACGCTGGATCACGGCAACTTAGTTGCGATTATGGACGATATAGAAGTAGCTACGCAACAATCAGAGGCAGCCACCGCCGTGGGAGAAGGTCTAGCATTGGCCGTAGAACGGCTACGCCAACATGAAGCCAAATCTAAAGTGGTGGTACTGCTTACCGACGGTGTCAGCAACGCAGGGGAGATCCAACCGTTACAAGCGGCCGATTTGGCTGTGGCCAATGATATTAAGGTCTATACCATTGCTGCCGGTATCACCGGACTGGCTCCAATGCCGGTTACTTTACCAGATGGTAGGGTGTCCCTGAGAAGAGCCCGGGTGGAAATTGATGAACAGACCTTGAAGGATATTGCTGTGAGAACTGGTGGCAAGTATTTCCACGCTCGAGATGTTGAAGGGCTGAAAAAAGTATATAAAGAAATAGACGCACTCGAACGCAGCGAAATAACTGAAATCCGTTATTTGCAGTATCGTGAACATTACAGTGCATTCGTGCTGGCAGCCCTGATGTTGATGGCTATATCAGTATTAGCCGGTGGTACACTACTAAGGAGGTTACCTTGAACAGTCTCTATTTTGCGCAACCACAGTGGTTCCATCTACTTTGGGCAGTTGCTGCCTTTCTGGGCATGATGATTTGGTTGGAAAAGCGTGCCGGTGGGGATCTCTCCCAATTTATGCACCCTCTGCTACAGTCGCGGTTGGTACGAGCTATTTCCCCAACTAGAAGATATTTACGCATCATTTTACTCGGCCTGTGCGGCTTTTTCCTAACTCTGTCACTGATGCGTCCCCAATGGGGGGTTCAGTTTGTTGCTACGCCCAGAGTTGGAGCCGAAATCATGGTTTGCCTGGACGTATCGAAATCGATGTTGGCTGAAGACGTGGCCCCCAGTCGGTTGGGACGAGCAAAAGTGGAATTGACTGACCTTCTGACTTATCTGTCGGGTGATCAAGTGGGTTTGATTGCCTTTGCTGGTCGGGCATCGGTTTTGTCACCGTTAACTCCGGATTTCGGATTCCTGAGATTGGTCTTGGACCAAGCCGGCCCTCATAGCGTGGTGCGCGGAGGTACCCGATTAGAAGAGCCAATTCGCAAAGCTGTAGCAGGCTTTGGCGATACGGCAGACATCTCAAGATCCATTTTGCTTATCACCGACGGTGAAGATCACGACTCGTTTCCCCTTGAAGCGGCTAAAGAGGCAGCAGAAAGGGGGATCCGAATTCTCTCTATTGGCTTTGGGGATGAAAACGGTAGTGAGGTTATGATGAGCGATCCCAAAACCGGTGCCCGTAGCGTGTTGAGGGACAGTGATGGTAAAATTGTAACAAGCCGTTTGGATGGCGACCTGTTGCGTGAAATCGCCCTGTTAACGGAGGGGGCTTACATTCCTGCCGGTACCGGTGTGCTGGATCTGAAATCTATATTTGACACCCATATTGCTAGTTTAACACGAGGTAAGATGGATGGACGTGGTAGAACCGTTCGGAATGACGCTTTTCAAATCACGCTATTGTTGGGGTTGTTGTGTCTGCTGGGAGCGGTGATCAGTACGATTGGCGGCGGCTATAATCCGCGAACGATTTCTGCAATGGCTGATGCAACCACTGCCAGCAAGGGTACTAACGGACATTCTAATCGTAACACAGTTCTCAGCCTTTTGGCTTTTAGTATAACAACCGGTGTTATTATGACCTTACTGTCGCTTCTTCCCGGCTCTCTGGTGGCACAACAGGAAGACAAGAAACCGGTTGTGATTTTTTCCGATGAGCCGGAGGAGGTACTGGAAGTAGAAACAGACCCAGCAGAGGCAGAAAGCGAGCAGTATGCCGAAGAGGAGGAAAAAGACGCCAGAGCCCTATACAATCAGGCGTTGCAAAAATTCGATACCAACTCATGGGAACAAGCCAGGCGATTGTTTCAGGAAGCCAGAAGATTGGCTAGTACTGACGGGGTAGTCAGATTCAACGCTACTTATAATCTCGGTTGGGTGGATGTGAAAAAAGCAGACGATCTTCTGGAGACAGACCCGGCAGCAGCACTTGAATCTCTTTATCGAGCAGCAGACTGGTTCAGGGAAGCGGTGACCTTACGAGAAGATATCGATACCCGCCATAATTTGGAAGTCGTTTTACAACGGGCAATGGTGTTAGCTGATTCGCTGGAGAAAAAGCAAGCTGATGACCTGCTGGCAAGAATCAGTCAAAACATTACTATACAAAGGGAGTTTTTAGATGTTGTCCGGCAAGAAGTGGACTTAGAAGAGGTCGAAACTTATACCAGTGAACAACTACGAGGCCAACTGCGATCTTTAGCCGTTCAGCAACTGGAGGTCTTGTCACAAAGTCAGCAACTGACCAAAACCGCCGGTCGTGAAGTCGATGCACTGCGTGGTAAAACAGAGAGCGAACAAACGCCTGAAGATAAGATGCGGGTTGCGCAAATAGAAGGACTGTTGCATTATCTGCATCGGGCGCAGGAGCGGATGGGCCAAGCCCGACGTCGGCTGCGCACCTCGCAAACCGAACGGGCATACCGCCGCGCTGCTATCGCACTGGCGGAACTCAAGCGAGGTCGGGATCAACTGCTAGATCCCGTGGCGCGAATTGATGCTTTACTTGGGGATGGAATGGAATTAATTCAACAAACAGCGGCCAAAACCGCCGATAACACGGGCAAATTGTCCTTGAAAACTGCGAGTAAATTACCCACTTGGTTAACACAGGAATATCTGGTAGAGAGCCAAACTAGTTTGAGCGAACGTGTTCAGGAACTCCATCAAGGGTTAAGCGCAGGCTTGGCAGGTGAAGTTGAAGAGACATCTGCGGTCCCCCCTAGGCAGCAACAGTTGATTGAAAATTTGCGATTGGCTGTGCCACGGCTAGGAACAGCCGGAGAGAAGTTTACCCAAGCGCTGGCAAAACTGGAACACTCCCAATTTGAAGAGGCTTTTGGATTGCAAAACGAAGGAATGACCGCCTTGGCCGCTGCCCGTGAAATCTTTCTGGATCTGCGTCAACTGGTAGAGTTGGTGTATCAAGACCAGTTGCGCATCCGGCGTTACCTGGATCCTTCCACGGCTGAAAGAGATACACTGGCGGCTTTAAAGAGGTCTGGAGGTAACAGTGGACGCGATAGCTCGTCGCGTAAGGGAAATTCTTTACGACAAATTGCTGAATATTTTCCACTGGTCTCAGAGTTCCAGCAGAAAAACTTGGAACGGGCCGAACGGCTAGCAAAACTGATACAATTAGCGCAGAAGGAACTGAGGATGGTACAGCAACAACTGGAGGCCCAAAGTGCCCAACAGCCCCCGTCCGGTAGCCAACCAAGTAGTGGTTTGCCCCAACAGGCTCAGCCGGGCCAAGCACCAGAACAGGCTGAGCAGATGGCCGCACGGGAAGAGCGCTTGCAAGAAGCGGAAAAGTTGAGAAAGCAGGCGCTAACAGAATTTAGCTATAACCAAAAAATCCTAACCGGACTAATGACCAAAGCTGATAAGAGTACGCCATCGACCGCTATGCTGAAACCGCTTAGATCCTCCGTTAAAGACTCCATTAAAACTATAGAGCAACTTCGCCGTTTATTTTTCTCTTTGATTGAACATCTACGTGAAACCACGCAAAAACAGGTGGAATTGGGTGATGAAACGCGAGATGTGGTTACACTGGCAAAGACGGCAACCGACGCTGAAACCGCTGCCCGCATGGGCCCTTTATCATCGAGGCAAGGTACTCTATCCACCGTAACCGGCGCTATTGCTGAGGCTTTATCCAAGGAGTCTCAACAGATAGCACAACAACCGCCAAATCAGGGCGGTAGTGGAGATTCTGGTCAGATGGTTGAAAAATACCTGCAAGCGGGGCAATTGGTTGGCGAAGCGACGGTAAAAATGTATGGCGTCGCCTCTATGATGACGGAGGAAAAAATTCCGCTAGAAGAAATTAGTCCTCAACAGAAAGCGGCTTCGGAAGACTTAATTCGTGCCCTAGCTCTATTGCAGCCGCCGCAACCAGAACCGCAGCAAGATCAGCAGCAGAAGCAAAAAAAGTCTCAACAACAGGAACAACAGAAGGCTGATGAACCGCAACAACAGGACGTCGACCGCAGGTCGGATGGTGACATGAATCAGATGCTTCAAGGGGTTCGTGATCGTGAGGCTCAGCGACGTCAAGACCAACAGGAAAGGCAAAAACAGAGTGCGGGTTATCAACCGGTGGAGAAGGATTGGTGACAAAAGGCCAGCGTAAAGAGAAGGTTAACGTGGATGTAAAACGTGTAATTTTGACTGTGGCCTGGGGGGGCATTCTGTCTCTTATGGCATGGGCCTCCGACAGTTGGGCGCAATCGGCTACGCTACAAACAGCGCAACGCCCCCCGTATTACGTCGGCGTTCCTCTGGAGTTACAGGTTGTAGCCGAAGGGTTCACTGAGAAGCCTCAACCTAAACTTGAATTCGAACAACCGAAGGGCGCTTCTCTGAACCTAACAGGCGTCAGTCCCAACGTTAGTTCCAGTATTCAGATTATCAACGGGCGCATGACCCAAAGCCGAAGCGTGGTCTTCAACTACCACTTGAGATTTTTGGCTCCAAAAGTAGGGCGCTATCAGGTGGGGCCGCTCCTCGTAGTACAGGGCAATTCTCAAAAGAAAATTGCCGCTGTAAGCATTGATGTGACAGATGTTCCCACCGCAACCAACCAACGGGTCAGGTTACTGATCCCCAATAAAAATCTTTATGTGGGTCAGCGAATTCCTATTCGTCTGGAATGGTGGGTGGAGGCCGATGGCGTCGAAAATCTGATGAATCAGCAAGCAAGCGTACCACTATTTGACCGCCAGGAAGATTTCCAGTTTCACGACCAAGAGAAAGAAACGGAGAACACATTTTCTATCTTGTTGAACTCCGGCCAAAAAGTCTTTCCAGCCACGGTGCGTTCAGACCAGGTTCAAGGAAAATCTTACGTGGTGTGGAGAGTTGAGCGTGTGATGATCCCGCTGAAAGCAGGAGACTTCGATATCCAACCGGCATCGGTTAACGTGGATGAAGGTTTGCGTTGGCAACGTGACCTGTTTGGCAGACGTACAGTTACGCAGTCTCGTAAACTGCGTGCTAACAGCCAGGTGGTAAGGTTTAAGGTTCTCCCTTTACCTACCAAAAACCGACCTCCCAGCTTTGCCGGTGCCGTAGGGAAAGGGTTCGTGCTGGAGGTCAGTGCTGATCGTTCTGTGGTACAGGTAGGTGACCCAATTACGTTGACGCTGAGCCTGAAAGGTGACGCTGAAGTGGCCAACGCCTCGTTACCTTCTATGACAACTGATCTACCCAATACCGATTTCCGGCTACCGAATGGTAAAATTGCCGGAGAATACGTTGACGGGGAAAAGCGGTTCGAAATGGTAATTCGGGTATTGAATGATGCCGTACGCGAAATACCACCAATAGCCTACTCTTGGTTTGACCCTGAGCTTAAGGTCTTTCAAACAACCTTGTCACGGCCCATTGCCCTGTCAGTAAAAGGCGCGCAAATGATTTCCGCGCAAGATGTTGTCCGAGCAAACCCAGTTACGGCCACACCGGCACCTGTATCGACAGACAGAGAGGCCCCGTCGACTTATAAACAAAAACGTAACACTTACACCTTAAGTGGTGCTGATCTGTCTATTAACCGAGATGTCCGTCTACTCACCCGGTCATCCGGCAGTTTTCTGGGCAGTTGGTGGCAGCAGGGATTGAGTTATGGCCTAGCCGTGATGTTGATGTTCATCGCCGCTTTAATCAGACGGCAAGCAGACGTCGACCCTGAGACTACAGAAAAATTCAAAGAACTTAAATTACAACGCGATATCATCTCTAATACGGCAAATGTGGAAGATCTAAGCGACGCACTTAGACGGATGGCATCTGTTACACAGGTCATTTCCAGACAGGAGTATGAATCTCTGCTAGCTGAATGCGACGCGCTTCAGTATGCTCCTGACAGCGTGGATGCCGACCGAAGACCGAACCCCCTGAGCGGCAATTTGCGCAATCGAGGGTTATCCTTGGCCGACGAAATGCTGGAGGTCGACAAGTAGGTTACTCACCGGATGGTAAAATATATCTTTGTTTCACCTCTCAGCCTCAAGTCCTAAATGCCGGTCAATAATTCTCCCCAAATTCGCAACCCGATTAAGCGATACCTCCAACATGTGCTGTTGATGGCATTCGTCATTTTGACGGCATCGGTTCAGCCAGGAATGTCTGAATCGCTGGAACAAAAGGTTCAACAGGCCTTAGATATTTATGCTCAAGCTCAGGAATCGACAAATAAGGAAGAGCGGATGGAGAAATTCAGGCAGGCGCAACGCCTCTTTGCCTACGCCTCCGATCAAGGCGTTAAAACACCAGCCCTTTACACCAACATCGGCACGTCCGCTTTACAGGCTGAAAATTTAGGCGATGCCGTATTGGCTTTTCGGCGCGCTTTAGCCTTAGACCCCGACCACCCCCAAGCCTTAAAAAACCTGCAACAATCGCGCACACTACTCCCCAAGTGGCTACCTAGGCCGACTGAAGAAGGGTTGCTGGACAGTTTCTTTTCCTGGCATAAGTCGATGGCAGCAGGCGAACGTGCTGGCTTTGCCGCGCTATTTTTCCTGCTTTCAGCTGTTGGATTTGCTGTTTCAATCCGCTGGCGCTTGGTGTTGGTCAGAAACCTATCTTTTTTGCCTCTACTACTGTGGTTGGTTCTTCTGGGTTCCTATATCGTTGAAATCAACGCCAAGAGTGGACGGGAGGCCGTAATCACAGTTAATGACACCGTTGCCAGAGTTTCTGATTCCGTTAACTCTCCACAGCGCTTTTCGCAACCACTACCCGCCGGTGCCGAGGTCCAGGTCTTGGAGGTTCGAGGCGATTGGGCGCGAGTTAGCTTGTCCAACGGAAGAGACGCTTGGGTGGGTATTCGCAGTTTGACTTATGTAGCTAATTCGTAAATTGAACTAGTAGGTGCAATGCGTCCAATATTGGGGAGAAAATGAGGTTATCATAGCATCCATACTTCACTTTCCCGCCAAAATGAAGAGCGGAAATGAGATGTTACCAACAGCTAATATTGGACACTACCAACGTATTTCTTCTAAAAAGAAAGCTTAATTCGGAGGGAAAGATGCCAAATAATCTTCAACTGTATCATAAAATGAAGCTACAACCTGGCCAATGGTTGCCGCTAGAACGTAGCCCTCGCCTTCGGAGAAATATGACCTGGTTCTTAACCAACCTCTATTTGAGTGGTAAAAACTCCATCTGTCCAAGGTCGTCCTTACCGGACCGCTGCGGGGAAAATTGCCCCGTCTGACCAACCGTTTGTGGCGATTTTTGAACCATCCTAAGCTAGAGGCAGGAAGTTGGTAGGCACCGCTGGCGAGGGAGATTGTCAAACGGATACGGCTGCCGTTGCCCTGGTAATCGACAGCCGCAAAGTCGGTTTTAATCACCACCTGTTGTCGGTTGGGATGGCTTTCAAAAAATGCACTCGGCCACTGGCTTGGTCGGTATACCAAGGTAGGAAAGAACAGAGCAGAGTAGACAAACAATTGGCTTTCTTCAAGCCGGTGGCCAACATGATGCCGTCAGCAGTTGAGATCTCGGGGGTTGGGGATACCGAATTTCAATCGGTGCGCCTGTTGCGTTGGTTTGGATCTTTAAATTGGCCTTTCATCATCCGTCCGCAGGGAAAAATAACAATGCTTTAGCCCTTGAACCAGGCCAAAAGCGGGTCATATTTAGTGCGTCTAACGAAGAAATATGACCATGGTTGGTACTGGTTGTTGCGGCGTTAGGAAGTGGGTCAAGACGAACTCCGGTATCTGATCTTCGATTCGCTGAGCCGATCGGCTGAAAATCTATGGTCAGCGCATGTGAGGGAAGAGATGCACGGCGATATGAAGAGACATGGATTTAACCTGGAAGTCAGCCAGTTGAAATAGGCAGACCGTATTGGGTGATTGTTCCTGGGTTTCGGTCTTGTTTCTGTTTGGCTAATCACTTTGAGGAACTGAGTCGTTAAGCCTGGCTATCGCCATCTAGTGGGCCATAAAATCCGCCGTGACAAAAGTTATTTTCGCTTGGGCAGGGACTGGGCCGGGCACTGTTGGGCTCTCAATTAGCCTATTCTGCTCCGTTTCAAACCTTATTTTTCTAACTAATGTGTGACTAGCCTATATACAGCTATATTGGGAGATGGCGAAGAATCTATTGTTCAAGCAATAACAGATATTTTTAGTTTAGACTTAAAAAAGATTTACGATCAACACATATCTGCTGATATTAATCTTTATCCTTACCCTCTAAGAAAATATCTTCCAGCATCGTCAATAGCTAAAAAGAAATTGATGACACTTACACAAAATAAGGGGCTTGAAGATATGTTAAGCACTACAATTATATTTAGTCGTGGGTGCCCTTATCGTTGTGCTTTTTGTACCATGCCTAGCATTACGCAATATAATCCTAGTGTGCGCTTTCGAAAACCCGAATTGATTGCAGATGAAATTGAATATTTAAAACGAGAATGTCGAATAGAAGGAATTAATTTGTTAGATGAGATCGCTATACCTTTGTCGCGCAAAAAAGCGATTTCTCATTTGGAAGCAATCGGCAAAACAAATATAACTTGGAGAGGTCAATGTAGGGTTGATGGTATAACACCAGAAATAGCCAAACTAACTCGCCAATCTGGCTGTTCGGCTTTAGGCTTAGGAGTTGAAAGTGCTGAGCAGCAAGTTTTAGACATGATTGATAAGAAAATTAAAATTGAAAAAGCAAAAGAAACAATAGGCCTCCTTAAAGAGAATAATATTGAGGCTCGTCTTTATATGATTATGGGCGCCCCAGGCGAATCTCCAGATATAGTCAATAAAATGTGGAACTTCATTGTTGAGACTAGCCCAGATTTAGTGCATCTTTCTTTGTTTACAGTTCGGCCCGGAACTGAAGTATATAATAATTCCAAGAAATATGGTATTAAAGAGGTTTAAACAGACTGGAACAATACGATGCATCTGGTTAATAGGTTTTGTGAAGAAAAACCAACATTAACCTTTGAATATGATGAACATACGCCATGGGGGAGAGGTTTAAGTAGTGAGGAAATTCTTAATAATTTTATGGAATTGCAGGAAAGGCTTAAACAATATAGTATAAGCACGCAATATCTTGATGATGAGAATAGTAAATAACTAAGATGAGTATAATAGATGGGAGTTTTAGATGAAGAAGGGATTTTAAATAAAGCAAATGAAAATTCCAGTGAGAACAACTTAATGGCATTTGCCGCATTTAATAAGAAAAAAGCTCTAATTGGAAGAAAAAATGTTCAGTCAGTACTGTTAATTCAGCCAGTCCAAATAGCTCTTGATAAGATAGATATAAAGATTGCAAAAAACAAAAGATACTATATGTATCCGCCGTACGCCTTGGGGCCAATTAATACAATATTAATTAATAGTATAATTACACTTCTCAAATATTAGATCTGAATCATAAAGTATTTTCATTTGCCCATAGTTGTATGGAATCAGAAGTTGAAACCGAGGCATTAAATCAAGTATGGAAAAATACTCTTCTTGGTACACTAAAAGACTTCTCACCAAACTTAGTTGGAATAAGCTGCACTTTTACAATGAACCATGAAACCATGCTTGAGATCAGTGAATTTGTGAAATCTTATGATCAGTCTATTATAACAGTAGTTGGAGGTGTTCACGTAACGAATGCTAGACAACATATATTTCTAGACGCAAGCCATATAGACTACCTGTCTTTATATGAGGCCGAAGAAAGTTTCATAAGGTTTCCAAAATTCTTGAACGGAGAATTAGAAGCAAAGAATTTATATCAAATTGCAACGTTTTCTGATGGTGAGTACTATGAATTATCCGACACTCATCCACCAACTAGTTTAGCTTTAGATATAACACCATCTTATGGCTTTCTAAATATAGGCGACTTTTCAAACTTAGGTGAAATTGGAACATTTAGATATTGGCGACCAAAAGATTCAAAAGGAACTTCTATACTTGCTAACAAAGGGTGCAGAGCAAGATGTTCATTCTGCAGCGTTGGAAACTTTAACGGTAAAGCTGTTGAAGGTAAAGCGCATCTTGAATCCCTTTTGGCCAGCACTTGGCCCAGCCAGAAAATCGAACTCGAGTATCTGCGTCAAAATAGCAAAGAGTGCTTATTGGTTACCTTAGGAGAACTCGATCAAACGGCAGCCAGCGAGGAGAGGTTGCTCGATTTTTTAGATGCCAGCAACATCAACATCGGAATGGTATCTAAGATACCAACACCATTGTCTTCTGCAACCGTGAACTCTGCGCGGAGCAATCCTCAAAAAAGCTCTAATCAGAACTATCAGCAAGATCAAGCGACAAATGCAATGCATTTTTGGATTGGATTGGCCGCTATCATAGGGATTAGTAGATGGTGGCACCTCGGTTGGAAAAAGAGGCAACAGTTACGGCGATCAGCAGTTACCTACCTGCGTCAGGAAATGCGAAATTTGGTTAGTCTCGGTGCCAGTCGAATTGATCTAGCACAATTTTTGGAACAGATGGGGTTGCAAGTAGATGGGAATTTTTATCAGATTTCACAGGTGACAGGAGTTGCGAATGTGCCTGTTCCTACCCATAATAGGTCGGTCCTCATATCAGCAGAACTGACCTCAGCACTGTTAGCAGAAGTTGAAAACAGGCTGCAAAGGTTAGAGACCGAAGCCGAGCAGGCGCTACACGACCATTTCATGGCATTAGTGTCGACTAGCGAAACCGTTACTGGTTTGATTCAACAGGTCGTTGTTAATCCAGATCAATTTCAAATGCAAGAGGGTCAGTTCAGGGACTACATTTGAGCTTATTGCAACTTCTTTAGGGCTGCCCAAATCGTGGTTAATTTCCCTTTTCCCTCT
>JASMLX010000083.1 GCA_030748495.1 Candidatus Poribacteria bacterium | reverse complement strand
GCCACCGCTGAATATTTTATGCGAGACATGAAAATCACTGAGGTCTATGCGCTGATGGGCACCTGTCAAACAGTACAAGAGAAACAACCGGATAATACCTACTCAATTCCTGAGATTGACACACCCATTATCACCTGGAAATATGAAGATACTGATTGCCAAGGCGTATGGATGCGTGCTGAAGGGCTCAACGGCAAGTATGTTTATATGCACGGTTTCAAACAATCATTGGCGAACACGGCATGATCGAAGTTCTAGGTGAAGGTGGTCACAACCTGATCTGGGAAAATCAGCAACAGCATCTTATTCTTCATCAACAGAACCGAAATACACATTGCTTCCGCTTCGACCAGGGAGGTGATGATATTTGGCAATCAAATATCTGCTATTGTCAAGGTCATATTAATCAAGTACACCATCTTATCGATAGTATTCTCAATGATACTACGCCTAGATATTAATGGTGAAGACGGCGTTCATGCAGTAGCCTGTACTTTGGCCGCAATCCGATCAGCTCAAGAAGGGCAGACCGTGACTGTTGCCGAAATTGAGCCGGACTATACGGCTTACTGACGAATATTTTTCGGACTTCAATACCTGATAAAGGTTGAGACCCATATTGAGGAACTTATTGCGAAACCTTATAACGCCATTTCTATGTAATACGTGTGTCCCACATTTTTCAAATAAAGATGTTAGGTATTCAGACTGCTTGTCTCCCGAGTTTCAATTGGCAACTTATACTAATTCTCTTAAAGGCTTGTCCGAATTAGTCTATGTGTAGTTATCAACACCGTCTTGCTCCCGCTCAATCCATTCCTTTGCTCGCCATAGTGATGGCTTTGTCAGCCTTCTCCATCGACACCATGTTACCAGCCCTTTCTACCATTGCTCAGGAATTGGGCGCTCATCACCAAAATGATGCTCAACTGGTGATCGTCATGATGTTCGTCGGTTTTTCGGCCGGACAATTACTCTATGGCCCACTCTCCGACATCATCGGTCGCAAAAGAGCCCTTTACCTTGGCATCAGTGTATTCATCGTCGGCTGCACAATCTCCTATCAAGCCGCCAATTTTCAGGCTATGTTGGTTGGACGATTCCTACAAGGTTTAGGTGTCTCCTCAGCACGGATCGTCTCACTAGCAATAGTCCGTGACCAATACGTAGGCGCCGATATGGCTAAGATCATGTCGATGATTATGGGCGTATTCATCATTGTGCCTGCATTAGCTCCCAGCCTGGGACAATTGGTGCTGAACTGGGCGGGCTATCGGGCAATCTTCTTACTATTTCTCATACATGCCATAATAGCTGTTGCCTGGTTAGGCCTTCGCCAACCGGAGACACTAACCATAGAGAATCGAAAACGATTTGATTTAGGAACAATCTGGAACGATGTACGCTATGTTGTGGGAGAAAAATCGACTGTATTCTTCACCCTAGCCCAGGGTTTCGTCTTCGGTAATTTCGTGGCCTTTCTGTCGTCCGCACCACAGGTCTTCGCCGACCTCTATCAAGAGAAGGAGCGCTTTCCCCTCATCTTTGGGGGGTTAGTAACATCGATTGGCTTGGCTTCAGTGCTTAACTCTCGACTGGTTAAACGATTGGGAATGTTGCGCTTGGCTTCACTGGGGCTGATTATAATGAGTAGCTTTTCGTTGTCTTTTTTAGTGTTTATATTTCTTCGCCAAGGACATCCTCCGTTGTGGGTAACTCTGTTTTTTTTCGGTTGTATCTTCTTTCAGGTCGGGTTTTTGATGGGTAACCTAAACACCATGGCGATGCGGTCTATGGGGGAACGGGCTGGTACAGCAGCAGCTGTAATCGGTGCTATCTCCACACTCATTTCGCTAACTTGTGGTGCGGTGATCGGACAAAGTTACCAGAGGACGATAGTCCCACTAATTATCGGATTCTTCCTACTCAGCACCTTGGCATTGATCGCGACTCGTCTTGGTGCAGTTTCGTGCGTTGACGAAACTTAATCCTAGGATTTTTAAAACATGAGTCGTCGGAGTAAATCACAAAGTATGACAAAAATCCAAGCGTAGGATCACAAGCTTGGCATGAATAAGGGCTTCCTAACCGTTCATGAAAATTATGTCTCCCAAACGACTTGGAGTCCAGATGAGTAGTGAATTCTTACCGCAGTTATATGTAGTGCCATACAAATTTATACCATCAACATTGGTTAATTAACAGTAGTTGCGATGAGAGATTTTCAGCTCTATGGATTGGATTTTGGCATGTAGATGCTGTTCACCTATTAATACCGTAGTCAGTATTCTATCCATCCACATGTTCATCAATTTAGCTCCTCCACCGACTTATGGATTTTATCGATTGTATCTTGAAGGCTTTATTTCTTGGGAGGAATAACCTCAATAGTCTGAAGATGACCTGTGGTGTGATTACATCCTTCCAAACTGGACGCGGGGGTAAGAATGGAGAAGTAAGGAGCATGTTGTTTCTGAACTAAAAACATCTCTTTCTTACTAAGTGGTTTGGGAACCTCCCGTCATTCTGAATAGGTAGTCCACTCCGTTTAAGGGGAGCCATGTGGAAGATTCTTCGCTTCTGGCATCTAACGAGAACCATAGAGAGAACACCGTGTTATTGCGAAGAACCACTTCCCTGCTTTTTCTAACAAATTGAAGTTCAATCGAACTCATATCTTCTAACAAGAAACAAGAATAAAGAGTTTGCGCAACTATCAGCCGTGTAGTTACTAAGGTTTCTACACAGGAGATTGATTCGCTTTGAGCCCAGCGCCTTAGGCATCAAGA
This sequence comes from Candidatus Poribacteria bacterium, assembly GCA_030748495.1. GTDB lineage: Bacteria > Poribacteria > WGA-4E > WGA-4E > UBA9662. The sequence continues at coordinate 25,939 of JASMLX010000083.1, read as the reverse complement.
ACCGGAACGCCGAGATAAGAAGTGTTATCTAACTATTCAGGCTGAAATGCCAGCAGATTTAATGCTAGTGTCAAAAACAGTGATGTGATGAATTGCTCAGCAGCTGAGACCTAAACTTAGTGATGGTGCTTTTTTATCATCATAATCGGCAGCATTTGGGGCTCGAATGAGTCAGAAACAGAGAAATCAATCGTAAAGTCAATAAGATCGTAGCTTTTTCATCACAACCTTAGCCCTTTTTCCAAACAGGTTCTACAGGAGTCCACGAACTATGAAGTACCAATTTCACAATTCTATCATGGTTGCACTATTTCTTGTCTTTGCTGCAATGCTGACAGCATCAGCAGGTCAGACCAACAATAGTGATAGTGATGACCCCGCTGAGTTGAAGAAGGCCTTTAATTTAGCTCGTAATGCTTGGCTCTCGGCAGATATTGAAACCTATTTCACATTTATTCATCCCTCCTCCAAGTACGTATCATATAGCGGATATACAGGGGCCATAAAAGTGAAGAATAAAGAGGATGTACGCCAAGACGCCCAAAACCAACACCAGCGGTGGAGTGAACAGATCGACAATATGACATTTATTTGTCAAGATAAGACGGCTATTGTTACCTACAATCTGATCCGCACCAATAAGAGCAATGGTAGCGAAGTTCGTTTGAAAACTTCGGAAGTCTGGATTCGCATGGATGAAAATTGGCTCCGATTACACCGCCACAGTTCGGATCTTACCTGGCGATTTGAGAATGCCATCCGAGCCTTCGAGCGAACGGGTGATAAAACCGCGCCACCATTAAACGCCGTGGTGGTCATTGGCAGTTCAAGTATTAGAGGATGGCGCAAGATGATTCACGAAGACTTAGCCCCTATTACTATTATTCCTCGTGGGTTTGGTGGTAGCACTATGAATGACGCTTTTCATTGTGTCAACCGCATTGTCATACCTTACCAGCCTAGAGCTATAGTTGTGTATGAAGGAGACAATGATTTAGCGAGGGGATATAGTTCTAAACAGATTAAAGCAACCTTTGTCAACTTTATTGACAGGGTACATAGACAGTTACCTGAAAGCAGAATCTATTTTCTGTCGATCAAGCCTAGTCCTAAACGATGGAAGCTATGGCCACAAATACAAGAGACAAATGGCTTAATTGCCGAAATTTGTCAGAAGCACCCACAACTGACCTATGTAGACATAGCAACTCCGATGTTGGATGCAGGAGGTGTCGTCAGAAAAGACATCTTCACCAACGACAATCTACATTTAAACAGGGAAGGCTATGTTATTTGGTGAAATGTGCTAAAGCCAATTTTGATAGATAGAGAATTGGCCTTTGAGTCTAAGGCGGATTCTCTATCGATGAAGTGAAGGTGATCGTGTCGGGATTAGACCAGATTGAGTTGGGGTTTCTTCATCGTTGAGACTCTACCCTATCACTGGATTGCTCGCTCTAATTCCAAAGCTATCAATTTAAAACCCACCCTCGTTTTCTACTAAGCTGATCCAGATTTGACACCGATTAGCCAATCTGCTATTCTGGCTACCGCGATTATGGGATTGCAATGTCGAGTATTTTCAAAAGTGATACTAGCTGTTGGATCTTAATTATAGGCCATAAGTGATAAGTTAGAGGCCCATACAATCAGTAAGAGTGGTTACACGCCAGAGAAGAAGTCCTGACCCAGATCAACGTGGCCAAGCGGGCAGCGCAAAAGCCCCCGGTCACAGGTGTTGTCTAGAAGATCATAATGTCAGTAGCAAACGGCGGAAACCTTTGACTGAAATAGATGGGAAAAATAATGAAGGTCGATAACACCATTGTTGGATGTTTCCCTCGGAGTCGATTGACAATATCTGCAGGGTGGTTAATGGATATAATATGAGTATTATTGCTCGTGTCCCGAAGCGCGTATCGGATAAATCTGTTTTTGGACAGAGGCGTGCAAGGAACAACCGGTCTACACATTAATAGCGGCCAAGAAGCATAGGCCTTGGTGAATGCATGTCTATTTCCGCCAGAGGGAAAGAGGTCTTGGAGAGGCGGACGAGGCACCGAATTTAACGATAACAAAGTTTTAGAGGAAAAATATGACGGCAAATCAGGCTTCGCCAACTGGGCCAATGCAAATATGTTGGTTTGGGCCCAGATCGAATCCAAAATGGCCTGGGAAAACTTGGATGGTATTCCAGCTGTGACTGGACTGACCGGAATTCGGAATTACTGGTGGGCCGCATGACCTTGCGGCATCACTAGGATATGCAGGACAGCCGGAACATCAGGAAAGAATAAGCATAACAACAGATACGGAAAAACGAGCTAGAGCCGCAGGGAAGTTGATAATAAACACAAAAACGACAAAATCGGTTGAGAAATGAAAAGGCTGTTGGAAAGCAGTTAGAAAACCACAAATTTAAGATATCACTATTGCTTGGTAAAGAGTGGTGTGTTCACCACTTGGGCAGGATTGCATCGAGACGTTGCCGATTATTTTCAATGTCCCCCAGCCAATTTATTCGCTGCTGGCAATGGGAATGTATTTTAAGCGGTTACAGGGTAAGGGGGAAGTTCGGTTTGCCGGACTGAAACACTTTGACGCGATAGCGAGGAGACAGGATCAGCTTAAGCGCAATTACCAATCAATACTAGTTCTGGTCAGTAGTTTCATTTGGTTGCCAACCTGAATTTCCTACCGGCTTGAATCTTAAATGCATTAAATTGACTCCCCATTTAGGAGAGTTAAGCTATTCCTTTTGGACAATCAGAAAAGTGCGCCCTATGTTTTTAAATAGAACAATGTGTTTGGTGTTAAGAAAGAACATGAAAAAGAAATTAGAGAACAAAAAATTGAACAAATTATTATTCAAAATGACTTTGAATTGGTTAATGCTGTTTGTCCTATTCGCTGAGTGGAGTAACGCGGAGATCAACTTCGATCGTCAGATCCGCCCTATCTTTTCTGACCGTTGCTACGCTTGTCACGGACCAGATAACATCGTTAGAAAGGCGAATCTTCGATTGGATAAAATGGATGGACTATTTGAACGACGAAATGATATTTATATCATTTATCCCAACCAACCGGAACAGAGCGAACTTTATCGGCGTATCATTTCGGCTGATCCAGCTCATGTCATGCCTCGTCCGGAGTTTAAGCGGCCTTTGGATCAGGAAGATATCGCACTGATCAAGCAATGGATTGAAGAAGGTGCTAAATACCAAAAACACTGGTCTCTAATTCCAATCAAAGATGTTTCTGTTCCTGAACTCGGGGATAGCAATTGGCCGAAAAACCGACTCGATCAGTTTATATTAGAACGACTCAAACAGGAGAATCTTCAGCCTTCTGTTGAAGCTAGCAAGGAACGGTTGATCCGAAGGTTGAGTTTCGATATTACTGGTCTCCCGCCAACATTAAGAGAAATCGATGCTTTTCTGGCAGATAAATCTCCGTCGGCTTGCGAAAATCTAGTCGATCGTCTACTCGCATCGCCTCGTTTTGGAGAAAGAATGGCGTCAATCTGGCTCGATCTTTCACGTTATGCTGACTCCTATGGGTATCAAAGTGACGTCCATCGGGACATGTCACCTTGGAGAGATTGGGTGATCAAAGCTTTTAACAGCAATCTGCCTTATGACCAATTTGTCACTTGGCAACTAGCGGGTGATTTATTACCTGAACCGACCCGAGAGCAGAAACTAGCCACGGCTTTTAATCGCCTTCATCGACAAACAAACGAAGGTGGAAGTGTTGAAGAAGAATATCGCGTCGAATATGTTTCTGACCGGACACATACTTTTGGGACATCTTTTCTGGGGTTGACTATCGAGTGTGCCCAATGCCATAATCATAAATACGATCCAATTTCTCAACAGGATTATTATAGCCTATCAGCTTTCTTTAATAATATTGATGAAAGTGGGCTCTACTCGCATTTCACAAAAGCTGTTCCTACTCCAACTCTTTTGTTGACCGATTCTGCGACTGAAGACGAATTGACCGAATTAGAGCAGCAGGTTATCGAGGCCGAGAGCACGCTTGAAGACTTAGTTTCCCAAAGAAAAGGTATATTCACCGAATGGATGCAGGATCCTCCCGAAACAGCTAAAATTCAGGGGATATCTGGCAATTATTCTTTTGATGATATTGAAGAAAATCACATACCTAACCAAGCTGATGCAGAGAAACCGGGAACGATTCATGATAACCCAAAGGTTATTTCTAGTCATCGTGGAAAAGGGTTACAACTTAATGGTGAGAATAGCGCTGTTTTCAAGAATGTTGGCGTCTTTGACCGTGCTAATCCGTTTTCAATTGCGTTATGGATACGAACACCGAATTACAAGGACAGGTCGGTAGTCTTCCATCGATCCCGTTCATGGACAGATGCCGGCAGTCGTGGGTACCAATTGTTGATTGAAGACGGCAAGCTTAGTGCGTCTTTGATCCATTTCTGGCCGGGAAACGCCATTAGGGTTCGCACTAAGCGGCAGATACCTACAGGTACTTGGATCCATGTTGTTGTTACTTATGATGGGTCTAGCCGTGGTAACGGACTTCGACTCTACCAAAACGGTACGATTGCCGACACTCAAATTGTAAGGGATAATCTTTACAAGACTATTATAGGTGGTGGAGAAATTCATTTAACCATCGGTCAGCGGTTTCGAGACCGAGGTTTTAAAAATGGTTCAGTTGACGAATTTCAGGTTTTTGATCGTTGTCTAACACCTCTTGAAATTACTTGTCTTCACAGCCAAGAGACATTGGACGTAGTTTTGAAAGACCTTATTCACAACCAAGAAATACAGGAGTCCTACTATTATCAATATTATCTGGCTAACCATGATGAAATTTATCAGAACCAATTAGCCAAGTTGATGAAACGGAGAAGTGAACATAACAAAGCTATCGATTCTGTTTCAGAGATTATGACCATGGTCGAATTATCGAGACAGCGTCCGACTTATGTGCTGAAACGTGGTGCTTATGATGATCGTGGGAAACAGGTTTTTCCTGATACTCCAGCCAGCATTCTCCCTTTTCCGGAGGATACTCCAAAGAACCGTTTAGGACTTGCCAGATGGTTGATAAATCCTAAGAATCCCTTGACTGCACGTGTAGCAGTTAACCGTTACTGGCAAATATTTTTCAATAAGGGAATCGTTTCTACACCTGAAGACTTCGGTAGTCAAGGCAAACGACCATCTCACCCACTATTACTGGACTGGTTAGCAAAGAGATTCATCAAATCTAATTGGAATCAAAAGGAAATAATTAAACTGATTGTTATGTCAGCCACTTATCGCCAATCGTCTGTTCCTGCACTCGAACTTTTAGAAAGAGATCCAGAAAATCGCTTATTTGCACGTGGTCCTAAAGCCCGGTTAACCGCTGAAATGATCCGAGATAATGCGTTATATATAAGTGGTCTGTTAGTTGATAAAGTTGGTGGATCGAGTGTAAAACCTTATCAACCTGCTGGATTATGGAAAGAAAAATCGGGTAGGACATATGAGTACGATAAAGGTGAAGGACTTTACCGAAGAAGCCTGTATACTTTTTGGAAACGGACCTCACCACCACCTTCAATGATGATTTTTGATGCGGCTAAACGTGATGTTTGTGTTGTTAAACGAAGAGAAACCAACACACCTATGCAGGCACTTTTGCTCCTAAACGACACGCAATTTGTCGAGGCCTCACGTTTTCTTGGTCAACGGATGCTAAAAGAAGGGGGGAAAACTCTACCAGAACAGATTCAGTTTGTTTTTCGTTTAACGACTGGGCGCTACCCAACTGAAAAAGAGATTGAAATACTGAAAAAACTTTACCGAGAGCAGCAGAAGATTTTTGAAGATCATCCGGGTCAGGCTGAAAAGTTGCTGGCCATTGGTGCTAAAGAACATGACTCATCTTTTTCTTCCACTCAAGCAGCTACAGCAACAATTGTGGCTAGCACTATGTTGAACTTTGATGACACAATTACCAAACGTTAGCAGACATTTAGATTCACCTCAAACAGGAGTACAGGATGCAAAACGAAATTGGGATTGCCGGTTGGCTTTATTCTCGTCAAATCCTTCACGACAAAACACTCACACTTCTAGACTTCCCCTCTGTATGTGCCTCTCACGGCATTAAAACAGTAGAACTCTGTTCTGCCTTTTTTGACAGCCAAAAGGCACAATACCTCAATGAGTTGCGTAGAGCTCTGGAAGTCCAAGTCTTTCCGTACGAAATATTGCAGTTGATATGGGGAACTTGGCTGGCACAGATCCTTCGATTCGACGAACTGATATTGAGAGCTTAAAGCAGTGGTTTTACACAGCATCTGCTGTAAATTCGCCCGCTATCCGAATCAACACTGGGCATGCTTATGACTCTGATGCTCTTAACCGTGTTGTTGATGCCTATCAAGAGTTAGCTGACGTTGGTCAACAAGCCGGAGTGAGACTCCTGATGGAGAATCACGGAGGACTTTCTGCTCATTCCAACGGACTATCTAAAAACTTAGCACACCTCGATTCGGACTGGTTTCGGGCTTGTCCTGACACAGCGAATTTCTTGCCTGATGATTCGGAAGATGGGATGAAAGTCTTGGCGCCCCGTGCATTTTCATGCCACGTGAAAGTGTTCAATCATAGCTCAGATGGACAACAGTCATGGGACTATCAGGCAAATGGAGATATGAGATCGTACAATCTGAAGACAAGCCTCAAAATTCTCAAAGATGCGGATTATCAAGGGCCATTATGCATTGAAAGGTCTGTTCCTAAAGAGCCAGACCTTGATTCAACAACCGGGATTCGTGATGCCATACAATATCTTCAGGATTTGCTAGCTAGAATCTCTAATGTAACGTTCAGCTGCGAATTGAAAGACATTAGCAACTTGGGTGTTCTCTTATAGCCTTTTTCGTTGTTAAAACTGGATCTGAATAAATATGGAAAAAGTCAGAATTGCAATCGTAGGCATGGGAATTGGTAGACCTAATGGAAAAGCGCTTTCTGCTGATCCACGCGGTGAAATTGTGGCTCTCTGTGACCTAGCTGAGGATAGAATGAAAGATTTCGCCTCAGACCTGCCGAATCCAGTTAAGTATTACACCGATTACAAAGTAATATGTCAAGACCCGGACATAGATGCAGTCTTTGTCGGAACACCAAATCAATGGCATGTGCCTGTTGGTCTAGAGGTTATCCGCAATGGAAAACACGTGATGACGACAAAACCACTGGCAGATTCCGAAGAAGCAGCACAACAACTGGTAGAAGAAGCAGAGGCCAGTGGAGTCGTCAACATGATGTCCTTGGGACATCGGTTCGGCGATGATTGTCAACATCTCGGCCAATTGGGTCAGGATGGCTATTTTGGGGAACTCTACTATGCCAAAGCACGGAGTTTTCGCAGAAACGGCATACCAATTTGGCGAGGGAAAGATCAACTGCGCCTGAATTTCATTCAGGCGGGCGGTGGGGCATTTCGAGATATGGGAGTTCACGTACTTGACACCTCGTGGTGGCTCTTGGGTACCCCCAAACCGATTTACGCTCTGGGGACCGCAGGTGCTAAGTTTGGCCCTCGCGGACTTGGATATAACGGGCCGCCTCCTGAAAAAGCTATTTATCAACAGTTTGCAGTTGATGATTACGGCACTGGTTTTATTATGTTTGAAGATGGAGTTAGCATTCAAATCGAGAGCTTCTGGGCCGCACATCATCCTAACGAGCTCCAAATTGAACTCTTCGGAACGGATGCCGGAGCAAAAACCAACCCACTTACTATCTATCGTATGGTAGATAATAAACCGCAGGATCTAACACCTGAAGTTGAAAAGCAGTTGCTACCATTTGAACGGGTAGCATCACATTTTATCGAATGTGTTTTGGACGGTGTTACCTGTAAAGCACCACTCAAACATGGACTTATTGTCCAGCAAATGATGGAAGCCATTTTAAAAAGTGCTGAATCGGGGCAACCGGTCCAGCTGAAAACTTAACATTACTCTTAAATAAAAGATTACTGGAGAGAAAAAGGTTATGCTAGATCCTATTGAAACGACCCGAAGAGCGTTTTTGTCCAAAACAGGAATTGGGCTTGGTAGCCTTGCTTTATCTCAACTTTTACCTGCCAGGACGAATGCTACTACCGAAAAAATCACAGGTCAGGTTACTAACAGCATCCAGCATTTTGTGCCTAAAGCTAAACGTATCATCTACCTGTTTCAAAGCGGAGGGCCGTCGCAGATAGATCTGTTTGATTACAAACCGCTGCTAAATCAAAAACAAGCGGAAGAACTGCCCGACTCGGTTCGACAAGGCCAAAGGTTAACAGGGATGTCAGCTAATCAAGCAACACTTCCACTAGCAGGTACGGCTTTTAAATTTAAGCAACATGGACAATCTGGTGCTTGGATCAGCGATTTACTTCCCCATACCTCGGAGATCGCAGATGACCTCTGCTTTATCAAATCGATGCATACCGAAGCGATCAATCACGATCCCGCAATTACCTTCTTTCAAACTGGATCTCAAATTTCTGGTCGTCCTTCAATGGGAGCATGGATTAGCTATGGTCTAGGAAGCATGAACAAGAATCTGCCGGATTTCTGTGTTCTTGTTACTAAAGACAAAGGTGGTCAACCACTCTATGCCCGACTCTGGGGGAGCGGGTTCTTACCTTCAAAATTTCAGGGAATTCAGTTTAGGGCTGGTAAAGACCCAGTACTTTATTTAACCAATCCTGATGGTGTATCGCCAACCTGTCGCCGTTTAATGCTGGATCGTCTCCATGATCTGCATCAAATGCAGTATGATCGTGAGGTTGATCCGGAGATTCACACTCGGATGGCTCAATATGAAATGGCTTATCGCATGCAGACCTCGGTTCCAGAAGTTATGGATTTATCTGAGGAACCAGATTATATCTTTGACATGTATGGGCCTGATTCACGAAACCCAGGTACATTTGCCGCCAACTGCCTTTTAGCCCGACGATTAGCTGAGCGGGACGTTCGCTTTATCCAACTCTATCATCAGGGGTGGGACCAACACGGGGGATTACCCAATGGTATTCGCCGACAATGCCAAGAGACTGACCAAGCTTCTGCGGCTTTGGTTGCTGATTTGAAACAGCGTGGAATGCTTGAAGACACACTGGTTATCTGGGGAGGAGAATTTGGACGTACAAGCTACTGTCAAGGAAAATTGACTCCCACCGATTATGGTCGTGATCACCATCCACGGTGTTTTACTGTTTGGTTAGCCGGTGGTGGGATTAAGCCTGGGATAACCTACGGAGAAACCGATCCTTACAGTTACAATATTGCTCAAAACCCTGTTCATGTGTACGACTTTCAAGCAACCCTACTCCACTTGTTAGGTATTGACCATGAACAACTAACTTTCAAGTATCAAGGTCGGCATTTCCGTCTGACTGATGTACATGGGAATCTTTTGCACGATATTTTAGCCTGACAGAAATTCTCCTATGTTTATCAAAAAGCGCGCTGCGAGGAACTGCTCTTTGCCGCTCATGGCCGGCAGTATAGCTGCCTACGGTGAAAATGGAAACAGCCGGATCGGCCCATTTGGCTTTAGCAAACTCCTACTTAGACCGGACCACGAAGGGTCAACTGACCATCCTTAACTGCAAGGGTAACACCTGTTACGCCTGAGCATATCGAGGAGATGCACCGCAGGAGGCATTAAGCCTTCTCGGGAGGGACACCCTTGGGAGCGACCAGCGAGGGACACAGTGAAAATGATCACCTGACCCATTTCGGGCAAACACGAATCCAGACATTGTGTCGATGGACGGCCCAGGAAGACCGCTACTAGATAGACGTCATCGATACGTGGAAAAGAACTGTACAAACAAAGACTAGTATGTTTGAGGGCTGCATAGACATCGAATTACCAAAGCCCCTTTACATGGTCATGAGGATCCGGATGGACGATTGATCGAAGAGGTAATAAAAGAGTCAATGTTCTGACGGCAGGACAGGTACTCGAATATGCGCGTTGGCCTGAGTCAGACTGTCCGAATTTTCCTCCAACTGACGAAATCCCCAACGTGTTCGTAGAGATGCTGCTTTGGCCCGATCCAGCACCGGTTGTTGGATTGCGTCCGGCTCATCGAGGCAAAGATGCCTCATCAGAGGTTGCAGTTCTGTCGGCAAGGCCAAATACTCCGTATGGGAGATTGGCCGGCAGACCATGTTGTATCTGCTGCCGGGTGCATAATCGTCAACTGATAGCCACCAGGGACACCATCGATTGACGACGGCCACCCGTTCCTGACCGCTGGGGTTGTGCATGGCCGACGCGTGCCAACTTCGGGAATCTTGAATATAGACGGATCCTGCTGTAGCTGTAACTTGCATGTCTCCCGGGATCGGTGCCGAAACCGTAATTTCGTCGGATGGACCTCGTGGGTTTCTTTTGTCTTTGTGAGATCCCGGAACCACCCAAGTACCACCCGAGTTTTCATCCACATCGGTGAGATACCAGATCATGACCAAACACATGGTGATGTCGGGGAAGGGTTGGCGGATACAACCCACGTTTTCATTAGGGTTATCGCTACCGTAAGCCGATAGGTCGTGGGGCCAATCGGTATGCCATTCACGAGTGTCTGCTCGTCCTCTGTGATGTACCGATCCAAAACCACCAGGGGTGCCGTCGGAGCTGCTAGCCGCAATGATACGTGGATGCAACTGAGCAATGCGCAGGTGGTCGTCTAGCACCTGTCTGGCTACTGCTGTTACCACTGGGTTGGCCAAATGACGGGCGTATTTCGGCATCCACACGATGTCATTGGGTGGTTTGGGGGGACGTCCCACCCGCCGTACAGGTCGCAACGATACTTTATCGCTGGCTAGCAATTCTTGGTCATTCAACCCTTCAGAATCGACTAACTCTCTAATTGCCCGAATATTGCGGCCGACCTTTGCCTGCGCCTCTAGAATCTCCTGACAAATGGCAGGCACCTCGTAAGTGGGTATTACGTTCTCAATGACGCAGAACCCGTATCTACTAAGAGAATTCGTACACCCCTCCACTACTTCTTCCACCGGGCGGGTTGTTGGATCAAAGGCATAGGCGCGGCTTTGGGCTAACTCAGTAGTGAAGGTTGCCGGATCGTGACTAGCTTGGGCTAATTGTTGGCGAGTCTTCTCCAATTCCTGTTCTTGGCAAACTACTTTATCCTGTAGTTGGGAAATATTCACTTCAAATATCCTTTGGTGACTCCTGATAGATATCTACGTGCTCATCAGGGTCAAAAAATTTCATTTGTAAAATCTGAAAGATTAAATCGTATGACAATCTTGTCGTGCTATTAGAAAATCATTACGTCTAACGACCTTGGATCTCTTCATCTGGCCATTGATTTAGACTGCCCGGTGAGAGTACACCGGCGCTCGCTACTCACCTAAGCCCGCTAATTCCAACCGCTGCTCGATATCTTTTACTTCCTCGACAGGTAACCGCACGAGTGGTGGTCGGACATGGGCTGCTGGCAACCGACCGAGTAACACAAGCGCTTCTTTCATCCGACTATGCATGTCAAGTAAAGGATGGCAATAGAAAGCTCTGGTTAAGTGATACAATCGATCACTAATATCTTGGGCGAGTGACAGGTTTTTATCCTGAATCGCTTGCCAAATGTTCACCTGCAGAGGCACAATTACGCTCCCAGCCCCAGATAATAATCCGTCACAACCCAAGACCAAGGAACTGAGCAGCCAAGCACTGTGCGTCGATAACACCGCCACCGGGGGATCTAGAGCGTGGAGTTCCCGAATATGTTGTTCATGTAGAACCGGGTCGTTGCACCAATCTTTAATGGCCCGAATAGACGGAAAACGATGGCACAATTCCAGCAAAGTAGGCAATGGGTAACCGAGACCACCGGAGATTGGGTACTGGAATAGGATCAAGGGCAGGTTTGTCTGACCGACAATATGCTCAAAATGGGCGACGGCCATTTCCGGCCGTTGCTGTCCACCTAAAGACATACTATCTGGGGGAAAAACTAGCAATGCCGAAGCGCCACCTTCTGTGGCGAACCGGGCCAGTTGGCCTGCGATTATACTGCTTGGTGTAGAGATACCGACGATCAGTGGCATCTGATGACCGACTGTTTCCCGAGCCAGACACAAGCTCTGCTTTTGCTCGCTCAAGCTTAGGGCATGGACCTCAGCAGCATGACCGTTAATTGTGATGGCAGAGATTCCGTCAACAGAAGCCAAATCCCTAAGGTGGTTTCTATAGGTGATCTGGTCAATTTCCAGATCCGGGCCGAACGGCATCAGGCTAGCGGGAATAACACCTTGAGGTTGGTAAGGCTTGGTGTTTATCATGGCTGAAAAACCGAATCCTTTTAATACGTGCTAATGTCAAGCAGCATTCAATTGAACAATATTATCAAATTTCCGTATAGCGGCAAAGTCGCTGCACGAATGATAGCCAAAACCCAATGTTGACGTCACATTATGAGCCCTTTGCCTGCAACGAGTATCGCGTGCCTTACAGTTCATCTGGCTAAGGGGTGTAAAAAAACAACAGTGCTTCTAAACAGAAAATACTGGTACGATCACCGTGTTCTGCCAGCGTTTTCTCGATAACTAGTGCAGTGTGCTTGACTTTCCCTTTGAAAATTTTCGGCTCTTTGTAGCTGACCGACAAATCGAGGTTCGCCATCTGGTCGTTTAGACGGACGATGACCTGTGGCACGGTAGCGTGTTCAATGTTGATTGGCTGTCCTTCCGTGTGGCCACAATACCTGTCAACTGGGAATATATGCTAAATGTAATGATGGTAAGACGGGAATTGAGATTTTTCAAAGATTAACGATTAATCAGCCAGCTAACCAGTATGGTGCTAACAGACCCAAGGCATCCTCCGCTAATGCAACCAAAGGAAAAAGCCATAAATTTCTCTATACTGCTGGTGACAAATGGTTGCTCAGGCTCGACATCCCATTTCGGCATTCCATCGGCAATTTCTCCCGTTATTTCAACTCGCCTTTGACGAATAAATACTCTTTTCTCTTCCAACGATTGGACAAACTCATCCACTGATTGATGCCCTTCGCTCTTTTCTGGTTCAGCTTTGGCTTTTTCTTTTTTGGTGGTTTTCTTTCTTTTCCTGACCTTGTCCTCAACTCCTTCTAAACCCACTTCTGAACTTTGACTAATTAATAGGTGGGGTTTGAGTAACGCTTCTATTCTCTTCGTTTCTGCTAATAGAGTTTTCTCATCCCAGTAATCTTCCAGTAGTCTCTTTAATGCTTGGCCATAACGATGACGACCGGATTCCAACTGATATAGTTTATGAGCTACCAGACCCTTGGTCTTAACTGAAACGGGATCTTTCTTATCGTCCCTAATGGGACTAAATCTTTCGAACAGACTATCGGTTCCCCAAGGGATAAAGTGAAATTTGTCTGTTTCTGGATTTAGATAGATGAAAAAGTTATTGCTGTTGCCTGAATATCCATCCCAAAATCCCAGTAATCCTTCCATCGACCAAAAGGTATAAAAGGAATTCAAATCAACCAGTTCACCTATGGCGGTTTCGATACTTTGACTGTTCCGCTTCAGTACTTGGATTAATTGTTCTATCTTCTGACGCCCAACTTTGTCCTTCCCCAGTTTTTTTTCGAAACTTCCGGTCCAACCTTCGAAAAAATCTACCACTGTGCCCTCGTATAAGACACCATCGTCGTTGCCAAAAGCCCGTTTCAGTAAGGGGCGATGTATCCTTTCAACATGCGAATAAACACCTAAGCTTTGACCATTAACACTTAACTGAGCGTAGGCACAACGGGGGGCTGGTAAGCCAGCGGTACGAAACAAACTATAGCCCATAAACTGGCTGATCAAACTGACATCCTGCTGGTTATTGTTAAAGGTCAAATTAGTTAAGCCATCAATCTGACCTGTTTTATGCACATGATTGAGTTTGACTTTAAGAGATGGACGATTGGAATTGAGTGAACCAAGAAACCCTTTTTTGCGAACACCAACTCGAGGGAAAACAACTCCATCAATAGAAACAGTGGCTTCAACATAGGTGTAGGGAGAATCAATGGGATGATACTGTCGCCTATCAGCCAGGGCAGTTTCAAAGTCTCGACTTTGGCGGCGAATGGTGTCCCAATCCTTGGGATCAACCGTAATTTTCACTTCTAAAACCCGATCGGAGGGAAAAATATCATCTATTGCCAACGTCTTATTTGTTTTGTCTCCAGCATAGACCGGAATTGTTAAAACAGCTGAGACCAATAACCAAACTAGTCTTTTCATTAAAGTCTTCAAAATAAAATGTGAGTCAGTTAGATAGATGCAACAATTCATGAGTAGGATGATAACATTTTTCTTGAAGGGTTAGAGAAAAAGCTTTGAAAGATTAGATCAGCGTGTGAGGAGATGCCAAGAATATAAGTGGATGAGAAGAAAAGGCTAACAACCCAAAGAGGCAAATTAACGACATACAACTAACAGTCTTCACTATTTTTTGGTAGACTTCGTGGATTCAGGCCGTGGTAGATCAAAACAGTAAACGTGATCACGACCACGCAGATACAAAAATCCATAGGCTACAACGGGAGAAGCCCAAGCCGGATATTTTAACCCCACGGTTTCTGATAACGATTGATAAGCCTGTAATTCAAATTCCGTTGGATTTGAACGTACCAGCAATAGGTTCCCGTATTCTCCCAGACCAATAATATGGCCACCGACTGCAGTCAGCGATACTCTTTCATCAACGAGGTGGGACCACATGACTTTACCTGTCTGCGCCTCGACACACCGCAATTCCGCCCCTTGGGAATGCCGTCCTGAGCAACCGTAAAGATAACCATCGTGATGGATTGGGGTGTTCCAGTGGAGTAGCATCGATTTGTCACGGCGTGCTTTTGAGTCCTGCCAGATGACCCGGTGGCCTTCATTAGAAACGCGCAAAACCGCGCTACCGATCTGGTAAGATTCGCTGATAAAAACCAGTTTGGCATCGAGAGTATTATCTGTCATTACCACCGGGCTGGCAGCGTTAACAGATTCAAATTTTGTTGATCGCCAAGGAAAATGAAAGTTTACTTTGCCTTGTAGTGGATCAAAACCAACCAATCCCCCCCTCATAAAGGCAAAGCCCCATTCTCGAGAACCGATTGTGGCCAACACAGGACTAGCGTAGCTGGCCAGTTCATCCGATATCTGGTAAACAACCTGCCCCGTCAGTTTGTTGAAGGCGACGATCCCGGACTCGTTGCCGAGCAGTTTGCCCTTGACTTGCAGTATGTTCTGAGCAACCCCCGGAGACGAACCACCAATTTGAACGATTAACAACTCGTCGATCACTACAGGTGAAGACCCCGTGCCAAAAAAGTTTTGCACCACGCCAAACTGCTTGATTGTATCCACCGACCAAATTAATTTACCTTCAGCCGTCGTTAGGCAGTGAAGCATTCCCTCGGCACCGAAAACATAGACGCGCTCCTGATCTACCAGTGGACAAGCGCGAGGGCCACTGTCATAGCCGTACAGGTCTTCGTAATTGCTAGGATAATTGAACTCCCATATCGGCTGGCCAGTTTCTGCCTGATAACATATTAAGCGGGCTAGATGCTTCTGGCGGTCAAAGATAAACACCCGTCCATCCAAGACTGTTGGACTAGCGTAGCCACCTCCGACTTTCGTTCGCCAGACAAGGCTCAAACCCTCTTGCCAAGCTGACGGATCTGTTTGCAGAGGCGATTTGCCATCGCGGGACGGACCGAGAAATTGAGGCCAGCCTTGGTGAGCTTTATTGTCTACCTGAGTCGAAACAGGGAAGAATTCAGACCAGATAATGAACATGAGTAGTGCGAACCATAACAATTTGGTTTTCAACCGTTCAACGTTATAACGCATATCCGAATCTGTGACCATTTGACCAACTTAATCATGCTCTGTTAACCAATCGAATCACACCTCCATTTTTTATTTCTCGCGGATACAGCTACCAAGTGCAACAAATGAATGATGCCCGAAGGATACCTGATTTGGGGTTTTCATACCAAGACACTTTGGAAGGTGGTTATTGAGTTTTTTCTTCATCTATGCGATTTGTTAATCAGAAGTCGCGGTAAATTTCGTCCTTTTGGGAAGTCCTGTCTGATCAATCCCTTTATATTTTTGTTGCAACGGCGTTCCCATCAAGCATCAGGACGGACGGGGTAAAACTTGGTCTCCAAGCTTTTGGTCAGGCATTGCTGTTGGGAAAATTCTTTTCCGTTGTCTGAAGTGAGTATGTAAGCTTTTGATCCAATGGGCTCAGCAAGGTGATGATCGACTGCTTAACTCTTTCGTCAATGGTCTGCCGCTGGGTAGCTAAGACCAGTGCCCTGAGGTGCTTGCTGACGATGGTGGTATTCAGTTTCCGGTCAACGATGGGGCATCGAAACCCTGTTGGGGATCCTTCCATGGTGGCCATGGATTCCGTAACGTTTTTAGACCTTTTTCCTACCGCGCACATAGGTCTAAAGGTGACCTTCTTTGGATTTGTTTTTGAAAATATACGGATAGATCTTTTCACCGCGGGCCTGTTTTTCTGTTTCGACAGCCACAGGCTGGTCCACCACGTGCTCTAGTCCTGACGAATCAAAGATTCGATCTGCCGACAGATCTCAAAATAAATTTGAAGGTGAGAATGGTTTCGATTGCCTTACTTGGAGCAATAAACACGTTTTCCCTGATTAGGTCTCAATTCTTAGCAGATGGTAATTTGTTGCCGTCGCAGGATTCGACTGATTCCCGTAGGCTTATGATTGCCTTGGCAAAGAGCGTAAATCTGGCCTCGTTCGTTTGAGGAGGGCTGGATATAGATTCTCATCAGCGCGCCTCTTTCTCCGAGATTGAAAGGCGCGGGTGCTAAAATAGCTCGCTCTTTTTGTCCCGACTTGGAATTGCACTTACCAGCTAAGTTCGGGGCAGGGGTTGTAACAAGGCAGTGACACTACTTTTAAAATAGGTGAGCTCAAATTGCGCTTGGATGAAATATCGAATTTCTTTTGAATCAGAGACCAACTTAGCACAGTCTACATAGTGGTTCACTACCGGCTGTCGCTGCTGGCTCAATTTGCCTTCATATTCCGGACAATGAAGGCTTAGAAACCTGATCAGCAAGCACTATAGGTGAGGAAAAAACTCAATAACCACCTTCCAAAGTACCTTGGCATGAAAACTCCAAATCAGGTACCCTTCGGGCATCATTCATTTGTTGCACTTGATAGTTGTATCCGTGTCTAGTTGCAATTATTGGGATTTCATCGTCTCCAAACTGAGATCTTGAAGTGATCGATGGTGAGTTGAGATTATACAGAAATCTCTGTATAATCTCTCAGATGCGACTGTAGCTGGCTAATTTCTCCGGCGCAGAGTCGGCCCTCAATTAGATTGCTGACAACCTAGTATTGGGTCGCGGCGATGTCGTGCATAATTTTCTAATTGAGCTGACTATCGCTTCATTATTACCCGTTTTTCTGTGTTTTTGATACGTGCCAGAGGGGGACAGCCTTTAAAAGGAGAAGCAAGTGAAAGCTGCACATGTTGTCGCGCATCGGCAGATTGAGGTATTTGAAACTGATGCGCCAAAGATGGAAGATTTCCCAGTAGGATCAATTAAAGTTAAAACCCGTATGACGGCTATCTGTGGGTCTGACTCCCCCCATTTTGTTCTGGAACGACAGGTAAAAGATTATCCGCTGAATATCGGCATCTCTATCCACGAGTGTGTGGGCACTGTAACCGAAACCAAGTCGGACAAGTTTAAGACCGGCGATTTGGTTCAGGCACGACCCACTGCGGGTATCGGTGGTTTAGCTGAATACTATATTTCGCATGACAATGTGGCTGTTAAGCTAGTCGATTTTGACCCTTTGGACCAGATATTGATGTCCCAACCCCTGGGAACGGTGATCTGGGCTGTCCGAAAACTAGGTAATATTCTCAACCAGGATACAGTGATTCTAGGCCAGGGACCGATGGGTCTGTTAATGACGCATATGTTGAGTAATTTGGGGGCTAAAACAATCATTGCCACTGACACGGTAGATTTCCGCTTGGCCACGGCCAGGAGAATGCGGGCTACCCACACGCTCAATCCGGAGCGAGGAGATATCGTTGCTCCGGTGAGGGAGATCACCGATGGACGAATGGCCGATCTGGTAGTGGAAATTGTCGGCCACAACCAGCAAACGGTGAACTTCTGTTTAAAGCTGGCTAAACGGCTGGGTACAGTATTGGCTTTCGGGGTCCCCGATGAGGATGTCTACGCCTTCCAGTATGGAGAATTCTTCAGGAAAAACGTGACGATGATTGGGTCTGTAGGGCCAGATTCACAGAATGACTACCCACTGGCCATGGACATGATAGCACAAGGGCGGCTGGACGTATCGCCACTTATCACCCACCATCTTCCCTTTACCGAGATACAGAAGGGGTTCGAGTTGTTCATCGATCACCGGGATCAGGCCATCAAGGTAATTTTAGACTATGAGCTGTGAAATCGCAACTCATGTACTGGGGTGGCAAGTTTGAAATGGGTGACGCCGTATCTTCGGCGCTTACCTCTATCACACCCAAGTAAGAGATTATATAGATGTCAGAAAGTCGGTGAATCCGAAGTAATTTCTACCACCGAGGTTACACTTGATAAGCAGGAAACATGATATTATATGACGTCTGATAGCCATTGCAATCTTCAAATTTGGCGCCTTATCAGCCTTATCAAGTTAAGGTCCTCAACTTATTGTACTCAGAGATAACCATGTCGATCTCACTAAAAAGGGTCTCACAAATTGCCAAACAGCGTGGTAATCCATTTTTCGATCAAGCGTCTGTCTATCTACAGGAAACCTGGCCCCCGCCTCATCCATCGACAGAACTCTTTTCTGCTTTGGCGGAAAGTATGATGGCCTACCACCAAACTGAAGACATCGAATCAGCGATGGTTGGCCTCCTGCCCTCTATCTTACAAGTGTCTGATAGTCAATTCGGTTTTTTAGCTGAAGTATGTTATAGCTTGCATGGACAGCCTTACCTTTTGTCTCATGCTGTGATCGATATTTATAAACCAAATTACACACATCACGATATACTCTCCAATCTTCAATTCCATAATTTGGATACCTTGAACGGTGCGGTCTTGACCAGTAAGGCGCCGGTGCTGAGCAATAATCCGAAAAATGACCCTAGAAGCGGGGGAGTGCCATTTGGACATGGCAAGATAAAGTCCTACCTTGGCTTGCCATTTTTAGTGGGAGAGGAATTGGTAGGCGCAGTGGCGCTGGCTAACCGCGCAGGTGGCTACCGGTGGGCAGATGTTGATTTACTTATACCCTTGTGTCGTGTATCAGGACTTCTAATTGCTGATTGGCGATCTTCCCGTTAGCTCTAGAGGAAGAATCACCATCCAATATCTAACGGTGGATAAATTGAAATGTGGTGAGGGGCTAGTGTTGGTCTTTTGCTACCAGGAAAAGCGAAGTTAACCTCCCAAGCAAAAGGAATACAGTAATCATCCGCTTGGGCGCACGCGGTTGAAGAATTGACCACTAAAACTGCCTGATATCCTGCTTGATATGGCTTTGTCGCAAGGGCTTTAATCTATTTGGAGAAAGTATGATTCGGACATTTAGTTGGATGTTACTAGTGCTTAGCATATGCCAAAGTTCACTACACGACGAAAAAATGTAGAAACGTTCTCAGGTGAGTTATATTAAAGGTTAGACCTCAGCTAATTGGAAGCCTAAAATGGAGAATAACTCCCGACAAACAATTATTGCAACATCCATTGAACTCGAACCAAGCCCGGATTAAGTTTCTAGTGGCATTGATCTTCGCTTCGGTCAAGTTAACAACGGTTAATTTAGCCCCGCTGGCTAACGCCTTGAATGGAACCGCTAAACAGCAGTCCAACTATCGACGGATTCAACGTTTCTATCAACAATTTGAAATCCCCTTTCGGCAGATAGCCCCAGTTGTGTTGGCTTTGTTACCACCGCAGTCTGATTTTATCCTTGCTATCGATCGGAGCAACTGGAAATTTGGACCACTCCAGATCAATATTCTGATGGCCGCTATGGTTTATAGAGCAACCACTTTTCCTCTATTTTGGATGCGGAGAGGCAAAAAGGGAAACTCCAAGACCACCGAGCCTATCCAGTTAATGGAGCGGCGGTTCAAATGCCTACCCAAAAAGCGAATCAAAGCGGTGGTTGCGGACAGGGAATTTATCGGCTGTGATTGGTTTTGATGGCTACAAAAAGAGGGACTCACTTTTACATTGGAATCAAAAAGAACACCAAAGTCTCGACTCAAGGCCCAGCCAAACCGGTTTTTTGGCCCTTTGAATCCTTAGCCATCAAGCAGGCCAAAACCATTGTCGCCCCGGTTTGGTTCTCGGGACATAAACTTCATTTAGCCGGGGTGAAATTAGCCCCTGATGATGTGATAATAGGCCGACTCAGCCTGAGAAATCTATGGCCTTGGTTGGGGGGTGAAACCTTATTTGTCGGCGCTCAAAAAGCGAGGTTTTGAGCTGGAAACAACTCACCTGACGGATATTAAACGGATCGAGAAACTAGTAACCATCTTAGCTATCGCATTGAGTTGGGCTCATCTGGTGGGTAAGTGGTTAGCGGAACAGCGACCGTTGAAAATCAACAAACATGGCTACCATGCCAAAAGCATCTTCCGAGATGGCTTAGACTATTGGCAATATCTTCGGCTTAACTTAAGCCACCGAATCCAACCGTTGCTCCAATGTTTCCACCTTTGGCCGGAAGCTATAGATTCCAGGCTAACTTAACTTCCTAAATTTTGTCGCGTAGTGAAAAAACAGGCATTGCTCTTGGATCCTGATAATTCTCTCTACAATGAAGCTCTTACTGCCATTAAACAAGCTCAAGCTTCAGGTAAAAATTGAAGGTTACAGTAATTACAATAAAGCATTTCTCCGACACTACAAGAAGACTTATAAGAATATCTATTACTTGTCATCCTATTTTTTATACTTGAAGACGAAGGTAGAAAACGCAGAGACTTTTAACACCATCCAAAAATGTAAATCAACGAATATTTTCGTCAATACGCTAAGAGCCTGTTTGAAAGTCATTTGATTCGTTTGATCATCAGCTAGAGCATAGCAATATAAACCATCTTCTCCCAATGCAGACTTTTTCGTTTATAGCCTAAGCTCAAACCCCGGTGCCAACCTGGCCAAGACAGCGTTCGTTCTACAATCTACCGTTTCGGTAAGACCCGAAAGCTCTCCGTGTTCAAATTGCTCCTCATCTCTAATTCTACTTGAAACCAATAGCATAACCATAAACCTAGATTATCCCCATACCGTCATCTGCCCACATTGGTTTGGCTACAGCCTAATCAGAGCCGGTTAATGTAGATGATGCTAATACTACAGGAAAAAACTGTTTAACTAGAACCTAAAAATGCTTGGGTGCGCTATTATTTAGCTTTTTCTTACGCGTTGAAAAATGAAATACAATATGTCTATAGACACATTGCAAGCGGTGAATTTAGATGCAAGAATAATTGTTTTTTGCAAACGGACGGTGGTTTGGATGGAATTCGAAACACATCGGTTTTTTGGGGATTTGTAGAGTTTTTGATGCCAAATGAAAAATAACCTTCCCATTGTGTATCCATTGAAAAACCAACCATCTTTATGCTAATCCTGATTCAGATCAAGGTGTGGCTAATTCTAGGGCCTGTTAACATTGATTCATCGTTAGTGTATTCTATGGCTATTGGAGGAAAGACCATATCAACAGAAAACTATTGCCAAACAACCAGTGGCAAAGCATCAAAGATCTTCTGCCTGGCCAGAAGGGTGACCCTGACCAGACCGACCGGGACAACCGATTGTTGATTGAAACTGTGCGGTGGATTGCACCGACGGGGTCACCTTGGCGTCACCTGCTTCCTACCTTTGGCAACTGGCACCGTGTCTACAGGCGGTGCTCCGGTTGGGGTCAAAAAGGGGTTTGGAAACCTTTGCTGGTGCTGGAACAGGTCTCCGATGATATCGATCGGCAACAACTTCTCCTCCATAGCATAATCATTCCAGTTGATCAGCCTGGCGCAGGTGCAACAAAAGAGGGACCTCCAGCCATCGGTCGGTCGCCTGGTGGATTGACCACCAAGATTGATTCAGCCGTTGATGGGCTAGGCAATCCATTAGGTTCTATTTTGACCGCCGGTCAAGATTCCGATATCATCCAGGCTGCTGCCTTGATCTAGGGCTTGGATCCTGACGTGGTAATTGCCGACAAGGCATATGAGGCCAATGATTTGATCCAAATGATCCCAGACAGGGGAGCGATGGTGGTCAGACCAGTGGGCAGTAATCGCAACCAACAACCAGAGTCTGATGATCACTGCTACAAAGACCGTAACCTGGTAAAGCGTTTCTTCCATAAAATTAAACAGTTTGGTCGTCTTGCCAAGCGCGATGAAAATCTGGATCGTAACTTTAGGTCTATGCTCAACTTGGTGTCTACCGTCATCTGCTTGGCCTGAATGTTAACAGGCCCTAGTGTTAGGATAATTTTTCTAAGTTTTATCTGGATATGATAAACAGTTTTAATCCCACCAACCTCCGCATTCCTGTGACAAAGTTGTCTCCGTGTGAGATAGGCCCATATTATTCCAGCTCAGACTGAGATACTCGTTAGCTAGTTATGCCAACTCAATCCCAAAATTCTCTGAACCAACGAACTGGTATTCGGTGGTTCGCGATATTAGTCGGGCTATTTCTTATCCCATTTAATTCATTCTGGATTATGCAGATGGAAGCGGTCTACTATTCGGCCCATTCAACGACCTATTCTCTTTTCTTCAATACCATCTGTAGCTTATTGGTTTTAGTAGCTGTTAATGTGCCATTGAGAAAAATACATTTTAATCTGGCTTTGAATCGAGAAGAATTAATTGCAGTTTTCGTCATGTTGAATCAGAGTTCCGCTTTGGTTGGACATAGTATGCTACAGATTCTACCCGCCACCATGGCAGCACCTTTTGGTTTATCAACACTAGAGAACGAATGGATACAGTTATTTAGCCAGCATATTCCAACGTGGTTGCTCATTAGCGATGCACACGCTTTGGAAGGCTACATTAAGGGAGGCAACAGCAAATCCTCTCTGTATATAGCAAGACATCTTAATGCCTGGTTGGTTCCGGTTCTTGTCTGGTCTGTGTTTATATGCCTGCTAATGTTTGTTATGCTTTGTATCAATACCATTCTTAGACAACACTGGATGAACCAAGAAAGGCTAGCGTTTCCCATTACTCAGCTACCAAATGAAATTGCTAATCCTGACTCCGGGTTCTTCAAAAACAAACTATTCCTAATTAGCTGCGCCGTTGTTGGCATCATAAATATCATTAATGGGTTGCACTTCCTGCTGCCTCAAGTTCCATATTTACGAGTTACTCCATACAACCTGGGGGTGTTTTTTACCAATAAACCGTGGGATGCTATAGGATACATGCCGTTTACACTTCGTCCCTTTCTAATTGGCCTCATCTTTCTGATTCCTTTGGATATAACCTTTTCCTGTTGGGCCTTTTTCTTCTTATGGAAAGCTCAGCTTGTTGTCGGCAGTGCCTTAGGTCATCAACAACGGCCGGAGTTTCCCGAACAAAGCGCAGGTGCCTATATTGCCCTGTGTATCATTGCAGTTTGGATGGCTAGAAGACATATCCTAGCCATTTTTAAGTCATTAGTCCAAGCATCTTCTGATAATACCCAAGTTATTACGGAACCATTACCATACAAAACAGCTGTCTTAGGCAGTATTATCGGCTTTCTGCTGATGGTATTTTTCTGTTGCTGGGCGGGAATGTCTTTCTGGGTAGCGGGACTATTCTTTGCCATTTACCTAATGACTGCCATCGGCGTAACGCGAGTTCGGGCTGAAGTTGGATCACCGATCCACGACCTGCATTTTGCCGGCCCCGAATACTTGATTATTAATGCTTTTGGAACCAGAAAACTAGGTCCAGGAAACTTAGCCATTTTACCATTCTTCTGGTTTTTAACACGGGCTCATTACAGTGATGTAATGCCACATCAACTGGAAGGTTTCAAACTTGCCGACAGAGCTAGAGGATATAATCGGCGTTTTTTAATTGCCGTGCTAGTAGCGACAATCTTTGGCACGCTTGTCGCCTTCTGGGCTATATTGGATTCTACTTATCGGCACAGTGAAGCAGCGATGTCATGGGCCGGTAGAGAATCTTTTTCACGCTTAGCTCTTTGGTTGTCTCATCCAGAACCAACGAACGTCACAGGTGTGGTGTTTTTTTTATATGGCCTTCTGTTCGGTATTTTCATTATGTTTATGCGAACCAAATTTCTGTGGTGGTCCTTACACCCAGCTGGATATGCAGTCTCAAGTACATATGGAATGAGGGATTACTGGTCTTTATTTATCTTAGTCTGGTTAACCAAATGGTTAATCTTAAAGCTTGGGGGATTAAAAGCACATCAACGGGTACTGCCCATTTTTTACGGTATGATTGTCGGAGAATTTGCCGTGGGAGGGTTCTGGGCACTGTTTGGAATTGTATTCAGGACGCAGACTTTCAACTTCACTGCCTGGTGGTAAACTTTAAGAAAGCATTGCCCCTGTATATGACCTGTTCACAGCCTACTTTTAAAATTCGAGATAAACAGAACAAATATAAAATTTTGCCAGGAGGGAAAAATGCAGGTAGATCCACAACAATTGATAGATGATGGTTTTATCCTCACTATGTATGAAGATGATGTTTGGTGGGTAGTACCGGGTAGCCATATTCGTCCGAATACTGAGACAGAAAACCAACAACTTCTTGATAACTCACGAGTACCGATTGAAGGTAGTATTCCGGTAAAGCTCAAGGCCGGTAACGGGGTTATTTAAACACATAACATATAAATTAAGGACAAAAATGAATAATAACAGAATGAAAGATAAGCGAGTGCTGGTAACCGGTTCAGGTGCGGCATAGGCCGGGCAAATTGGGTTGGAGTTTGCTTGAGAAGCTGCCTCTGTGGTGTCTGATGACACTCATAGTAAAGATGGAGCCACCTCAGCAGTTACTAACTTTTAGGGAAGTAAAGCCAGATTATAATAATTCAATCTACTATAATCCAGCGCATGAAGTGCAACCCAGAAAACGATGGACGCAAGTATGATCACCACACCTTCCAGCTTATGCGCATGCAGGCAATCAAGGCCGTACAGGGGGGCAGAGTACAACCAAGCCGGCCAAAGCCTATGGCATTAACCGCCAGGCCATCTACCGCTGGATGGCCAACTACCTCTGCGGCGGACCGAAGGCGCGATTGGCCAAACCCATCCCTGGACACCCTTCAAAACTATCCGATCAACAGATGAGGTGGATTGCGGAGGCTGTCGGCAACGGTACCCCCCAGCAAGATGGATTCGAATCTGCTCTTTGGACCTGAAAAGTCATCCGTACACGGATCCAAAAGCAGTTCGAGATCAAACTTTCCATCAACACCCTAAGTAGAGTCATGAAGTCCCTCGGCTTGACCACACAAAAACCACTCTATCAGGCCTGGCCGCAGGATGAAAAACTGGTGCCTCAATGGAAAGAGGATCTCTATCCAGAAATGTTAAGAGAGGGGCTAAAAAGGCCGGTGCAACTATCTACTTTACAGATAAGTCGGGAATAGGCTCAGACTACCATACAGGCCAGACCTGGGCAGCAAAGGGAGAGAGGCCAGTGATCACCGCCACAGGAAGCCGCTACGCCGTAAATATGATCTCTGCCGTCAGTGCTCAGGGACAACTAGGTTTCATGTTGAGCCGGAGGACAGTTACAGCTGTCATCTTCAGGGAATTTCTG